>NZ_JAMYRV010000119.1:0-513 GCF_040321555.1 Mesorhizobium sp. M0317 | reverse complement strand
AAGACGAATCCGACGTCGCCGCCGTGATTGCGGCACTCTTGGATGCGGAGGGCTTTTCCAGCGACATCGCACCCGATATCGCCACAGCAACGGCGCTTCTGAGGTCCCGCGAATACGTGGCCTTGACCCTCGACATCAAGCTGGCGGGGGAATCCGGTATCAAGCTCTTCCACGACATTAGGGCATCGCCGGTCAATTCCGACATTGCGGTCATCGTCATCTCCGCCGTTGCCGATGAGGCCAGGGGATCGCTGAACGGCAGCGCCGTCGGTATTGTCGACTGGCTGGAGAAGCCGGTGGATTCAAAGCGGCTTCACGCCGCCCTTGCCAAGATCCTTGCTGGCAGGACCGAGCAGAGGCCGAAGATTCTGCATGTCGAGGACGACGAGGGCGTGCTTGCGGTGATGTCGGAGGGGTTGGGTTCGGGTGTCTCGATCACTTCTGCGAAGACCCTCAAGGACGCCCGGGAGGCGATCGGCCGGCATCGCTTCGATCTGGTGATCCTGGATATTG
>NZ_JAMYRV010000118.1:0-579 GCF_040321555.1 Mesorhizobium sp. M0317 | reverse complement strand
GCGACCGAGCAGGTGACCGCGAATATCGGATCAGGGCCGTTCAGGTTTAATCAGGCCCTTGCGAAGCCGGGCTCGAGCTTCACCTACGATCGCAACGAAAAATACGTGCCGCGCAAGGAGCCGTCTGACGGGTTGGCCGGCGGCAAGATTGTCAAGGTTGATCGTGTCATCTGGGACAATATTGGCGATACGCAGACTGCTTTCGCAGCCTTGCAGGCGGGTGAGATTGATTACGTCGAGCAGCCTCCCGTCGATTTTTATTCGACGATCGAAAACGATCCCAACCTCGCCCTGCAAGTGCTGGACAAGACGGGCTGGGTCATGTGCCTGCGCATGAATTGTCTGCAGAAGCCGTTCGATAACGTGAAGGCGCGCCAGGCGATGCTTCACCTGATCGATCAGGAGGCGTTCCTGCGCGTCGCGGTTCCCGATCCCCGGTACGGTCAAACCGTCACATCGCTCTTTGGAAACGGAACGTCCTATTCGAACGACGAGAACACGGGATGGTTCAAGAAGGGCGGCGACCCGGAAAAGGCCAAGCAACTCTTGAAGGAGTCTGGATACGCCGGCGAAAAGGTC
>NZ_JAMYRV010000117.1:0-581 GCF_040321555.1 Mesorhizobium sp. M0317 | reverse complement strand
GATCAGGCGCATCTTCACAGGCTCGCCCTTCTTGAGTGCCAGCCGGGCAGGCGTTTCGCAGACTTCCTCCCGGCAGCTCTCCAGGTAGCCGATGAGATCGAACGCCCTGCCGTTGGCGTCGAGCCATCGCGCGTTTTTCCACGACGCGCGCACAACAACATCGCCGCCTTGCGCCATCACCTTGGCGATCCGCTCGGCCTGCAGATAGGCGCGGTCACCGATGCGGATCTCGCCCGCCACCACCGGCACGCGGTCGATCAACTCGGCCTCGCTCTGATCGGTGATCTCGATGAAGTCGAACTGCTCGCGCTCAAGCTCAAAGGCGCAGTGCATGCGCCAAAGACCATTGTTCTTCTTCTCATACGCACCGGCCTTGGCAACCGCTGTCGCATCGAGGATGCGAACTAGTCGGCCTTTGGCCAAACCTGCATCCTCGCGCTTCAAAAGGTGCCCAATCAACTGCTGCAGCCATGGTCCTGCATTGCGCAGCCGGCCGAGCAACGCCACGTCCGAAATGTCGGCAATCCCGCTCGCCGCCGCCCAGGCCACGACGCCCCGCATGCCAACCTTGCCAAGGCAGT
>NZ_JAMYRV010000116.1:0-632 GCF_040321555.1 Mesorhizobium sp. M0317 | reverse complement strand
CGGCTATGCCAACTTCACCTTCCAGGTGCAGGACGACGGCACCACCGCCAATGGCGGCGTCGACCTCGACCAGTCGCCCAACACCATGACGCTCGACGTCACCAGTGTGAACGACGCACCCGCTGGCACCAGCAACACCGTCACCGTCAACGAGGACGGCGCCCACACCTTCACCGCCGCCGATTTCGGCTTCAGCGATCCCACCGATGCCGCCAGCGCCGCGGGCGCCGATGCCCTGCTGGCCGTCGAGATCACCACGCTGCCCGGCGCCGGCTCGCTCACCAATGACGGCATCCCCGTCACCGCCGGCCAGTTCGTCTCCGTCGCCGACATCAACGCCGGCAAGCTGGTATTCACCCCGGCCGCCGACGCCAACGGCACCGGCTATGCCAACTTCACCTTCCAGGTGCAGGACGACGGCACCACCGCCAATGGCGGCGTCGACCTCGACCAGTCGCCCAACACCTTCACCATCAACGTCACCAGTGTGAACGACGCACCGGTGAATACGGTGCCGGCACTGCAGACGGTCGCCGAGGACACCAATCTTTCTGTCACCGGCCTGGCGATTGCCGACGTAGATGCTGGCAGCGCCACCAACATCACCACGACGCTGTCGGTGCTGCACGGCA
>NZ_JAMYRV010000115.1:0-638 GCF_040321555.1 Mesorhizobium sp. M0317 | reverse complement strand
ATTCACTCATTTCGCGAGAATGCGGAGGGTGAATCGTGCGCGGCGGCGACAATCGAACTGGCGAGTTGTTCAGCTACGTTGATCTCGAGGCGCGGGTTCGGCGCGATCATCCACTGCGCGCGATCCGTCGGATAGTGAATGAGGCGCTGGCAGCGTTAGAGCGGGACTTCGCGGCGCTGTATTCGCCGATCGGGCGACCTTCGATCCCGCCGGAGAAGCTGCTCAGGGCAATGCTGTTGCAGGCGTTCTATTCGATCCGCTCTGAACGGCTTTTGATGGAGCGGCTGGAATACGATCTTCTGTTCCGCTGGTTCGTCGGCATCGGCGTTGACGACGCGGCCTGGGATCACTCGGTCTTCTCGAAGAACCGCGACCGGCTGCTGGAGGGCGACATCGCGGCGAAGTTCTTGAACGCTGTCCTGGCGCAGCCCAAGGTGAAGAAGCTTCTCTCCACGGATCACTTCTCAGTCGACGGCACCTTGATCGAGGCCTGGGCGTCGATGAAGAGCTTCAAGCGGAAGGACGGCTTGGATGAGCCACCGTCGGGTGGCGGGCGCAATGAGGAGGCGGACTTCCATGGCCAGAAGCGCTCGAACGAGACGCATGCCTCGACCACTGATCGTGATGCTCGGCTGTTC
>NZ_JAMYRV010000114.1:0-650 GCF_040321555.1 Mesorhizobium sp. M0317 | reverse complement strand
GAACACGGGATGGTTCAAGAAGGGCGGCGACCCGGAAAAGGCCAAGCAACTCTTGAAGGAGTCTGGATACGCCGGCGAAAAGGTCATCATTCTCCAGCCCACCAGCATTGCATGGATCAACGACGCCGCGCAGCTACTTGCGGCCACCCTGCGGAAGATCGGGGTCAATGCCGAGCTCGCGCCCAGCGATTGGGGCGGGGTCGCCGCGCGTCGGCCAAACAAGGGTCCCGTCGAGAACGGTGGATGGAATATCTTCATCACGAGCGATTCCGGCTACAGCGCCACCGATCCGATCGGGTCAGTTTTCTTGAGCGCCAATGGCGACAAGGGTTGGTACGGCTGGCCGAAGAATGAAGAATATGAGGCTCTTCGGGCCAAATGGGCGGATGCTGAAACGTCCGATGAACGCAAGGCTCTGGCGCACGAGATGCAAAGGATCTGGTGGGACTTCGTCGGCGATGTTTATTTGGGTCAAACTCTCCGGCCGATCGCGCGCCGCAAGACGCTCAGTGGCTTGATCGAGATGCCGGGGGGCTTCATTCCTATGTGGAACATGGAGAAGGCCTGAGCGGTGGCTTCCTACATCCTGCGCAGATTGCTCTCGACCATCGCCGTCATGGCGATGGTCGGGATCTTTGTCTTCCTGCTGT
>NZ_JAMYRV010000113.1:0-678 GCF_040321555.1 Mesorhizobium sp. M0317 | reverse complement strand
TAGGCAATTATAGACCACCTGATTCGCTACGCCTGCATCTCGGCACAATCAGTAGATGAATAAGGAGACATGGTATAGGAGCCGTCAACGGCGTCGCTCAGTCTGCAGCCAGACTGCGCTCAGTGCTCAAGCCAAACGTCGACTCAGGCGCGCGGTCGAAGCAATCTTTTGACTTCACCGGCAAGCGCAAGCGGGTCGAACGGCTTCGCGATGACCCCTACCGCCCCCATCGCCAGATAGCGTTCGACCTCATGGGTCTGGGTGCGCGCGGTGATGAACACCACGGGTATCGAAGCCGTCGCCCCAGACCCGGCCAGGCGCCGCAGCGTCTCTGGTCCGTCCATGTCCGGCATCATTACGTCGAGCAGAATAAGGTCGGGTCGCCATTCGGCGGCATCGGCGAGCGCCTGCACGCCGGACGGGCAGGACAGCACCTCGAACTCCGGCTCGAGTTCCAGCGACATCTGGGCGATTTCGCGGATATCGTCCTCGTCGTCCACATAGAGAATCCTTGTGGGCATGAGCGTCACTCCTTGGCGTGCGCGGCAGGTTGGGTGCGGGACGAAACCAACATGCTCCTGACCAGCTTTGCGACATCGATTTCCGACGCCCTGGTCTTGGTCAGGATGGCCTGCACGCGATCACCTAGTTTCTGGTCTAGCTCCGCCGCCGAAAACA
>NZ_JAMYRV010000112.1:0-682 GCF_040321555.1 Mesorhizobium sp. M0317 | reverse complement strand
TTGGGTGGTGCCTGCGTGCTTCTGCAAGGTCGAGGTGGAACGAGGTTCCCTTGCCTTCCTCGGTTTCGAAGGAAATGGCTCCGCCAAGTTTTTCGGTAATGGCCTTGACGATGCTCAACCCCAGGCCGGTGCCGCCTATCTTACGCGTGCTGGAAGCGTCCGCCTGCTCGAATTTTCCGAATATACGGCCGCGGAAAGCCTCCGGGATGCCAGTGCCCTGGTCCATGACGGAAATACGCAGCATGTCGCCGTCACGACGCTGGAATTTCACCGTGACGGTGCCATCAGCATGCGAGAACTTGATCGCGTTCGACAGAAGGTTCGCCATCACCTGATGCAGGCGATCCGGATCGATGTTGGCCTCAGCGCGCGGGGCATCGTCGATCAGAACGATCTTGATCCGGCTGTCAGCCATGTAGTTGGAGCTGGCGGCAATGGCCTGCTCTAGCACCTGACGGACAGGCATCTGCTTGATCTTGAAGGTGATCACGCCCGATTCGATCTTCTCGATATCCAGAATGTCGTTGATGAGGAGAACCAGCCTTTCGCTATTGGTGTGGGCGATGTTGACGAGATTGGCGGCCTTCGGCGGCAGTTCGCCGGCAACACCGGCCGCGATCAGGCCAAGCGAGCCGCGGATGGAGGTCAACGGGGTGCGCAATTCGTGGCTGACCGTGGAAAT
>NZ_JAMYRV010000111.1:0-723 GCF_040321555.1 Mesorhizobium sp. M0317 | reverse complement strand
ACCCGCCAAGAATCGCAGGATAAACTTTCAGAATAGAATCGTAACCAGCGTAGAGGTCATCCCCCTTCGATCCGGATTTGGCGCCATTCGTCCGCCATGGAATGCCGTAGAATCTGGCCATCTGCCCAAATATGAACATTGCAAGCGCCACCTCTGGCGAACCGAATGTTGGCGAACCGCTCTTCATGTAAACGCCCATCGGTGCCACACCCATTAATGCACGACATCCGGGACGGATGATTTGGCTGAACGCTACACCAGCAATAACCTCAGCCACTATCTGCGCCGTTGCGGCGAGCACGTGCACAGGCGTGGAAGCGCCATAAAGTACAAAAGGCGAAAGCAGAAGCGCCTGGTTATGAGCCGCGTATAAGCGTAGCGATTCAAGCTGCGTTTGGTCCCAAACGAGCGGTGAGTTGCAGTTGAGGAACGCGGTCATGACAACGTTCTCGTCCACGAATTCCTCGCCGAAAACGATCTTCGCCATGTCCAGACTGTCTTGCGCCTGAAACTCGGACTGAGACGAGCCCATAATAGGTTTGTCGGTGGTGAGGAACGAGGATTCCACCATGTGCAAGTGTCGGTGCGGCACCGAGATGTCCATCGGCTCGAGCGTGTAGCCGCCGTTGTAGTGGATTGCCGGGTTTACGTGGTGCAGCTTCATCAGCGTGCGCATATCCTCGGCGGTCGCTTGCCGCCGGACACCGTCGAGATCAATAAGAT
>NZ_JAMYRV010000110.1:0-736 GCF_040321555.1 Mesorhizobium sp. M0317 | reverse complement strand
GTCGAGTAGTTCGGCGGAGCCATCACCAGTGGCTTCGTCCATTTCGTCGAAGCCGGCCCATGTGAAGAATACCATCGAGGGACCGTAGTTGAGATCGAGGCTGGCTTGCAGAGCGCCAAAGGCGATCTCACCGGTGTTGTCGGCCCCGATGGTGACCATGGCGGGACCGCAGAGGCTGAGATAGCCGCAATCCCACAGATCGGCCTCGACGATATGCCAGCGGTCAATCAGCTTGCAGTCCGCCGGCGCGCTCATGTCGGCACCGCGATCAACTTGGGCAGCCGCACCAGATTGTAGGCGGCAGCCGCGAAGGTGAAGGCCCATCCGACGCGGTCGCGACCGCGGAACTTCGTCTTCTCTTGACCTGCGATGACCTTGATCCAGCCGAACGCCTCCTCGATGCGTTTGCGGATGCGCTGGCTGACGACATAGCCGACGTGCCGGGTCGTGCGACGATCTATAGCGGAACGGCGCCCGTTCGTGTTCTGCGCCACGTGTGGCGTCACCTTCATCGAGCGCAACTCGTTAATGAAGTCCTCCGCGTCATAGGCCTTGTCGGCGCCGAGGGTGATGGCTTGCGGTCGCTCGGCGCGGGGTTCGATCATGTGCAGAGCCGCCACTCGTTCGGCATGCCCGTCGGCCAGCGTCAGGCAGGCATCAACCAGAAGACCATGCCGGTTCTCCATCAGCCCGTGCCCCATGAAGCTGAGCTTGGCCTCCTTGCCTTTCCCCTTGC
>NZ_JAMYRV010000109.1:0-739 GCF_040321555.1 Mesorhizobium sp. M0317 | reverse complement strand
GGCAAACAGTGCGACCGGCGCAATGCGGTTGCGCGCAATGCCAAATTCGCCCGAGAATACACTGGTGCAGAAGATGATGTTTTTGGCACGCACTTCACCGTGATCAGTAACTACTTCAATAATTGGTCCGCCTCGCCAAGAGCGTACACAAGTGTCCTCAAAGACTTCCACGTTTGGCGGCAAAGTCGCGGCAAGGCCCCTCATCAACGCCGCGGGATTCACCAAGCCGTTACCGCCAACTTTTAAGCCCGCCCGATAGAATTTAGTTCCGACGAGTTGTGCCATCTCATCGCCTTCAAGCCGGGCGTATGAAATGTTGTCCCGCTCATAGGCAGCTTGCAGATCGCGCAAGTGTCGATCACCGGAAACGCCCGCCGAGACATAGATTCGACCCCAGTCGCTCCAGTCACATTCTATGCCATGCGTCTGAACCAGCTCACGTAACAGTTCGGTTCCGGCAGAGCAGATGGCATTGTTGCGGTGGGTGACTGCTTGGGATTTGGTATGGCCGTGAGTGTTGTGGTCCAGCATGAAGCCCGAATTGCGCCCGGAGGCACCGAAGCCGATCCGGGAAGCTTCAATCAGCGCAATTCTATCATCCGGTTTCAGCAAGGCGAGATATCGCGCCGTCGCCAGGCCGCAGGCACCGCCGCCAACAATCACCCAGTCGGAGCCCAGAGATCCCTTTAGGGAACGCGCAGCAGGCACAACGCCCAGCGACCTGAACCAACCGTTCGAG
>NZ_JAMYRV010000108.1:0-762 GCF_040321555.1 Mesorhizobium sp. M0317 | reverse complement strand
AGGTGTGCCGTTGAAACATGTTCTTGTCATTGACGATGATGCCGCAATGCGGCGCCTCATCGCCGAGTATCTCACGATGCATGCCCTGAAGGTAACCGCAGTCCACGATAGCAAGCAGTTTGACTATGTTCTTTCACGTGAGCCAGTCGATCTCGTGGTTGTTGACCTTAACCTAGGCCGGGAGGATGGACTTGCGATCGTCCGCAATCTGGCGACAAAATCGGATGTTCCTATCATAGTGATCAGCGGCGACCGGCTTGATGAGGCGGAAAAAGTGGTTGCACTGGAGCTCGGCGCAACCGATTTCATTCCCAAGCCTTTCGGGATGCGCGAATTCTTGGCCCGCATTCGAGTAGCGCTACGCCAGCGCATTTCTAGTCCGCGAACCAGAGAGCAGCGCTCATTTCGCTTTGGGGCCTGGAAGCTCAGCGTGAAGCAGCGGCGACTGATCTGTGCGGAGCGTGGCGAGGTCAAGCTTACCGCATGTGAGTTCAATCTGTTGATCGCATTTCTGGAGAACCCCCGCAACGTGCTATCCAGAGAACGGCTTTTGCTCGCGAGCCGAGTGCGTGGAGAAGAGGTGTACGATCGAAGTATCGATGTCCTAATCATGCGCTTGCGCCGAAAGCTGGAGGCTGATGCGGCCAACCCTCGCCTGGTCAAAACATCCCGTGGCGCAGGGTACTTCTTCAACGCTGACGTAGATGTTAGCTACGGAGGCACGTTGGCCGCGTGACAGTGAGCTATGCTGGAGATTGGGGT
>NZ_JAMYRV010000107.1:0-789 GCF_040321555.1 Mesorhizobium sp. M0317 | reverse complement strand
CCGGCGACCGCATCCTGTTCGGCAAGTGGTCGGGCACCGAAGTCAAGCTCAATGGCGAAGACCTTCTGATCATGAAGGAATCCGACATTATGGGCATCATCGGCTGATCATCGGCCTCACCGTCAACTAATTTCGGGCTTGATCGCAAGCCCCCTGCCAGGAGCTAAAAAATGGCTGCTAAAGACGTAAAATTCTCCCGCGACGCCCGCGAGCGCATGCTGCGCGGCGTCAACATCCTCGCCGACGCAGTGAAGGTCACGCTCGGCCCCAAGGGCCGCAACGTCGTCATCGACAAGTCGTTCGGCGCACCGCGCATCACCAAGGACGGCGTCACCGTCGCCAAGGAAATCGAGCTTGAAGACAAGTTCGAAAACATGGGCGCGCAGATGGTCCGCGAAGTTGCTTCGAAGACCAACGACATCGCCGGCGACGGCACCACGACCGCGACCGTCCTGGCGCAGTCGATCGTCCAGGAAGGCCACAAGGCCGTTGCCGCCGGCATGAACCCGATGGACCTGAAGCGCGGCATCGACCTGGCCGTGACCGAAGTCGTCGCGGCTCTCGGCAAGGCTGCCAAGAAGATCAAGACCTCCGAGGAAGTTGCCCAGGTCGGCACGATCTCGGCCAATGGCGACGAGTCGGTCGGCGCCATGATCGCCGAAGCGATGCAGAAGGTCGGCAATGAAGGCGTCATCACGGTTGAAGAAGCCAAGACCGCCGAGACCGAGCTGGAAGTCGTCGAAGGCATGCAGTTCGACCGCGGCTATCTCTCGCCCTACTTCGTCACCA
>NZ_JAMYRV010000106.1:0-792 GCF_040321555.1 Mesorhizobium sp. M0317 | reverse complement strand
GAACACGGGATGGTTCAAGAAGGGCGGCGACCCGGAAAAGGCCAAGCAACTCTTGAAGGAGTCTGGATACGCCGGCGAAAAGGTCGTCATTCTCCAGCCCACCAGCATTGCATGGATCAGCGACGCCGCGCAGCTACTTGCGGCCACCCTGCGGAAGATCGGGGTCGACGCCGAGCTTGCACCGAGCGATTGGGGCGGGGTCGCCGCGCGCCGCTCAAACAAGGGGCCTGTCGAGAGCGGTGGATGGAGCATCTTCATCACGAGCGATTCCGGTAACGCGCTCACCGATCCGATCGCGAGCGTCTTCCAAAGCGCGAATGGCGACAAAGGTTGGTACGGCTGGCCGAAGAACGACGAATACGAGGCTCTTCGTGCCAAATGGGCGGATGTCGAAACGCTCGAAGAACGCAAGGTTCTGGCGCGAGAGATGCAAAAGATCTGGTGGGACTTCGTCGGCGAGATCTACTTGGGTCAAACACTCCGGCCGATCGCGCGCCGCAAGACGCTGAGTGGCTTGATCGAGATGCCGGGAGGGCTCATTCCTATGTGGAACATGGAGAAGGCTTGAGCGGTGGCTTCCTACATCCTGCGCAGATTGCTCTCGACCATCGCCGTCATGGCGATGGTCGGGATCTTTGTCTTCCTGCTGTTGAGGCTGGCGCCCGGGGACCCAGCGGACATCATCGCTGGCGACCGGGCCACGCCACAGATGGTCGCCGGCATCCGCGAGCAGCTGGGGCTTAACCAGCCGATGCCGGTTCAGTTCGTTCACTGGGCGCTCAGCATCGTCAG
>NZ_JAMYRV010000105.1:0-1267 GCF_040321555.1 Mesorhizobium sp. M0317 | reverse complement strand
GCCGCCAGCGGCGCACCGCCCTCGTTCGTGAGGCGTATATAGTCGCCACCAACCAGAACTGTCAACAGTCATCGACGATGTTTTTTCGATTTCTCGTGGAGATATCCACGGGGCGGAAATTCGTGAGCTGGCTTGGCTGAAATTGTGAGTGGCGTTCCGCCGCGGTTCACTCTTCCAACAAGCCCCCACCCCTCGACGGCAGATGCGTACCATCGGCCTGAGAATCGCCTCCTGGCGAGTGTCGATCCCCACGCCAGTCTGAGCAGTGCTTCAGAGCCGGCCTTCCAGCAATTCCTGTTCCGGCCCGCGAAAAAGACACCCAGGATCACGACCCGTTCGGCATCGACTGCGAAAGCAATGCTGAGGGCACGCCGGTAGCCGATAACCCGCGGACCAGGCATGATCTCGACCCGCTCTGTGCCGCACTGTGGAAAAGTGGACACGCTCAGGAAATGGTCGCGATGCCGACAACGAAATTCCAAGCGATCGCCGGCGACGCACGGGTCGGCTATGTCGTCATAGAGCTGGTCGAGTTCAGTTTCCGCCTTGGGGTGGAAGACAATGCGGTACTCCATTGCCTATTTGGCTTTCGCCTGCTTCGCGTGATGACGCGCCTCGAGCCGCGAAAAAACTGTCTCGACAGGGATGCCCTTAGTTTAGCCGGATCCTGCCGGAGCTCGGTCAGGCGCGCCGGAACCTCCTCGCGCAGCCATCTTTCCCGCTCCGCCTCGAAATCCTCGAGCATACGCAGGCCGGCGCGAACAACCTCACTGGCATTGTTGTAGCGGCCTGATTCGAGCTGCTTCCTGGTAAAGCTCTCATAGTGGTCGTTCAGAGCGTAGTCGGGCACGGCAACCTCCTGGAAGATTATGGCGCCGATCAAAGCCCGGTAACAATAGATAGCAATGATTGGAAGCGCACGATCACGGTTCGTTTTCAAAGATCTGATGGCGAGAGAATGGTTCGTCGCCTGGTTTTGCAGGATCCAAAGCGTCCGGTCACCATCGCGCCGGCGCGTGGCGGTTGCCGCGCTGACAGAGCCGGGAGCCAACCGGCTTCGCGTGGGCAAAGGTGCCGAATACAAAAAGGCCTGCGAGCTGCGGGCGGTTGGGGGTCATGATTTGGCTTTTCTGTCCCACGGCGTCGGCTTCGCCTGCTTCCGACCCCTGGTGCAGGTTAAAATCGCCATCGAGCACGGTCCGAACGCAAAAAGCCCGCGTGAAGCGGGCTTTTTTTGTTGGTTGCGGGGACAGGATTTGAACCTGTG
>NZ_JAMYRV010000104.1:0-1286 GCF_040321555.1 Mesorhizobium sp. M0317 | reverse complement strand
TGCGGGATCCGAGGCTTGGTGATGGGGCCCAGTAGGCACGAAAGACGATGCCAGAACAGCGTCGTCTTCATTAGCTTTCCCAGGGAGCTCGCGCCCGAGTTCGGACTTCCGGAGATGAGCTAGTGCACTGATCCCACCGGAGTTGTTATAGCGCTTGGCATCTTCATCCAGCGACCCCTCGTGAAGCCGAGCCGCAATCCCCGGCTTGTGGTTTTCAACCAGGTATTCACTGAAACCTCTAGGAGCAGATCCATAGGTCTGAATGGTACCGGGATTCGGCCCGGTCGGCGCTGCCTTGTACTCTTTGATGGGAGCCGCTGTATAATCTCTGATGAGCGCGGCGTCGGCAGGGTCGGGATTATTCAGGACAGCGGCGCGGTCCAGCACTGGCGCTCCGCCCGCCCACGTCTTGAGATGACCCACTGCTCTAGCCACGTCCGAGGAGCCACTCTTGCTCTCGTACTCCTTGAGATCCGGATCCAGCGACTCCTCGTGAAGCCGAGCAGCAAATCCCGGCCTGTTATTATCAAAGAGCCAACGACCAAAGCCGAGAAGAGAATTTACATGGCGCTTGACCGTGCTCTCCAATGCTGACCTCAGCCCTTCGACAACGGTCGCATCGTTGGAATAAAGAGGACGCTTGTCGCGACCGGAGACCACTACTGGAGGATCTGGCTGCACCGCCGCCGGCACAGAACGAGCATGGTCACGCAACTCGACCCGTGCGGGGGGATTCAGATCAACCACTGACGAATCCGGCGCATGATGATGGCGCGCCGTTGAGTGACCCGGCTGCAGCACCGAGGCACCCAGCATCGACCCACTGCCTCCGGCGTACGGCGCCGCGGCGTGTTCTTGTCCGATCCCTTGCATCATGGGCTGCGCTTCCCATGGCGATCGTAGAAGGTCCGCGTGCGGAATCGAGTCGAAATATCCCGACAAGTCAGCATCGACCATCTGCTTTTGCAACCGAGCCAGCGTTTCGGCCACCGCGGCCTCGCCAACCGCGGAGGGCGTCTCCTCTGCCCTGGCGAACGCTGGCCCGGCAGGCGCCGCCGGCACATAACGAGCATGGTCACGCAACTCGAACGGTGCGGGGGGATTCAGATCAACCACTGACGAATCCGGCGCATCATGATGGCGCGCCGTTGAGTGACCCGGCTGCAGCACCGAGGCACCCAGCATCGACCCACTGCCTCCTGCGTACGGCGCCGCGGCGTGTTCTTGTCCGCTCCCTTGCATCATGGGCTGCGCTTCCCATGGCAATGCACCCACTTGATGGGTGG
>NZ_JAMYRV010000103.1:0-1318 GCF_040321555.1 Mesorhizobium sp. M0317 | reverse complement strand
CAGGGTACTTCTTCAACGCTGACGTAGATGTTAGCTACGGAGGCACGTTGGCCGCGTGACAGTGAGCTATGCTGGAGATTGGGGTCAGCCTGATCAATTACGGCGAGAGCTACCGGTCCGGAGATCGCATCAGCCCCTCTGTCGTCAAGAGAGCTGTTCTGCTTGACCCCAGCCATGGAGCTCAACGCCCCGCGTCGGAGCGCTCCCTGCTTCTGAAGGAAGCCATTAGGTCCGCTCGGGCTTGATCGGAGGCTTGGCTGATGGACGTCGTGGTTGCTTCGCTCAGTTGCCGCCCCATGGCGCGGCTTTGCGGATTATCAGTCCTCTGCCTCTTCGCCGGTCTCAACAGCGCTGTGTAATGTTCATTGTTTATGATGACGCCCCCGCTGTTCACGAGGTTGCCCCTGTCAAGTGTACTCGTCAGTCCGTCCTGGGCCTCGCGCTTCTTGCCCAAGTGCCGTTCAAACGGCGCTGGCGCGACTTGTTGAGCTCGAGAGATGGGTCCCTGCTCTCCTGCGTGGCCATGAGCTTGTGCCGCGGTCTGCGCAGCGGCGTCCCCAATGGCACGAGCCTCCATGCCGACTGCGTCTTCCGGACGAGCAGCAAGGGCAATTTCGCGCCCGAGTGCGAACTTCCGGAGATGAGTTAGTGCACTGATGTCAGCGGTTTTCATATGGCGCTTGGCATCTTCATCCAGCGACCGCTCGTGAAGCCGATCCGCAATCCCCGGCTTTTTGTTTTCAACCAGGCATTGACTGAAACGTCTAAGAGCAGACCCATAGACCTCAACGGTACGGGGTTTCGGCCCGGTCGGCGCTGCCTCGTACGCTTTGATGAGAGCCGCTGTGTACTCTCTGATGAGCACGGCGTCGGCAGGGTGGGGATTCAGGGCAGGGCGGCCCACCACTGGCGCTCCGCCCGCCCACGTCTTGAGACGACCCAGTGACCCAGCCACGGCCGAGGGGCCACCCCAGATCTCGTACTCCTTGCGATCCCGATCCAGCGACGAATCGTGAAGCCGATCCGCAATCCCCAGCTTGTTATTTTCAACGAGCCAATGACCAAAGCCGAAAAGAATATCTACATGGCGCTTGACCGTGATCTCCCCGATCTTACCGGCATAGAGTGCTGACCTCAGCCCTTCGACAAGGGTCGCATCGTTGGAATAAAGAGGACCCTTGTCGGGACCGGAGACCACTTTTGGGCGATCTGGCTGCACCGCCGCCGGCACAGAACGAGCATGGTCACGCAACTCGAACGGTGCGGGGGGATTCAGATCAACCACTGACGAATCCGGCGCATCATGATGGCGCGCCGT
>NZ_JAMYRV010000102.1:0-1378 GCF_040321555.1 Mesorhizobium sp. M0317 | reverse complement strand
TGGCGCATTGCATCGTCCGACAAACCAGCCCCTGTCGGCCATACCCTCGGCGACGCCATCAATGTCGACGCCGTCGTCAACCGAGCGGTAAAGGAGAAAGGAGAGATCGTTCGGCTTCAGTATCTCTAAGCCGGCAATCGCGGCGATACCCTCGGCGAAACGCGCCTTGGTTTCCATGATCGTGCGCGCGATCTCGCGATAGCCCTCCGCGCCCAGATAGTGCATCACCGCCCAGGCTGAGGCGACCGGGCCTGCCGCGCGGGTTCCCAGGAACGTGTCCGTGATGTAGTTGCCGCGCGGCCAGTCGCTGAAGTGAAACCGCAGATGCTTTTGATACGTCGCGTCGGCAAACAGGACTATCGACGCCCCCTTTGCGGTGAAGCCGTATTTATGCAGATCAGCCGAAATGCTGGTCACACCCTCGACGCTGAAATCGAAAGGCGGAACGTCGTAGCCGATATCGCGGACAAACGGCGCAAGTAGGCCACCGACGCAGGCGTCCACGTGCAGCCATATATCTTTTGCACGGGCGATGCCAGCGATCTCCTCGACCGGATCAAACACCCCGTGGGGATAAGCGGGCGCCGAGGCCACAAGCATGACAGTGTTTTCGTCGACCGCCTCCTTCATCGCACCGAGGTCGGCACGAAAGTCCTTGCGAAGCGGAGTGCGCACAACCTCCATATCGAGATAATGTGCCGCCTTATCGAAGGCCGGATGAGCCGATTGAGGTGCAACCACCTTTGGGCGCCCCGCGATCCGCCGTTCTGCCCGGGCGAAGTCGCGCGCGGTCTTGACGGCAAGAAAAATGCTTTCGGTTCCTCCTGACGTGAAATTGCCGACCGAATGTGCACCGCCATTCAGGAGGCCAAGCGTCATTGCAACTACCTCCTGCTCCAATTGCTGCACGCTCGGAAACGCCCGCTTGCCGAGGCCGTTCTCCACAAAAAACATGGAGGCCGCCTCTCTAGCGACTTGGCACAGCTCCTCGTCGCGCCAGTAAACGTAGAGCGGCAATCGCCCGCGGTTCCACGCGTAGTCTCCGGCCTTGGACGCCTCGAGCCGCCCCTTGATATCGGCCCAGGCAGCGCCTCTTTCCGGAAGTCGCTTGGTCATTGGCAGATTCCGCTCCTCAGGATCAGACACACAGTCCCGTCACATCACCACGCACAACTAATATCACATATTATACACATTTGCATCACAAATCTTTCACACATATGCAATAAACACGACAATCTGCATCATGAACTGGACGCCTTTAAGCGATCAGTGCTACTGACGGGGCCATGAACGATGCTATTTCGACCATTTATCCGGCCGGCGGTGACGGCGACATCCTGCGCGACAAGGTCTATACCAACGTCCGCAACGCGCT
>NZ_JAMYRV010000101.1:0-1451 GCF_040321555.1 Mesorhizobium sp. M0317 | reverse complement strand
AGATGGTCGCCGGCATCCGCGAGCAGCTGGGGCTTAACCAGCCGATGCCGGTTCAGTTCGTTCACTGGGCGCTCAGCATCGTCAGCGGCGACTTCGGGACTTCAATTTTTACTGGATACCCGGTTCTCCAACTGATCTCTCAGCGGCTCGAGCCAACCATTTCCCTGTCGATCCTGACGCTGAGCCTTTCGGTGACGGTCGGGATCTCATTCGGCATCCTTGCCGCCTGGCGAACTGGCGGCTTCATTGACCGTTTCCTCACCGCCTTTGCGGCACTTGGTTTTTCCGTCCCGGTGTTTGTCTTCGGTTATGTTCTGATATACTTTCTAGCCATCAGCATGCACTGGCTGCCGGTTCAGGGATACGAGCCTCTTGACCATGGCTTAGGGCCTTGGTTTGTGCACCTGATCCTGCCTACATTGGCTTTAAGCTTTCCCTATGTCGCATACTTTGCACGAATTGTACGCACGAGTATGCTCGAAGTTCTGTCGGAAGATTATATGCGGACGGCCGCAGCCAAGGGCGCCTCGTCATATTCCATGCTCTTCCACCATGCTTTGAAGAATGCCGGTGTCCCAATCCTGACCGTCATCGGCATGAGTGTGGCGTATCTGATCTCCGGCGTCGTCATCACGGAAACGGTGTTCAACATACCCGGTGTCGGTCGCCTGGTCGTCGATGCGATCAACAACCGCGACTATCCCATCATTCAAGGCGTGCTTATCCTTGTTTCGGGTCTTTACGTCCTTATCAACCTCGCGGTCGATCTGGCTTATACGCTGATCGATCCACGCATCCGGTACTGATATGACCCTTCTTTCCGCACCAGTTGAAACCGTGCCGATGGGCCGGCTGCGAATATCAGGCCTTCCCCGTCTCGCAAGAAGGCATCCGCTGGTTTTTGTAGGCGGCGGCATCTTGGCGCTCTTGATCCTTCTGGCACTCGCTGCCCCGCTTTACGCCGGCGATCCGGTGAGCATGGATCCATTCAAACGGCTTCAGCCACCTTCCATGGCGATGTGGTTCGGAAGCGACAATCTTGGCCGCGACGTCTTTGCACGAACGGTGTTCGGGGCAAGGATCTCTCTCATGGTAGGATTGTCGGCGGCGGCAGCTGCCGCTCTGGGTGGTCTCCTGATCGGTGTACTTGCAGGCTACAACCGTAGCTTTGACAATGTCGTCATGCGGGTCATGGACGGCCTCATGTCGATCCCGACGATTCTGCTGGCGATTGCGCTCATTTCTCTGACCGGACCGGGGATGGGCATCCTTATCGTCGCCATTGTCATCCCTCAGCTGCCGAGCGTCACGCGGTTGGTTCGCTCGGTTGTCCTGGCTGTTCGGGAGCGTCCCTATGTGGAGGCCGCAATTTGCGGTGGCGCACGCCTGCCGAAGGTGCTTTGGCGGCACATCATGCCAAGTACCCTTCCGCCGCTCATGGTGCAGGGCGC
>NZ_JAMYRV010000100.1:0-1554 GCF_040321555.1 Mesorhizobium sp. M0317 | reverse complement strand
CTCTCTCGCAAGGGCCGATAAGCGATACCGTTGCCCACAACATGGCACGCAATGGTCTGCTGCAAGCAGCGCGTTGCAATGCCGAGGTCGTGCAAGCTCTCGGTCTTGGAAAGCGGATCGCTGCCCGATGGCAAAAGGCCAATGCCAAGTGTCTGGCCGCCAACCGGAAAGCTGGGGACGTGGCAGGTGGGCTGGGTGCCATTTCAAAGTCGCTGCGCGTGCTGCTGCAATCGGCCATTCTTGCCGTCGGTGCGTACCTTGTGGTCAGGGAAGAGGCTACGGCCGGGGTCATGATTGCCAGTTCGATCATGATGGGGCGTGCGCTGGCTCCGGTCGATCTCGCCATTTCAAGCTGGAAACCCTTCCTCATGGCGCGCCAGGGTTGGGCGCGGCTGGAGGACCTCTTGGAAAAGGTTCCTGAAACCGCTCCTGTCATGCTAATGCCTGAACCTGAACGCGAACTGCGCCTCGAAAGCGTGACAATCGTTCCGCCCGGCGAAAGCAAGCCGACCGTGACCGGCATTGCGTTTGCCATTCAGGCGGGAAGCGCACTCGGGGTCATCGGTCCATCGGGCTCGGGCAAGTCGACACTCTCGCGCGCCATCGTCGGCGCATGGACGCCGGTCGCCGGGAAGGTTCGCATCGACAGCGCAAGCCTCGATCAATGGGACCGGGAAGCACTAGGCCGTCACATCGGCTATCTGCCGCAAGGTGTTGAACTGTTCGACGGCACCATTGCCGAAAACATTGCTCGTTTTGAAGATGATCCTGACCCTGAGGCTATTGTCGCCGCGGCGAAGGCAGCGGGCACGCACGAACTGATCCTCCGATTTGAGCACGGATACGAAACTCCGATTGGTGAGGCCGGATCGGCACTTTCCGCCGGGCAGCGCCAGCTTATCGGTCTTGCCCGTGCCCTTTATCGAGACCCTTTCCTTGTTGTGCTGGATGAACCCAATGCCCATCTCGATGCGGAAGGCGAGGCTGCAGTCGTTAATGCGATCGCCTCCGTGCGCGAGCGCAAGGGCATTGCGGTTGTCGTCGCCCATCGGCCGAGCGCCATCCGCGCCGTGGATTTGGTGTTGGTGATGGAAGGTGGACGGCAGCGATCATTCGGTGCGCCTTCCAAAGTCCTGAAGGCCATCGAGTCTACACAGGATAACGTGGCAGAGCGCGCTGACATGGAGGATCCCGGTGTCCGGCATTCACCAGAACAATGACGTTCCGAGCTCCATTCGCCGCCACTTCCCTTGCTCGCAATGGGCAGTGCCGGCGCGACTCGGCAACACATCCCCATGCCCGTTCTTCCGAGGGCGGCTCAACCAGAACGACCGGTTACAAAGTTTCCTGGACCGTTCTTTGAGTGTGAATGTTCGGCCGATTGCCTGGGCGCGTCCCCGCCGCCTGCGAGCCCGCAACTGCTCGGCGAAGGGCGAAGCGAACGAGAGTGCATTCATTTCATAAATGTATGCCTATCCAAGCAATCGATTTCTCCAATTGTCCGATGACGAATATGAACGACTCAGGCAGGGACATCATTAGGAGTATTTTTCG
>NZ_JAMYRV010000099.1:0-1611 GCF_040321555.1 Mesorhizobium sp. M0317 | reverse complement strand
AGCGGCTGCCGCGCACCCAGGTCCACATCGCCAGAACGATGGTGAAGGCCACCGCAAGCGACGCCCAGCCGCCCTCGAACACCTTCACGATGTTGGAGGCGAAGAAGCCGATGTCGATGAACGCGAACACCGCCGTCATCGCCACCGCCACCCACAGCCGCCATTTCCAAATGCGCGTCATGACGACGAACAGCAGCACCGTCGTCACCAGCATGTTGCCGGTCACCGAGATGCCATAGGCGGAGGCCAGCTTGCTCGATTCGCCGAAACCGACGACCAGCAACATCACCGCCAACGCCAGCAAAACATTGACGCGCGGCATGTAGATCTGGCCCGACTGCCGTTCCGACGTGTGCAGGATTTCGAGGCGCGGCAGCATATTGAGCTGCACCGCCTGCCTGGTCAGCGAGAAGGCGCCCGATATGACCGCCTGGCTGGCGATGACCGTCGCCGCGGTTGCCAATACCACCATCGGGATCAGCGTCCAGCCTTCGTTCATCTCGAAGAATGGATGGCCGACGTGACCGTTCTTCGCCAGCACGAAAGCGCCCTGCCCGGCATAGTTTAGCAGTAGGCAGGGAAACACGATGGCCAGCCAGGCGAGCACGATGGGCTTGCGGCCGAAATGGCCGAGATCGGCATAAAGCGCTTCGGCGCCGGTGACGGCGAGGAAGATGGCGCCGATGGTGACGAAGGCGACATCGGGCGAATTGATCAGGAAGGCGACGATGTAGTGCGGGCTGACCGCCCACAGGATTTCGGGATCGGCGATGATGTGGTTCAAGCCCGAAAGACCGATAGCCAGGAACCAGACCGCCGTGATCGGGCCAAAGATCAGCGCCACACCGCCGGTCCCGAAGCGCTGCACCGAAAACAGGATCGCCAGGATGACCAGCGTCAGCGGCACGACGTAGGGCTGGAAGGTCGGGGTAACGACATTCATGCCTTCAACCGCCGAAAGCACCGAGATTGCCGGCGTGATGACGGCGTCACCGAAGAACAATGACGCGCCGACAATACCGATGGCCAGGATGATCGCCGAGCGGGTCGGGAAACTGCCGCGCGCCAGCGCCATCAGCGACAGCACGCCGCCCTCGCCTCGGTTGTCGGCTCTGAGCACGAACATGATGTATTTGATGGTGACGATAATCGTCAACGACCAGATGATCAGCGACAGCACGCCCAGAATATCGCCGCGCTCGGCGATTTCGCCGCCGGAGGACGCAACAAGCGCTTCCCGGAAGGCGTAGATCGGGCTGGTGCCGATGTCGCCATAGACCACACCGAGCGCGCCCAGCATCAGAACTTTGGTGCTGTGCTGTTCGATTTCGGGATGGCTCGATTGTTCGACGGGTTCTGCCTCAATACCAGCATTGGTAAGGGCCATGGACGACACTCCGATAAGCGCGCGGTGCTCTACGCTTGCTGCGATGCAATATCAAGTGCCGTGACGGTAGGGCTACCATGTTCCCAGCGCAGGGCTTGCCCCGCAATGACCGGTGCGTGGCGTCAAAGGCTGCCGGAAACCTCAGATCGCCACCTGCGTGCCGATCTCGACCACACGTCCGGTCGGGATCTGGAAATACTCCGTCGCATCGGCCGCCGAGCGGG
>NZ_JAMYRV010000098.1:0-1616 GCF_040321555.1 Mesorhizobium sp. M0317 | reverse complement strand
AACAATCACCCAGTCGGAGCCCAGAGATCCCTTTAGGGAACGCGCAGCAGGCACAACGCCCAGCGACCTGAACCAACCGTTCGAGGCGTCGTAGATCGGCGCCTTTATCTCACGTCGCCAAAGCCCATTCATGCAAAGCATCCGTCGCAATTTCAGTATACATTAGCGGTCTGGCTGGCAACACGTCAAGAGGGCGACGTAGCAAAATAATCGGCAGGAGGCCCAGCGAGAAACGTTGCCACCTCACCCCATGCGTGGATTTAGGGCACCCCGAGCTCGATTGAGGCGCGATTGGAATAGCTCCGCCTCAACCGTGCCCGTGTGTTGACGGGATGATTCTGTATACGTTTTTATCAGGGAGGCGCTTGAGCCGCTATCGTGGCCCGACGAATGATGCTCTTTGAAACGAGTCAACGCGGTGGGCTACTTTTCTCCTCCCACGACATCATGATGCCCCCTTGGAAAGGCGGCTGTGACCCTGGTGGAATATGCAGCGGCCGCATCGTCTCGTTCGTCGTCATCGCGGTGGTCGTCAACCCAGACGGCCGGCGCGTGCTGAGTATGTAGTTCTTCATTGAGGGAAGATTCCGAAGTGGGCGCCGCATCATCTCACCGTAGATGCCGCTCGATTGGATTAATTGAGTATCGAGTGCAGCTTGGCCCGATGTTCCTTGGGCAGGTCATTATAGGCGAGCACTTCGTGTTCAGCTTCGTCCATGATAGCGGCGAGCTCAGGGACCTTCGGCCGAATCTGGTTCGCGACGCAGCGCCATTGGTCGCTGGCCTCCGCCAGCGTGCGCAGGAACTCCGTCCAGATCGGGCTCGATCTTTGACGTGCTGAACACCAACCTCCGCCTAGGCGGGCTCCGCTGCTTGAGTAAATCGGCGGTGCAGCCGGCCCGCTACTTGACGCCGGAAACCATCAGCCAGATGAGGATGATTCGCTCATCTCGCGCCAGCCGTGGCGCGCTGATCAGGCCGGTCCTCCCGGGGAACTCGGCCACCAACGCCGTCAGTTGCGCCACTCCAAGTAACACGGTCCGGGCGATCTGGCCGGTACGCCGCAACTCAACCAGCGATGGCACCTCGCTTGGCTCGCAGAAGCTCTTGGAAATGCGAAGGCTGCTGCGTAACCTCAGGTTACGCAGCAGCGCAATTCTTATATCGTTGTTTAGTCCGGGCCGATCCGCAATCATGAGGAGTCATTGGAGTTCTTTATCGTGCAAGAAACGCTCGAAATCAAAAATCTTACATCAAAGCCGCGGCGCGGCGGTGCCGCTTCTCGGCGAGACGCGCGACTAAGAGGCCCGGTGATTTACCTTCCTACCGCCGTGCGCAACATCCCGACATACGAAGTGCTTGCGCAGGACGGGGTTGAGGCAATTGACGATCATGCAATGAATATCCTCGAGACCATCGGAATAGAATTTCGTGATGACGCCTCTGCTGCCATCTGGCGACAGGCTGGAGCCGAGGTTACCGGGCATCGCGTGCGCATTGCCCGCGAACTTATCCGCAAGTTGATCGCCACTGTTCCCGCTGAGTTTGACTATCATGCCCGTAACTCCGACCGTACAGTCAGGGTCGGCGGACGCAACATGATCTTTGGCCCCGCC
>NZ_JAMYRV010000097.1:0-1870 GCF_040321555.1 Mesorhizobium sp. M0317 | reverse complement strand
TCGGCATTGCAACGCGCTGCTTGCAGCAGACCATTGCGTGCCATGTTGTGGGCAACGGTATCGCTTATCGGCCCTTGCGAGAGAGTGTTGGCAAGGAGTGTCAGAGATGTGAGACCGACCGCCCCGATAAGTGCCGTCATGCCGATCCAGAAATGAAGGAGGAAGCAAATGCCGAGATAAAACAGCATCCATGGCAGATCGAAGAACGCTGTCGGACCGTTTCCACCTAAGAAGCCGCGAACATTGTCGAGATCGCGAAGCGGCTGCAAGCCGTCGCCCGGCATGCGCGTTGAAAGCGGAAGGCGAACGATCGCATCGTGAACGCGTCCGGAAAACTGACCATCGAAACGCTCGCCAATCCGCAGCAGCACGCGGGCGCGCAAAATGTCGAGCAGGCATTGGAACGCATAAAGCCCCGCAGCAAGCACGACGAGCCCCACTAGCGTGGATACGCTGCCACTTGCCAGAACGCGGTCATAGACCTGAAGCATGAACAGCGGCGAGATCAGCGCAAGCACGTTGACCACGCCGCTGATCAACATAATGCCCCAAATCGCGGATGTCAGAGGGAAGGGTCTCAAAGCTGAATCCTTTGGAATGGTTGTCACGTAAGTCTCCGGAGGCTGGCGACCCGGCTCCCTATATTGCTCCCCGACCGGCAACCGACTGCATCCGCTCGCTGGTTCAGGATCAGTGCTCCCGCCGAATATGTTTGGTCCCGGCATTTAATGGAGCGGGTCAACAACACCGTCCGGCTGAAGGTTTGGAAGGGATTCATCGTGGTCGGCCGCAAGGGCCCGAACAGGCGAATCCGCCTCCACACCTTCAGGAGATTTCGGTGCACGACCAGCGCGACGCGCAGGGCTTGGTCAAGCTATCCACGCTGCGACTGCTCCCGGGCGCCCCTCGGGCGCCCCGGCCCAGGCAAGTAGCGGAACGGGAAAGCGCCCGCCCAGGGGGCGGGGCGGGCGCGGTTCCGTATGGGTTTCTGGATCAAACGAAGGTGAAGTCCGACGCGGTCAGGCCTAGGTCGGCCACGGTGACTACACCGCCCAGGTGGGCGAACTCGTGCGCGCTGCCGTCGGCGGTGACATAGGCCAGAGTTGCGAGTCTGTCGGTGTAGCTGCTTTGGTAGACAATGATGTCGCCGGCGTGCTCGCCGGAGATCGCACTCGCCGCCTCATTAGCAGAGTTGAAAGATTCGCCAGTGATCACCACGACGTGTTCGCCGTTCGCACCCGAGGCCGCACCGCTGTAGAAGCTGCTCACCGGGTAGCCGGAGTGTATGCTGGCGTTGTTGACGAAGTTCGCGCCAAAACCGTCGTTGTAGAGGCCTACCGCATCGAAGGCGAACTTGTCCTCCGCCGGGTTGAAATCGGTGATAGTGGTAATGTCCGACGTCGACCCGACAACCCCAGGCACCGGATTGTGGAACTGGAACACGAACGTGTCACTGTCGGTGCCCCCGGTCAACGTGTCCTGGCCGTCACCCACGTAGAGGACATCCTGGCCGGGACCGCCGCTGAGCCTGTCATTGTCCTCACCGGAGACGCGCGCGTTGAAGCGGCCGTTGTCGCCGGAGAGATCGTCCCAGCCATCTCCGCCGAAGATGCGGTCGTTACCCTCGCCGCCGATGGCTCGGTCACTGCCCGCGCCACCCGAGATCTCGTCGTTGCCGCCACGACCGTCAATCCAGTCACCGCCCTGGAAACCCTCCATCCAATCTTCACGCTCGGTGCCGATGAGTGTTTCGGCACCCGCGCCACCCTCGATAATGTTTGCCATCGAAAAATACTCCTAATGATGTCCCTGCCTGAGTCGTTCATATTCGTCATCGGACAATTGGAGAAATCGATTGCTTGGATAGGCA
>NZ_JAMYRV010000096.1:0-1958 GCF_040321555.1 Mesorhizobium sp. M0317 | reverse complement strand
AGATCAACGTAGCTGAACAACTCGCCAGTTCGATTGTCGCCGCCGCGCACGATTCACCCTCCGCATTCTCGCGAAATGAGTGAATGACGGAGCTACCCCAACCGCGAGCCCCTTTTTCAACAGCCTGCTAGTGCTTGCACAAGGACTTGCAGCCTTCAGTCTACCTCAGTATGACGGCCGTCACCATACGTCACGGGAATACCGAATTGGCGAGGAAAGACCCCCTGCATCACCCGTTCGAGCCATCCTCGCTTGACGTAAGCTGAAACCGACCGCCGTGAGTGCTCTGATCCCTGAAAACTGGATCGTTCGAAAGTGGAGTTTTCTGCGGTAACATCCGGATTTGCGCGCCAAGGTCTCGATAGTACGGGCGAGGGGATAAGAACCTGTCGCGCCATCGCCGGGAGCGGCCCATCGCCCTTGTCCAGAGCTTCGATTAAACTACGGACATGGGCCCGGCCCTTCGGTGCGACGACGCCATACTCGGCCAGATGCGGCCCGCATGGCGCTGATTTGCGCTATGCGCTGCCGAAACCAAGAGGTGGCGAGCCCGATGAAGCATCAGAACGCTCTGGGCGTCCGCCATTTGACAGCCACGAGCCGCATTGTCGGTCGCGTCACCGCCTCGCAGATCGCTTCCGCGTCGGCCGCATCCATCCCTGATCTTCAAAACAGATGGGGTCATTGGGGTCTCGACCGAGCCAGATGATGGCGGCTGCTCCTGTCAATGTGAAAACGTGGTCTATGTAAGTCGCTACAAAAAGGAGCAGCCATGAAGTACTTTGCGTCAAGATCATGGTCACCGACCACCGCAACGGTCTGCCCAACCAACGGATGGAATGAATAGTGACGACAATGTTGAAGCCCGGATTCCCGGCATTATGACGCTGCTTCCGACGGCGGCGGACGAACATGGGCCACCATCGCCACGCTGCTGGCCACCGCCAAGATGAACCAGGTTGATCCGCACGCCTGGCTCACCCAAATCCTCGATCGCATCGCCAATGGCTGGCCAAACAGCGATATCGACGCCCTCATGCCCTGGAACTACCAGAGCTGAACGGCCTCAGCTGCCCGCTTACTTTCATCTCGACCGCGTGGTCTGCGTTCGATCCGAACGCCGTGGCGATTGCCGGCCTTGAAGGCACGAAGATGGGGCAGGACGCCGGCCTGTAGAACGCGCTACGAAGTCGCTCAGGTATAGCCCGGACCTGCGCGGCGCTTGCGATGCGGAGGCGCTGTTGCGGTGTCTTTCTTGCCTCATGCCCTGAACGCGTCGGCGGCATCCGCGAGAGTAGTCAGGTAGTCGAGTGACTGGCCGACATCCTCGACGATCTCACGCCGCGCCGCTTCCGCGTCGTGCGCCTCGAGTGCAGCGCAAAGGCGGCCGCGCCAGTCGCCCCCGCGGGCCGCCACGGATTTCACGTAGTCCGGGAAAAGAAGCTTCAGATAAGGGCCCGTCTGCAGCCACAGGCTCTCGATAATCTTTGCAAGCTGCGGCATGCCGGAGGCGCGGTACACGCCGAGCTGAAACTCGCTGAGTTTGGCGACGTCGGCGTCTACGTTGCCCCGCCGCCGGGCGTCGGCAAGTTCCTCCGCCATGCGGCGCAATCCAGACACCTCCTCCGGCGTTATCCTTTCGGCGCTGCGGGCCGTCGCCAGGCCTTCCACCGCCAGGCGGATATCGCGCAACTCCCGCATCTTGGCGCCGGTCATGCGCGGCACGCGCACCGAGCGGTTGGCCTCGCCCTCCAACACGCCCTCCGCTACCAGCCGGCGCAGACATTCGCGCACCGGCGTCAGGCTAGTGCCATTCTGTTCGGCCAGTTGTCGGATGACCATCTTCTGCCCGGGGACGAAGCGCCCGGCCATAAGCGCGTTGCGGACGTTGGTATAGACCTTGTCGCGCAGGATGTCGCCGTCACCGCCGGCCGGATAAATGGTCGAAATAGCATCGT
>NZ_JAMYRV010000095.1:0-2139 GCF_040321555.1 Mesorhizobium sp. M0317 | reverse complement strand
AGCTTGGAGAAGGCATTCTCGATTGATGGTGTGGATGGCTCCTGCTCCCGGCGTCGCATTGCGCCATAGTTGGGATGTTGTCGTCCCGAGCAAAGGAGCCATCCATGTCAGAACTTGCCACAGTTGGCATCGACCTCGCAAAGAGTGTCTTCCAGATCCATGGTGTCGATGGGAACGGTCGGGTTCTCGTACGCCGTCAGCTTCGCCGCAGCCAGTTGCTGGTGTTTTTCCAGAAGCGTCCACGATGCCTGATCGGCATGGAGGCTTGCGCAGGTTCTCACGATTGGGGGCGCAGGCTTCTGGAGATGGGGCACGACGTCCGGCTGATGCCGCCCTCCTATGTGAAGCCTTACGTGAAGCGCGGGAAGACGGATGCTGCGGATGCGGCCGCCATCTGTGAAGCCGTGACACGCCCCTCCATGCGGTTTGTCGCCATCAAGAGCGAAGCCTGCTCGTCGGTTCTGGTTCTTCACCGCACGCGAGACTTTCTGGTTCGCCAGCGCACGCAGATCGGCAACGCGATCCGGGCCCACATGACGGAGTTCGGCGTCATCGCGGCGAAGGGCGCGCAGAACGTCAATCGACTGAAGGATCAACTGGATCAACTGCCGGAAGTAGCTCGAATGCCTGTGAGTTTGCTCTTCGATCAGTTGGCCGAGACGGACAAGCGGATCGAGCGGCTGACCGACGAGCTCGAAGAGACCTACGCGCAAAGCGAGACAAGCCAGCGTCTAGCCACAATCCCAGGTGTGGGGATGCTGTCGGCGACGATCATCGCGGCGACGACGCCGGATGTCGACAATTTCGGCAGCGCAAGGGACTATGCCGCCTGGCTCGGCCTCACTCCCAAGCCGCACTCCACCGGAGGCAAGCAGAGGGTGGGCCGGATCTCGAAGATGGGCAATCGTTATATCCGACGCTTGCTGTATCTGGGCGCCATGGCGCAGATCATGCTCAGATGCAGACTCAAGCGCGAGCCGAGCTCGGACTGGCTATCGGGCATGCTGATGCGAAAGAAGACGAAGATCGTCGCCGTCGCTTTGGCGCATCGCATGGCACGAACAATATTCGCCGTCCTGAGGGACGGATCGCGTTACGAGCCGCAGTCAGCCTGACAGGCTCTCGGAATGGTCAGGGCAAAGTGAGGTGATGGCGAACAAACGGAGACGAAGAACCAGGACACCCCGATTAATCCGAAGCGCCTCGAGCGCGCTCGATTGAGTGGGACCTGTTCTCCAAGCGGATATTCATCAGGGCGCGCAGCGATCCCGTTGCACATTCAGACGCCGTATACATGGCCGCAACCGACCTGTTCACCAAACCCGATCCGATACCCTTGACCCGCAGGAGCCATCCATACACGGGTTAAAGTCGGGGCTGTAAGGCGGTAGGAAGAGCATTCGCGCGCCGGCCGCTTCGATCGCTTGGCAGGCGGCGGCGACTTTGTGAGCGGGCAGGTTGTCGAGGATGACGATGTCACCAACTCGAAGCGTAGGCGCCAATACATGCTCGGCATAAGCGGCGAACCATTCACCCGTCATCGGTCCGTCGAGGACCATCGGCGCAGTCATGCCCGTCAGGCGCAATGCGCCTGTAAAAGTAGTCGTTTTCCAGTGCCCGTGCGGGATCGGAGATCGGCACCGCATGCCCCGCTTTGCCCGTCCACGCAGGCGAGCCATCTTCGTCGATGCGCCGGTCTCGTCGATAAAGACCAACCGTTCGGGATCGAGATCAGGCTGGGCCTTGAACCAGGCGCGTCGCCGCGCGAGCACGTCGGGCCGATCCTGCTCGCTGGCGTGCGCTGTTTTTTTTGAAGGTCATCGAGTGACGGTCGAGAAAGCGCCAGATCGTGCTCGGCGCGAACACGACCGCATGCTCCGCCCTGAGAAATTCAGCCAACTCGACCAGTGTGATGTCGTCCTGACCTTCGATCACCGCCAGGATCGTATCCCGGTAGGCTTCGATCCGCTGGGAGCGCTTGTCTCCGCCTTGGGGCTTTGCCCGCGTCGCGCCGCTCTCTCGCCATTCGCGGACCCAGCGGACCGCGCTTGCCGCGGCAACACCGAAACGATCCGCCGCAGCCCGCCGCGACAGGCCACTCTCAACCGCTGCGATCACTCGCGAACGCAAATCCTCCGA
>NZ_JAMYRV010000094.1:0-2190 GCF_040321555.1 Mesorhizobium sp. M0317 | reverse complement strand
CGCAGGAGGAATACAGTTGGCCAGAGTATCTCCCCCCTGGGAAAGCTAATGAAGACGACGCTGTTCTGGCATCGTCTTTCGTGCCTACTGGGCCCCATCACCAAGCCTCGGATCCCGCAGGGTCCTTTCGTCCCCTGAGCTGGAGCGACGGCGACCAGCGCGCGCCGGACGAGCGGATCGCTGCACAGGACAGGAGCAACCAGCTACCAAGCGAGGAGGTCCTCATCAACCGTGAGCATGATACAGCGGAGTTGAGACCAGCGAAGAGGCAAAGGACCCCGAACAGTCGTCTGCAGGACGTTGCCACTGAGCCGCAGCTGAGCGAGATCGGCAATTCAGGCGCTCGCGTGCTGATGCAGGCCCCCACCCATCAAGTGGGTGCATTGCCATGGGAAGCGCAGCCCATGATGCAAGGGAGCGGACAAGAACACGCCGCGGCGCCGTACGCCGGAGGCAGTGGGTCGATGCTGGGTGCCTCGGTGCTGCAGCCGGGTCACTCAACGGCGCGCCATCATCATGCGCCGGACTCGTCAGTGGTTGATCTGAATCCCCCCGCACGGATCGAGTTGCGTGACCATGCTCGTTCTGTGCCGGCGGCGGTGCAGCCAGATCCTCCAATAGGGGTCTCCGGTCGCGACAAGGGTCCCCTCTATTCCAACGATGCGACCGTTGTCGAAGGGCTGAGGTCAGCACTCTATGCCGGTAAGATCGGGGAGATCACGGTCAAGCGCCATGTAAATTCTCTTCTCGGCTTTGGTCGTTGGCTCTTTGACAATAACAGGCCGGGATTTGCTGCTCGGCTTGACGATTCGTCGCTGGATCGGGATCGCAAGGAGTACGAGATCTGGGGTGGTGGCCCCTCGATCGTCAGAGCACTGGGTCGTCTCAAGACGTTGGCGGGCGGAGCGCCAGTGGTGGACCGCCCTGTCCGGAATCCCTACCCTGCCGACGCCGCGCTCATCAGAGATTACACAGCGGCTCTCATCAAAGAGTACAAAGAAGCGCCTGCGACCGGGCCGAATCGCGGTACCATTCAGGTCTATGGATCTACTCTTATACGTTTCAGTGAATACCTGCATGAAAACAAAAAGCCGGGGATTGCGGATCGGCTTCACGAGGGGTCGCTGGATGAAGATGCCAAGCGCTATGTGAACTCCGGTGGTAACCGGAGGATCAGTGCACTAGCTCATCTCCGGAAGTTCGCACCCGGGCGCGAAATTGCCCTTGCTGCTCGTCCGGAAGACGCAGTCGGCATGGAGGCTCGTGCCATTGGGGACGCCGCTGCGCAGCGAAGCGGGCCGCAGGAGGCATTGGGTCGGCCAGAGAAGCCCCCTGGGAAAGCTAAAGACGGGCGGGTGCTCGGCGCATTGGAATGGCTAGGCGACGAACATATCCAGAGGGATTACCAGCTCCTGGAGCAGGAGTTGCAGGGGAACAATCCAGATCTCGCCGCCCGGACGCGGTTCGTGGATCCCCTCGTAGCCAATTATCATCTGCGCTTGGGCTCCAAGAGCGTCATGCTAAGCGCATTCCAGCGCATCGTCCATAAGAACGGTAACGACACAGCCGACTTCCTGTTCGTGCCAGTGAGCGATGCCGGTACGACTCGTGAGGAGCGCGGCACCCATTGGTCGCTGCTGTTCGTTGATCGCAGCGACCGGGAGCGGCCGGTTGCCTATCATTATGACTCCTACAACGGATGCAATGACACGCTTGCAAAAGAGCTCGCAGAAAATCTGGGCGCCAGCCTGGAGACCCGCGTGGGCGTATCCCGCATCGCCCAGCAGAGCAACGGGGTGGATTGCGGAGTCTACGTGGTGGACGGCACGCGGGCGCTGGTTGGGCGATTGCAATCGCAGCCAGATAACCTGAACCTCAACAACCTCGTCGTCAATCGGCAGGCACTACAAACCCGCCTCAGGGGTGACGATACATTCGGAACGACAAATAATCTCACGAACTTTGAACTCATGGACCGAAAGGCCCGAGACGCGATTAAGGAAAGCCCCGTTGGGACGTTTCACCAGCAGATCAAGCGGCTCGGCCAGTCAGCGCCAGACGTTGCTCCCGGGGACCCATTTAAATTTCAAAGTCTTAAGAGCAAGGGGGACGCCGCTGCGCAGCACAGCGGGCCGCAGGAGGAATACAGTTGGCCAGAGTATCTCCCCCCTGGGAAAGCTAATGAAGACG
>NZ_JAMYRV010000093.1:0-2625 GCF_040321555.1 Mesorhizobium sp. M0317 | reverse complement strand
GTCAGGCCGAGTGCCCGCAATGCGGCTGCGGCGACCTCCGGTGACGGATCGCCAGCCGCGCGAGCAAAGAACTCACCAAACCGGAAGCCGCCGTTGCGAGCAAGCGCATCGATTGCCGCCGCCCTGATAAAAGGCACCGCGTCCTCACGGCTGCCGTAATCCTCAAGCTCGTCGAACCGCTTTGACGGAAAGCGCCTGAAAAGCTCGATCACGCGCCGTGAGCGCTGCCCCGCCACGCCGATCTTGCGTAGCGTTATGACCAGCGGCGGCAGGGCGCCGATATCGCACAGCGCAATCGCGACGGCGATCCTGACCTCGCGCGACCGGTCGCGATCGAGCGCCGAAAGCAGGTTTGCCACCGCGTCCTCCGAACGCAGCGCGGCCAGCATCTCGGCCGCGTGGATGCGTTCGGCGCCGTTGCCTTTCAAGCTGGGTGCCCACAAGGGTCGGCAGGCCACATTCGTTGAAGGCTGAAAGCAGCTCGTCGTGCTCCTCGCCGCGCAGCAGCGAGATAAACTCGAAGCCGGCATCGATCGCCACCCTTGCCGGCACCGCAAGCAGCGCTGTCTTCAATGCCTCGCGATCGCGATTTTCGGTGAAGGCGATCAGCGCCGTTAGAAGAAGGCGCCGCTGATCGGCGCCCTCCGTCCCCCGGCGCTCGTGCAGCACCCGGCGCCCGATCAGCAGAAGCATGATCACCAGGGAAAGGGCACTGAGCAGGATGGACAGGTACCAGACGTACAACATGATCAGAACCGCGCAGTCAGGCCGAGCCCGAATGTGGTTAGGTCGAATGTCGGGCGCTGCTCATGGGCGAGGCTACTGCGCAGCGTCAGCGGGTCGGAAACGTCCCAGGAGATGCCCCCAAAGACGGTACGCGTAGGCACCAGCGTGCCGTCGGAGATCTCGGGGGCATCCCCAAAACCACCAAAAACATTGACGCTAGGGGTAACTGCAAGATCGACTCGCAGGACATAACCATCGGCGCGCGTGCCAATGTCGTCGGCTGCGTGGACCCAACGTGCCGAAAGCCCGAGCCGGCCATCCAGGACATAGGCCTGCACCCAGGGCGAGATGGTGGTGATCTCGGTGTTGGCAAAATGGTCATAACGGGTATCGACGTTAAGCGAGAACGGGCCAAACGCTTTGGCGGGCGCGAGGATCTGCCATGAAGCGCCGGCTCCGATCGAGTAGCGCGCGAGGAAATCGGCATCCGGCGTCGCAGCCACCAGCGCATGCGCTGAAACAGTGGGCGAGAAAGCCTGGTCGATGCGGCCCTCGATCTGGAAGTCGGTGTGGCCGAAGCGGGTCGCCACCCGGGTGCGGCCCGAAATTGTCGTTTGCGCGCTGAGCCGATATGCTAGGCCAGCCGAACTGTCGGTCCAGCCACCAAGCCCCTCGGTGAGATCGCTCACTTCGCTGCCCAGATCGAGCCGCCATTTGCGTGGCGGCGGCGCGGCGAGCCTCTGCTCGACATCGCGCGAGCCGGGTTCGAGGGCAAGCGCCTGGCGGTAGGCGGCTCGCGCGCCAGCATCGTCGCCACGCGCTCGGCGCAGATCGCCGATCCCCACAAGCGCCTCAGCGTTGCGCGGATCGACCGCCAACACCCGCAGAAACGATTGCTCGGCCCGCGTGTCATCCTGCTCCAGCATGGAAATCCGCGCATCGAGAGCGATCAGTTCGGTATTGTCACGTTCAGCGCCAAGCACATCACCGATCATTGTGCGGGCTCGCGGCACGTCGTTCTGCCAGATCGCCAGACGGACCTTGCCTAAACGGGCGTCGAGAAGTCCGGGCCTGATGGCCAGCGCCCGGTCGAAAAAATTCCCGGCTTCGTCAAATTTCTGTTGGGATCCAGCCACGAGACCCATGGCGACCAGGATGTCGGTGTTTTTCGGCGCCAGCCGCAGCGCTCGGCGGTAGGCGTTCTGCGCCTCGGGCAATTGTCCCGCCGCCCGCAATCTCTGGCCCTTCTCCATCAGGCCGGCGACGGGATCCGGCCGCGGCGGACGCAGCCTCTTTCTCACGGTCGCAGGCTTCGCTTTGCTGCTGCCGGCTTGCTGGGCCTTGTGGATGCTGGCGACAAGCGTACTCGCATCGGCATTGTCGGGCTGGGCACGCGAGACTTTTTCGGCCAGCGGCAGGGCAGTGTCCAGATTGCCCGACCGGAACTCGACCTGAGCCATGCCGAAGCTGGCATCCAGATATTCCGGCGCAATCGCAAGCGCCTTGGAAAACGCTTCACGCGCCGCCGGCAGATTGTTGCGGCCAAGTTCGGTGAAGCCAAGTTGCACCACGGCGTCGGCATTGTCCGGCTTGAGCGCCAGCGCACGCCTAAGCAGCTGCGCCGCCTCGTCGAAATGCTGGGCCTGCCTGGCCTTCACGCCGGAGGCGTACAGTTCCTCGACCGTCTGGGCCAGCGTCGCGGCGGGCACTGCCGCAACCGCCAGGAAGACGCATGCTGCAACCGTGGCGCACCGGCCGCGCCTCATCAGCGCTTCCCGCTCTTCCGCGCCAAGAGACGCGCAAGCCGGGCCAGGAGTTCCTCGGGAATGAAGGGTTTCACAAGGTAGTCGTCGGCCCCCTTCTCAAGAGCGGAGACGATGTCTTTTTCGCCCTTGCGGG
>NZ_JAMYRV010000092.1:0-3025 GCF_040321555.1 Mesorhizobium sp. M0317 | reverse complement strand
CAATTTGCGGTGGCGCACGCCTGCCGAAGGTGCTTTGGCGGCACATCATGCCAAGTACCCTTCCGCCGCTCATGGTGCAGGGCGCCATCGTCTGTGCGGACGCAATCTTGACAGAGGCCGCGCTGAGCTTCCTGGGCGTGGGCGTGCCTCCCGAAATTCCGAGCTGGGGCAACATGATCGCTAGTTCTCGCTTATATCTTGCTATCGCCCCAATGACGATCTTCGCGCCCGGTATCTGCCTTGCCGTCACCGTCCTTGCCGTCAACCTGCTCGGGGATGGCTTGCGCGACATGTTCGATCCCCGCGCGAAGCGGAGACGCTGACATGCTGATGCGAGAATCTGCAGAGGATGATGTCCTTCTCGACGTTCGAAACCTTGAAACGCACTTTTACGGCGAAGAAAGCGTCACCCGCGCCGTAGGCGGTATCAGCTTCCAGGTGAAGAAAGGCGAGACGCTTGGCGTCGTCGGAGAATCCGGATGTGGGAAGAGCGTCACCGCCCTTTCCATCCTTCGCCTGCTGCCGAAGCTGAGCGCCAAGACTGTCGGCGGCGAGGTCCGCTTTCACGGACGCGACATCCTTGAGCTGTCTGATCGGGAGATGCGAAAGATCCGCGGCCACCGGATCGCCATGATCTTCCAGGAGCCGATGACGAGCCTGAACCCGGTCTATACGGTCGGCCACCAGATTGCTGAAGCGGTGCAGATACACACAAATGCGACCCGCTCGGTGGCTATGGCCAAGGCCGAAGAGATGCTCCGTCTCGTCCGCATCGGGGATCCCGCGCGTCGTGTAAACAACTATCCCCACGAAATGTCAGGCGGCATGCGCCAGCGCGCCATGATCGCCATGGCTCTTGCCTGTTCGCCGGAACTGTTGATTGCCGACGAGCCGACGACTGCGCTCGACGTCACCATCCAGGCGCAGATCCTGCGGCTGATCGTCGATCTGAAAGAGCGCATGGGAACGTCCGTGATGTTCATCACGCATGATCTGGGGGTTGTGGCCGAGACATGCCAACGCGTGATTGTCATGTATGCTGGCCGGATCGTTGAGGAAGCGGCTGTAACAGATCTATTTGCACGCCCAGCGCATCCCTACACCCAAGGTCTCATGCACTCGGTGCCTGATCCGCGGCGCGGCCGTCAGCGCCGCCTTCCAGAAATTCCCGGCATTGTGCCAAGCCTTCGCGAGCCCATTGTGGGCTGTAGCTTTGCGCCTCGCTGCCCGTTCGCTATCGACATTTGCCGCGAAAAGACGCCCATGCTGCGTGATGTCGGGTCGAGCCACGCCGCAGCCTGCTGGCGCGCCGAAGAGGTGATGGGCGCATGACCGGTCCTTTGCTGAAAGTCGAGAATCTGACCAAGCATTATCCGCTCGGTGCGGGATTCCTGAAGAAGAACGTTCCGGTAATCCGTGCGGTGGAGGATGTGACCTTTTCCGTCGCGGCGGGCGAGACGCTCTGCATCGTCGGCGAATCCGGCTGTGGCAAGTCCACCGTCGCGCGGCTCTTGATGCGGCTCGTTGAGCCGACGGGCGGGCGCGTGCTGATCGACGGGACCGATATTGCGGGCCTCAAGAAGGACGCGCTTCGCGCTTGGCGGCGTCGGATGCAGATGGTCTTTCAGGATCCTTACTCGTCGCTGAACCCGCGCCTTACTGCCGGGCAAATTATTACGGAGCCTGTCGAGAACTTTGAGCGTCTCAGCCGCAAACAGCGCAACGCGCTTGCGGCTAACCTTCTCCAGAAGGTCGGAATGTCTCCCGAAATGTTGCATAGGCTGCCGTCCGAGTTGTCGGGCGGTCAGCGCCAGCGGCTCGGCATTGCGCGCGCCCTGTCGCTCAACCCCTCGCTCATCATCGCCGACGAAGCGGTGTCAGCCCTTGACGTCTCCGTGCAGGCGCAGATCCTGAATCTGCTTCTGGATCTCCAGCAGCAGATGGGCATCGCCTTCGTCTTCATCTCGCATGACCTTGGCGTCGTGGAGCATATCGCGCATCGCGTGGCGGTCATGTACCTGGGACGGATCGTGGAGCTCGCCCCGAGCGAGGCGCTCTTTGCCAAACCGGTGCACCCCTACACCGAGGCGCTGATCGCGGCAGCTCCGGTGCCGGATCCGACGCGGGTTCGGCTGGACGCACCGGTCGAGGGCGAGGTGCCAAGCCCCATCAATCCGCCAAAGGGATGCGCATTTCATCCGCGTTGTCCGCTCGCTGTCGAGCGCTGCCACATCGAGGTGCCGCCTTTGGTGCCAATGCCAGATGGGCGCGTCGTGGCCTGTCATGTGCGCGCTCCAGCTACAGAGATCATCCCGACGCAACCGGCTGTAGCAGGCGATCATTCGCCTGCTCATGTGGCTTAGCCTCATCACCTGCTGTTAGGACGGTGAGCCCGCGGTCTTAATCACGGTTGAACTTTCGCTCACGAATGCTGGAGTACAAATGGAATCGCTTGTTAATGCCAATGATCCAGCCCGCGAAGAGCAGGATGGCTTCGACGTGGTTGGCTCGATTGCCACCCAGGTGGAGGATGGTTTCACAATGGCGGCAGTCGGCGATCTTCTTTGCGCGCGGCCCGTAACAAAGAGGTACCAGCCAGGCCTTGCCGATGTTCTCAGGATCTTTGAGGGAGCTGACGTGAGGTTCGGCAACCTCGAGACGAGCATCCTGGCCGTCCGGTCGAAAGGCTATCCCGAGGCCGAATATGGCGGTGCGTATTTGATCGGTGCCCCGGAACTGGGTGCTGATTTGAAGGCGATGGGCTTCAACCTGGTCAGCCGCGCCAACAACCATACGCTCGATTGGAGCGTCGAGGGCATGCGCGAAACCAGCCGCGCGCTCGAGGAGCAGGGAATCGTCCATGCAGGTGCGGGCGAGAACCTGGCGCAAGCCGGCGCTGCTCGCTTTTTGGAGACCGCTCGCGGCCGCGTGGCGTTGGTTTCATTTGCTGCAACGTTCACGCCGATGTCTCGCGCTTGCGATCCCGCCGGCGAGGCCCCGGGCAGACCAGGGCTCAACGCCCTTC
>NZ_JAMYRV010000091.1:0-3257 GCF_040321555.1 Mesorhizobium sp. M0317 | reverse complement strand
AAACCGACGGTGGTCCGATAGAGAGTATCAAAGGTTCTCATAGCCACATCCTCCTTGAAGCAACATGGGTACAAGGGCGCCGCCCAGCAGCGCCGCCTTTTGCCAAGCCAATCGGCCTCGGCGGGAAACGAATTAGGAAGGCCCGAAAACGGGTTCAAGAGCCCTGTTCAGAAAATTTCAGAAGCCAGGCCATCATCCCGCTTCCAATAATTCGCAGCCGCTGAAAAGCAGCCGGCGGCAGCAAAACAGGCCTATTCTGAATTGTGAACGCAAATGGCAATTGGCTCGCCAATGGCAGTTGAATCAAGGAAATCGGTTCGTGGAAATACGCCGACTTCGGCATTGCGCATCAGCGCTCTCGCTCTGCGCATGCCTTCGGAACGTCGGATGGGCTCGTCAAGTACGCGGCTTCAGCCCAACCAAACGAGGAGCCAAAACAACGTTTCTAAAATGCCGGATTCCAACGAGGAAAATGGCACGGGCAGCAGGGCTCGAACCTACGACCTGCGGTTTTGGAGACCGCCGCTCTACCAACTGAGCTATGCCCGTACGCGCGTTTCAGCGCAGGCGCTTCCTAAAAGCTTCCGGGCGCGCTGTAAAGAGTTGTCTGACGCGCTTTCAGATCCTTTGCCGGAAATCCGGATAGGTGATGACCAGCCCGTCCCTGCCGATCTCGATTTTTCGCCTGCCTGAAGCCGCATGCCGGCGCTCAGCCCCCGGCCGGCGGCTTGTACGGCCCGCCCGGCACGCCCCAGCCCCAGGCCGGCATCGGTTCGGTCTGCGGGTCGCAGGTCTCGCCGAGGGTGGAGTTCATCTTGGCCAGCCGCGATCCCCACTCGACATAGCCCATGAAGGCGGAGCGGAATTCGGGATCGTCCGGCAGCCCGATCGCATCGGCGGCATCGGCAAGCAGGCTGATCCATCGACGGCGCTGTTCTTCGCTCAAATGCTTGCCGAGGTGGTGCATGACCATCTCGCGGTGACCGCCAAATTTCTCGCTGTAGGTCTTCGGCCCACCAAAAACCTCGCCGATAAAGGCCGCTACATGCGCGGGATGATCCGGCGACATGTGTTTGAACACCGGGCCGACCACCGGGTCCCGAGACACCTTGTCGTAAAAGGTTTCCGTCAGCTGGTTGAGGGCTTCGATGCCGCCGGCCCATTCGTAGAGTGTCGGGATATCCTGGCTCATTCTTGATCCTCCGCCAAGCCCGGCGCCTGCACGACGATAGCGGAAATCGCGCCCTGCTCAACCTGCCTCGATGGCGAGTGTGAACCCGCCACCTACAATTTGGCGGGCGCTCCGACTTCATGTCGCTGGCCGGCGTCGCCTTCGTCGGCTCCAGCACGCCCCGTCCGACCCCTTTCACTTCCATGGCAATAGGCACGATCAGCCATTGGACGACGGCACCACGCGGCAATTCTCAGGTTTCGGCGCCGATTTGCAGATGCTGGACCCCGTCAGCGCATCCACCGACTGGCGCCCGGTCGTCAGGCCGACCTCCAGCATCATGTCGGGTTCGAGCTGACGCTCGACCGAACTGCCTTGGAGCGCCCGGAACAAAGCGGGGCTGATCGCCATCTCGTCGAGGTAGGATTTGACCACCTGCTTCTGCCCCATCAGATAGAGGCTGAGCCGCGCCTGGGAACCGACAAGCCGCCTGGCGCCACCGGCCAGCATGAGCGCGCAGGCCGAATCGCAGTCGCCGTCGCCATCGACGCTCAGCCCGGCATAGGCGCCGTCCTTGGCCAGGCAATTCCACTCTGCCGGGTCGCAGCCGACGAAATCGGTGCGGGCAACGGCAACGTCGAGCTTCTTTTCATGGATGATCCGGCCCGCCGCCAGGGCGCCGGAGAGGTCGCCGCCTCGCGAGCTGATCACCACCGGCAGCCGCCGGTTGCCAAGCGTGGCGAGCAATTGGCTGAGTTTCTGCGGCGTCTGGGGCGTAATCGCGCCTTGCGCTGCAATCCATTCCGGGCAGTCGGGATTGCAGAGCGGGTTGCTGCCGCGAACCACGACAAAGCGCATGCCGTCATCGTGCGGCGCGCTCTCCGGCTTCACCGGCAGCGGCGCAGCCTTTGCCACGTCCGGCAGGCCGCCGGCTGGCTTGTTCGCCGGTATTTCCCGGCAATTCGGAGCCGGAAGATTCAGCCTGCACAGGCTTGCGCTGGTCAGCAAATCTGCAGCGTCGTCGCTGGTGACCAGCTTCATTGTCAGCATGTCGCTGAGGTCGATCTGCTGGATGTCGCTGGCCGGCGTGCTCTTCATCGTCTCGATGATGCTGAGGTCGACACCCATCTCCTTGAAATAGGCGGACAGCTTGCGCTCCACCCCCTTGCTCATCTCGTAGGTCTTGTAGCTGCCGGTGTTCTTGCGGCTGACGACCTTCTTGCTGATGACCCGCTTCTTGCCTTTCACGATCCGGTAGCGGACCTGATATTGCACGTTCATCTGCACGATCGTGGTCGTGATCTGGTGGACGCCGAGATAGGCCAGCGGCCCGACCAGGCGCCTGGTGCCGCCGGCCAGCATCATTGGACAAGCGGACGCGCAATAGCTGCCGAGCACATAGGGGCTGCCGATATAGTGCGAGCCTCTGGCGTCGTTCTCCTTGCAGTTTTTCATCCCCGGCTCACAGCCGACGAACCACGTCCTGCCGACCGCGATGTCGAGCTTGTTCTTGCGTATCATCCGGCCCATGGCGATGGCCGCATCGACATCGCCGCCCGGAGAGTTGATGACGATCGGCAATTTGCGGCCGCCGAGCGTTTTCAGGGCAGCCTTGAGCAGCGCCGGCGACTTGGCCGATATCGCACCCTCGGCCGATATCCATTCCGGACAGGTCGGCTCACAGCCCGCCGCGTCGCTGCGCACGACGACGAACCGCATCGGCGGATCCGGATCCGGCTCTGAATTTTTTGTCTCGGCCGCGAAGGCGGCACTGCCCACGGCAAACATCGACACCAGGCAGATCAGCCCCAGTGCCCACCATGACCGACTATGCAAACGGTGCTGTGGAACCATCCGACCAAGCCCTCAATGCAATCTATACTGTAGAGGCTCACAGACTTGCAACAGAGATTGGGAAGCCAAAACAGGCACATCTGGCCAACGAAAAAGGGCGGCCCGAGGGCCGCCCCTATCCGTTTCGATCCGGCGATGCCGGGCTCGATTACTCTTTGATGGTGACGACGATGCCGGCACCGACGGTGCGGCCGCCTTCACGGATGGCGAAGCGCAGCTTCTCTTCCATGGC
>NZ_JAMYRV010000090.1:0-3587 GCF_040321555.1 Mesorhizobium sp. M0317 | reverse complement strand
CCGGATCCGTGACGCTGACCGGCTCGGTGGCGCAGATCAACACCACCTTGGCGGCGCTCAACAACGTCGTCTACAAGGGCGTTGCGGACTTCAACGGCGGCGACACGCTGACCGTCCTTACCAGCGATGCCGGCAATAGCGGATCGGGTGGAACCCTGACCGACAGCGACACGGTCGCGATCACCGTCAATACGGTCAACGACGCACCGGTCAATACGGTGCCTGGCGCGCAGTCGGTCAACGAGGACACGGCTCTCACCTTTACGGGCGGCAACACTATTTCCGTCCACGACGTGGATGGAAACCTGGCCACCGCCCAGCTGACGGTGCTGCACGGTACGTTGAACGCTAGCCTGACGGGCGGCGCCACGATCAGCTCCGGCGCCAACGGCAGCGCCACGCTGACCTTGTCCGGCACCGAGACGCAGATCAATGCCGCACTGGCAAGTCTGAGCTACCAGGGTGTGCTCAACTACAACGGCAGCGACACGCTGACAGTGGTCTCGACCGACAGCGCAGGCACGCCTTTGTCTGACACCGACCCGGTGGCGATCACGGTCAATCCAGTCAACGATGCGCCGGTCGCGACCGCGGACACCTACACAACCACGACCGGTACTATGTTCACTGCGTCACCAGGGCTGCTCGCCAACGATGTCGATCCAGACAGCTCGATCACGGCGGTTCAAGATTCAAGCCCTGCTAACGGAACTGTTACGTGGAACGCCAATGGGTTGTTCACATACACGTCCAATGCCGGGTTCGTCGGAACCGACAGCTTCACCTATCACGCATACGACGGATCGCTCTCTAGCAGTGTGGTAAATGTCACTATCATTGTTGCTAGCAGTATCAGCGGCCACACCATTGATTTTGGAAATGGGAAGGACGTAACTGCAAACTTCGTCAACACTACGTTTGACTTCAACTCACCTACTCCAGTCGGAAATTGGTCGATCCTCATGGGTAACGGAAAGGACGACGTCACGACTGCGTGGAATCATATCAACGGAACAACTAGCTACAACGGCGGAACCGGTACAGACCACATCACCTTGGTGTTCTCGGCTGCCCAGTTGGAAGAGATCTTGTCGAATGCGACCTTCGAGAGCGCTCTCCAAAGCTACCTGGACGGATCTCCGACCGGCACATTAGATCTGAGCGCATCAAGCTGGCGCGCAATTGTCACAAACTTCGAAAACGCCAACCTTGCTATCGCCCTGCCATCGGGTGGATCGACAACATACACAGCCATAGCCGACGATCTGCCTGATCTCAACGCTGGCGGGACTGCCCCTAAGACCCTAGTCGGGACCTCGGGCGGAGAAACCATCAACGGCAACAGTGGAAACGACATCCTCGTGGGGTTGGGTGGCGCCGACACGCTCAATGGCGGCGGCGGCTCTGATTTGCTTCTCGGAGGTAGCGGCAACGACATACTGATTGGTGGCATCGGCTCCGACCTGATGTCGGGCGGCGTAGGCCTTGATACGTTTGTCATCGCAACCGGCGAATCGGCAGTTGCGATTGGCGGCTCGGGAGGAAATGGGACCGTCTCCGGCTACGACGTCATCACTGACTTCGACGTGACAACCGACATTTTGGATTTGAACGGCACTCCGACCGCCGCCATCAATACGGCCGGCACCAACGGTACGGACTCTTTGTTGACGATTGGCGGTCAGACTGTGAAGTCGCATGCCATTTCGAACGGGATCATCACGTTCGATGATGCCAACACTTACTCGTTAGCACTATCTTTAACTTCGTCAAGTGACGTGGCGGCAGTTGTCCAATATCTGCGGGCGCAACTCGACGCTACCGACCTGGGAAACGCAGGCGCGACTGTCGCGTTTACTGCGACAATAGGCGGGATTTCGCATACCTTCATTTATCAACAGGTGAACAACACTGTAACCACTGCCAGCGACATATTGGTAGACATGCCCGGCGTTAGCGTGACGAACCTAAGCGCCCTGATAGTCGGCGGACATGTCCTACCGGCGGGCGTCGCTGGTTCGCCGATAAATCTCGGCTTGACAGAACCGGCAGGTGTCGACGGTGCCGCCGTGACATTGCAAGTCACCAATCTTCCGTCCGGCTGGCTCATTAATGGCGGAACGCAACTGAGCGACGATTCCTGGACGATACAGACGACCGACATGAGCTCGCTGTCCGTTACCACGCCTGCTGACTTCGTTGGGGCCGCGCTTCTCTATGTAGCGATGACGTGGACCAATGCCGATGGGACGACCGGTGCGTCCTTCGTCGCGGATAACGTTGAGGCCTTTGCGCCCGGAACACCGATCTATGCGGTGTCGAGCGACGACCACCTCACCGGCTCAGCGGGCTCAGACCTCTTCGTCTTCGGTCAGCCGATCGCGGCCGATACGCTGCACAATTTCGATGTGGCGGCGGACAGGATCGACCTGATCGGCTTTGCCGGCGTCAACGGGTTCGGCGATCTCGTTATCGCCGACGACAGCAGCGGAAATGCCGTCGTCACCATCAGTTCCGGAGAGACGATCACCGTGCAGGGCATCTCGGCCTCCGGGCTCGGCGCCGGCAACTTCCTCTTCAACCAGGAACCGGTCACCCATAATGCCGGCCCAATGTCGATCGCCGACGGCGCGATCATGCCGGTCGGCGGCGCGATCGACAACACAGGTACGATCGCGCTCAACGGTGCGGGCTCGACCACGCAACTTGAGGTGATCGCCAGCGGCATCACGCTGCACGGCGGCGGGCAGGTCGTGCTCTCCGACAGCGATGCAAATGTGATCTTCGGCACGGCTGCCGACGTCACCTTGACCAATGTCGACAACACCATCTCCGGCGCCGGCCAACTGGGCGGCGGTTCCCTGTCCCTCGACAACCTGGGCACGATCATCGCCACCGGCTCGCACGCGCTGGTCATCGATACTGGAGGCAGCACTGTCGTCAACTCGGGAACGCTGGAGGCGACGGGGTCGGGTGGCATGGAAATCAACGGTGCCGTCGCCAATTCCGGACTGATCTGGGCCAATGGCGGCGACGTCACGATAGGCGGTCAGGTTACCGGCGACGGCGATGCACTCATCGGAAACATGTCGCAGCTGGAGTTTCACGCTGCCTCTTCCGCCGACGTCATTTTCGGGGCGGATGCTGCCGGCACATTGCGGCTGGACGATTCATTCGATTTCAGCGGAAGCATCGCCGGGATCACCAATGATGACAAGGTAGACCTCGGCGATATCTGGTTCAGCACCGGAACATCGGCTGTCTATCATGCAAGCCAGGACGGCAGTGGAGGAACGCTGACCGTTTCGGATGGCACTCATGACGCCACGCTGCACCTGCTCGGCGCATACGATGCGGACAGCTTCACAGTTGCCGACGACGGCACTGGCCGGACCATGGTTGCATATAGTCCAGCGGACGACTTCCACTTCGTCTGACGTTGAAGGCCACAGGGCTCCAAACATGAAGCGGGGGGGGGGGGGGGGGGGGGGGCGCCCGGCCGACACCCCCAAGCGGGTCTGTCGCGGGCGGGGCGCGCGGGGGGGGGGCGGGGGGGGGGCGCGCGGCCGCGACCCCGCGCCGGGGGG
>NZ_JAMYRV010000089.1:0-3708 GCF_040321555.1 Mesorhizobium sp. M0317 | reverse complement strand
ACGATGCTATTTCGACCATTTATCCGGCCGGCGGTGACGGCGACATCCTGCGCGACAAGGTCTATACCAACGTCCGCAACGCGCTCATGGCCGGGCGCTTCGTCCCCGGGCAGAAGATGGTCATCCGACAACTGGCCGAACAGAATTATCGCCAGAACCCTTCTCTAAGCCCTTCGAGGAAGCGTTGCTAACCAATCCTGTTCCGGATCCGGCCCACGGTCACCCCGTCGATCCCGGCTGTGCTTCCGCCTCCTGTTCGAGGCTACGCGTCGCCAGGCGTGACACAGCATGCGCAGGTCGGTTACCAACCCACATATCCCGCCACACGTCTTCGGGATTTGCCTTGCTCCACTGGTAGAGTTTGCGCTGAACGCCGAGACGTGAAGCCGGCCGGCATTCCGATCAAACACCGGCCACCATTCCGGTATGAAGCCGGCCACGATTTCAACCAAAGACCGGCCAGTTTTCGGGACTGAAGATTACCTCCTGGGTCAGCAACTTCGGCATCAATTGCCTCGCGATGAACCAGGACATCCATTAGACAGTTGAGACAAATGCTTCGGCTTGCCGGAAGCGGAACGAGTTCCCGCGAGATTGCGGTCGTGCTGGGAATAGCACGCACGCGGCGCGCAGCGGCAATGGGGTTGAGCTGGCCCCTGCCAGGCGAGCTGACCGATGACGCGCTTGAGAGCAAACTCTTCGCTCGCAATGGCGTCAAACAGGGCACGCGGCGGCGCACAGAGCCGAACTGGGCCCATCTTGCCGTCAAGCTCAAGTAGCCGGGCGTCACGCTCCTCACCTTGTAGGAGTCGAGGAAGTCATCCCGACGATATGGCTACAGCCGTTTCTGCGAGGTGTTTCGCAGCTTCGAACAGCGGCTTTCCCCGACGATGCGCCAGGAACACGCCGCCGGCGACAAGGTCTTCGTGGACTATTCCGGCAAGAAGATCCCGATCGTTGATCGAGACACCGGCGAGATCCGTGAGGCGGAGATCTTTGTGGCGGTCTTGGGAGCGTCCAGCTTCACCTATGCCGAAGCAACCTGGACCCAGACACTGCCTGATTGGATTGGTTAATACGTCAGGACGTTTCGTTTTTTTGATGGCGCTCCCCGACTGATCGTCCCCGACAATCTGAAGTCGGGCTTGAGCCGCGCCACCTTCTACGATCCCGAGATCAATCGCAGCTACGGCATGATGGCATCCCATCATGGCGCCGGCGTTCTTCCGGCACGGCCGCGACGGCCGAAGGATTGAAAGTCGAGAACGGCGTGCGTTTCGCCCAGTCATGCATTCTGGGCGGCTGCGCAACCAGGCCTTCTTCTCGCTGGCCGAGGCCAATGCCTCCATTCGCCAGGCACTCGAGCGCATCAATGATCACGTCATGCGTCGGCTGGGCGTCAGTCGCCGGCAACTGTTTGAGAGCGTCGAACGTGCTGCGCTCGCAAGCCTTCCGAGCAAAGACTTCGAATTCGCCGAGTGGCGTTTGGCCCGCGTCGCGACGGATTGCCGGTGTCGAGTTCAAGACCTTCTTTTATTCCGTACCGCACAGCCTCATTCGCCAGCAAGTCGATCTGAGAGCAACGGCACGCACCATCGAGATCTCCATCGCGGCAAGCGCATTGCCGTCCATCAGCGCCGCCATGGCGGCCCTCGTCATGGGACTGATCCGGATCATATGCCCAGCCCCCCAACGGCGCTATGCCGAGTGGACGCCGGATCGTTTTCCGTCGCTGGGCCGCATCCGTCGGCCCCGAGACGGAAGGCTTGGTCGTCGCAATCCTCGCCAGCCGCCCACATCCTGAATAAGGCTTTTGAACATACCTGGGTGTCCTTCGCCTGTTTCGCGATATCAGACGCGATCACGCCGAAGCCGTGTCAGCCCGCGCTGTCGAGATCGGTGGGCTGAACTGCAAGAGTATCGCCTCGCTCATCGCCAATCACAAGGCCGCAAGGCATTCCACCGAACCGACCGCCATCGTCGATCACGCCAATCTGCGTGGCCCTGACTACTTTCATTGAGGAGACACACCAATGCTTATCCATCCGACAATCGACCTGCTGCGCGAACTCGGCCTTCATGGCATGGCCACCGCCTTCCAGGAGCTCGACGCAGAGTCCGAAGCACGCGGCCTCGAGCAGTTGCGAATGGCTTGCCATGCTGCTCGAGCGCGAGGCTACCATGCGCCGCCAGAAGCGTTTCGAAGACCGCGCCAGGGCTGCAAAGCTTCGCCATGACGCACAGATCGAGAATGCCGACTTTCGTGCCGTACGCGGTCTTGACCGCAATCTGTTCATGGCGCGCTCGCCGGCTGCGACTGCCGAGAGGGTTTCTCCGTCGTCAGCGGCGTGATGTGCTGAGATCATTGAGGACCGCTACGAACGCCGATCGACAATCGTGACCAGTCAGCTGCCACTGGATCACTGGTACGAGATCATCGCAAACCCAACTCTGGCCGATGCCATCCTCGACCGCCTCGTTCACAACGCCTATCGCATCGATCTCACCGGTGAAAGCATGCGAAACAGCGCTCGCCAAGAGCGACCGGACAGCGCAAGTTTGACCTGAAACGAAACCCATTCCAAACATCAACGAGACCCAGGATCAGTCCGAAAAGTGCTGGCTTTCAAATCGGAACACCGGCCGGCTTGCTCGGAATACGCAACTTCGCCCGCGCGCGGCTTTCCCGCGCTCCGACTACTACGGAAGCTCCGCCCTCGGTGTCGTCCATATCCGGCCGTCGCGGTGACCCTAGTTCCGTACTCGGCAGACGATCCTCTCCGCGCAACGAAGAACGGGCCTGCGCTCGCGGGACATGGGGCTGAGGCCGTGCGTGACGCCGTGAGCCCGTACTTCCAACTTATCGGGGAACAACCACCCACTCTTCAATGCCTCGACCGCTTCTAACATCGGGGGCGACTCACTCCCGCGATTACCCGATGTGTGGAAAGAATGGACGCTCCGGTTCGACCGGCCTTCCTATCAGGCGAGGACGCTCCTGAGATTGATGGCGCGCAGCATGTTATAGGCGAGTACTGAGAGCGCGCCATTTGGTTCTCGTTCCTTTGAGGTTTCTGGCGAGGAATCTCCCGCCAGCCATCATTCGCTTGATGTTTCCGAAGAGGTACTCGGCGGCGCAGCGGCGCCTGTGCATCATTTCCGGTGTGGCGCGTTCGTTCGTGCGGTTGAGCGTGAAGGTGGTGGGTGGGACGAATCGGCCCGCGGCTGCGGTGTCACTGCGACTTCAGTGTGCAGCCTGAGCAGTCGTTCGACGCGTAGATTACGTTCGTGCCGTCGCGGTGCAACTGCCTGCGCACGAGCCGGTGACCCACCGGCAGCGGAAGGTGTCGGCGTCGTAGACGAAGGCGGAACAGGGTTCCGTCGCTGTGATTATTGATAGCGCGATTGGCCCGCACGCGGGCCGTGATGCGTCGGCCGCGCAGGCGCTGCCCTACACTCCGTTGAAGGATCCGGCATCGGCCACCACTGTCAGCGCATCCCGTCCAGCACCTGCTTCGTGCGGCATGCGGTTGTCGGTCGCCTCGTCCGTCGATGCAGGATCAGCTCAGCATCGGTGTCCATCGCCGTCTGGAGATTCTAGAGCAGAATCTGATCACTCAGGCTCGTATCCTGCGGCGCAGAAGTAGTTTGAGCACTCCTCGGCGGTGAAGCGTGGCAAGGCGTCGCGGATTGCGTCCCAAAGCTCGG
>NZ_JAMYRV010000088.1:0-3946 GCF_040321555.1 Mesorhizobium sp. M0317 | reverse complement strand
CCCCCCCAGCGGCGGCGGTGGCTCACATTCCGGTACACTCCACCCCTTTTTTTCCTGCACCGCCCCGGGCCTCGTGGGGGCCTGGGGCCAAGGGTGCTGTCGGCGCGCTGCGAGCGACATTCAATTTCGGCCATAAGGGGCGGGTCTATTCGGACCTGCCCCTTTTCGCTGTTGCCTTGGCTTGACCGGCTCTTGCCGTGTTAGCATCGAACCAACGAAACCAGCCCCAGGAAGGCATGAGCCCGTCCCCGCAACTGATTGCCGAATGGCCGTTGTCGCCGTCAGCGACACTCGGGTCCGCCGTGCGCTCCAAGGGGATCGAACGTGAAGTCAGAGCCCGGCTGCCATGGGCAGTCAGGAAGCACGTCAAGGCCGAGACGGGGCGCATCGCATTGCGAATGTCGAGATCCGAAGCGGAAGCGTTCAAGGCCGCCTCTGCCAGTATCTCCAAAACACTGGAGGGAGTGGAGGCGCTGCCTGTGCTTCCACGCGAGGTCGAGGATATCCTTACGATCTCTTCGCGCGAGCGCCACAAATGGCTCAAGGACGGTCGGCTGCAAAGCACCGGCACACGCACCGTCAAGATGCGTGGGCGATCAAAGTCTGTCACCTTCCACGTTTTCGACCCGCGCCACATCGAGGACGTCCTGGACCGCGATTTGGCAACCGTGTGGAGAGAGCAGGATGTCCAGGAAGTCGCCGAGAACAGGCGGCGCGGCGCGGGCAAGGCCGCGTTGACGCGCGCGGGAAAGGGCACTGGCCAAGCGCGCACTGCGAGGAACGCCCGGGACACGGAGGGCCCGCCGCCCGGACTGAAGGGCTGGGATGCGTTCGAGGACGAAGGCCTGCTGCGATAATGATGCTGGTGCTTGCCCTTGTCCTTCGTGCGGGGCGAGCCTCCGCCTCAGCGCATCAATCCCGCTGCCCGCAGCGCGTCCTCGATGACCTTGGTGATCCCGCCCGCCGGACCGCCTGGCGGATTGACAGGCTCCGGGGCCGGATCGACACGGACAGCTCGCGGTTTTTCCTTCGGCGAGAAAGGCTGCAATGCAGTGCCTGAAGCGGCCTTGGCTTTCGCCGTGCGTCGTACCTCTGGCTTCGTCAGCCCCCAGAAACGGGCGATGTGGCGCGTCGAGGAAATCCCGGCATCCAGCATGAACGGCCCTGCTTTGCCGAGAGCATTGTCGCCGCTCGCCTGCAATGGCGTGCCATGGCCCATGCCGGCAATGCTGTATGCCTCGACCACGTCGCGGCCTTTGCCATCGGACCAGACTTTGCGGCTCTGACCGTCGACCTTTTCCGTGCGTGTCGGCGCTTGGGCGAGGCCGTGCACGCCCTGCCATTGCGCCAGCACCGCGCCGGCATTGGAAGGCACCACGGTCGTGTCGGCCGAGCCCTGCCAGATCGAAATCCTCGGCCACGGCCCCTTGTGCGGCGAAGCCTCCCGCAACAGACGCTGCAGGTCGGTTCTGGACGGGCCGCCATGGCCACGCATGCGGTCGAAGGCTTCGGGGATGGTCGAGGCGCTGCCATAGGCAAGCCCGGCAATGATCGCGCCACCGGCAAACACGTCCGGGTAGGTCGCCAACATCACCGCCGCCATGGCGCCGCCAGCGGAAAGGCCGGTGACGAATATCCGCTTGCGGTCGAGACCGTGAGTGACCACCGCCGCCTCGATCATCTGGCGGATGGACAGCGCCTCGCCGCCGTCGCGGCTTATATCGCCTGGCACGAACCAGTTGAAGCAAAGATTGGCGTTGTTGGCGCGCTGCTGCTCGGGGAAAAGCACGGCAAAACCCTGATCGGCAGCAAGTTCGGTCCAGCCGGAACCATGGTCGTAGCCGGCGGCAGTCTGGGTACAGCCATGCAGCACCACGACCAGCGCCGCCTGCTTCGGCAGGTTTTCAGGAAGATAAAGCCGCGCACGCAAGGCGCCCGGATTGGACCCGAACCCTGTCATCTCGGACAGGTGATCGTCCTTGCTCTGTCCTGCACCGGCTGGCCGGCGGCGCATCGCGCTCAGCCGGGCGATCGTATCGGATATGTCTCGCAAATTGGTATCCTTGCGCGCCGGAATGGGCAGACTCGTGCACACAACGCACACGCAGCAATATCGTTGCTGCACTGCACAATAACAAGCGGCACGGCCGATTAAATGACCGGTGGATCACAGGATCCGCTGCACAGCTTGTAACGACGAGCGCAATTTTGCCCCGGCTGACCTCTGGTCAGTCAGCCGGTCGAGGGCGGCAGGCGCTGGCTCACCAGCGCTGATGCACGTAGGGCTTGATGTTCTCATCGTAGACCGCCTTCACCTTGGCCATCAACTCGGAGGATAACGGCGCAAGCTCAGCCGCTTCCGCATTGGAAACCGCCTGCGCTGGATTGCGGGCGCCGGGAATGACAACCGTCACCGCATCGAACATCAGGATCCAGCGCAGCGCGAATTTCGCCATGGTGGTGTCGCCTGACACCAGCGGCCGCACCTTCTCGACCGCCGCCAGCCCGACCTCATAGGGCACGCCCGAAAACGTCTCGCCGACATCGAAGGCTTCGCCATTCCTGTTGAACAGGCGATGGTCGGTGGTCTCGAACTTGGTGTCCGCCCTGAACTTGCCGGACAGCAGGCCGCTGGCCAGCGGCACGCGGGCGATGACGGCGACATCGTTCTTTTTCGCCTGGTCGAAGAACAGCTCGGCCGGGCGCTGGCGGAAGGCGTTGAAGATGATCTGCACGCTGACGACGCCGGGATATTGCATCGCCTTCAGCGCCTCTTCGACGCGCTCGACGCTGACGCCGTAGTTGCGGATCTTGCCCTGCTCGGTGAGCTTGTCGAGACGCTCGAACACCTCCGGATGATAGTAGAGATCGGTCGGCGGGCAATGCAGCTGCACCAGGTCGAGCGTGTCGGTCTCGAGGTATGTCAGGCTGCGGTCGATCCAGCCGGTGAGGTTCTCGACGCTGTAGCCCTCGACCGTCTGCTTCGGCAGCCGCCGTCCGGCCTTGGTGGCGATGAACGGGCGCGCGCCACCGCGTTCCTTCATAACCCGTGCGATCAGCTTTTCCGAACGGCCGTCGCCATAGACGTCGGCGGTGTCGAGGAAGCTGACGCCGGCATCGAGCGCGGCATGCAGGGCGGCGACCGCATCGTCGTCATTGACCTCGCCCCAGGCGGCGCCGATCGCCCAGGCGCCGAAGCCGATCTCGCTGACTGATCTGCCGGTACGGCCAAATTTCCGTGACTGCATTTTGCTTCCTGACTTGCGGCTTTGATGACGGTTCTGATTTCGGGAGCCTCATACCGCATGGCAACGCGATTGACATCCCTCTTCCTGGGATTTACCAGATTACAGGGTTGTATGACAACGGGGTAAGACTGCAACAGTGGGAGCCGGGAGGAACATGTCGCTGATGCGCCAACTTTATCTCGGCGGGGTCGCCGGATGAGCAGTCCGTCAACCGTGGTTGGCTCCCTAATCGTGAACAGCCTTGTCGCGCAGATCCTCGAAGCGGGCATAGCTTTTGGTCAGATGGCTGCGCATGGCGCGCCGCGCGGCATTGACGTCCCTGGCTTCGATTGCCCCGAGAATGGCGCGATGCTCGCGCTGCATGCGGTCGAGATATTTTTCCCGCTCGGCCTCCGTCATGCGGTCGAGCCGCGTCCAATGGCGCGGGACCATGGCGCTGCCGAACGTGTCGAACAGCCGGGTGAAATTCGGGTTCTGCGTCGCGGCGAGAATGGCGCGGTGGAAGCCGAAATCCTCTTCCGAGCCGGAGCCGCCGGCACGCACCGCCGCCTCCAGCGCGTCGAGCCGCGCGCTCATCTGCTGGAGCGCCGCCCCCCGGGGCCCGTTGGCGCCCCGGCCCGGCGGCGCCCCCGCCCCGGCCCAGCGGCCTTGCGCGCCCCCCCCCCCCGCGGGGGGCGGGGGGGGGGGGGGGGGGCGCC
>NZ_JAMYRV010000087.1:0-4241 GCF_040321555.1 Mesorhizobium sp. M0317 | reverse complement strand
GCAAGGCTGTTGAACGGAGCGAAGGCAAGAGTTCTGATTTGCGATGACGATCCCCTTTTGATCGAACTGATGGAATTCAGGCTCAGGGCAAAGGGATACGAGGTCATCAAAGCAGTAGACGGGGCGGAAGCGCTCTTGAAGGCGGAGCATGAGGCACCCGATATCGTCGTGCTCGACGCGATGATGCCCAAGGCCGACGGCCTGGAGGTTCTTGCCCGCATAAAGAGCGACCCGGCTTTGTCGGAAATCCCGGTGGTCATGCTGACCGCCCGCAAGGGCGAAAAAGACATCGTCTCCGCTCTTGAGAAGGGGGCCGACGACTACCTTGTGAAACCCTTCATTCCCGAGGAACTGCTCGCCCGGCTTGCGCGTCTGCTGGCGCGAAAGAGCGGGAAACGCTGATGTGGCGCGGCCGGCGCGCCGTCGTTGCGGCATGCGCATTCCTGGCGGTCGCAGCGGCGCCAGCCGCGGCGCTGGCCCAGACGGTCGCCGAACTGTATGCCTCCGGCGTGAAGGCCAGGCAAGCCCAGCATTTCGACGAGGCGGCGGAGCTGCTGCGGCGTGCGCTGGAGCTCAAGCCCGACAATGCCGACGCCCTGGTGCAACTTGGCTTCGCAGAGCTTGGCCGCAACAATCTGCCGGCGGCGCGTGATGCCTTTTCCAAGGCGCTTGCGCTTGCGCCGACCTATCTGGATGCCAGCTTGGGCATCGCTCAGGTCGAGTTCCGGTCCGGCAATCTGGACGCCGCGCTACCCCTCGCCGAAAAAGTCTCGCGTGCCCAGCCCGACAATGCCGATGCGAGTACGCTTGTCGCCAGCATCCACAAGGCCCAGCAAGCCGGCAGCAGCAAAGCGAAGCCTGCGACCGTGAGGAAGAGGCTGCTTCCTACGCGGCCGGATCCCGTCGCCGACCTGATGGAGAAGGGCCAAAGACTGCGGGCGGCAGGACAATTGCCTGAGGCGGAGAACGCCTATCGCCGAGCGCTGCGGCTGGCGCCGAAAAACACCGACATCCTGGTCGCCATGGGTCTCCTGGCTGGATCCCAACAGAAATTCGACGAAGCCGGACATTTCTTAGACCAGGCGCTGGGCATCAGGCCCGGCCTTCTCGACGCCCGTTTGGGCAAGGTCCGTCTGGCGATCTGGCAGAACGACCTGCCGCGCGCCCGCACGATGATTGATGATGTGCTTGGCGATGTGCCTGGCAACGCCGAGGCGATCGCTCTCGACGCACGTGTTTCCCTACTCGAGCAGGACTACACGCGGGCTGAGCAGTCGTTTCAGCGGGTGCTGGCGATCGATCCGCGCAATGCCGAGGCGCTGGTGGGAATTGGCGACCTGCGCCGGGAGCGTGGCGACGACAACGCTGCGCGCGACGCCTACCGGCAGGCGCTTGCTCTCGAGCCTGGCTCACACGATATCGAGCAGAGGCTGGCCGCGCCACCGCCGCGCAAATGGCGGTTCGATCTGGGCAGCGAAGTGAGCGTGCTCACCGACGGGCTTGGCGAATGGACCGACAGTTTGGCCGGCCTTGCCTATCGGCTCACCCCGCGGACGACCATTTCCGGCCGCACCCGAGTGGCGAACCGTTATGGCCGCACCGACCTTCAGATCGAAGGCCGCATCGACCAGGCCTTTTCGCCGTCTGTTTCCGCGTATGCGCTGGTGGCCGTGACGCCGGATGCCGATTTCCTGGCGCGCTCCTCGATAGGCGCCGGCGCTTCATGGCGAATCCTGGCCGCCGCAAAGACGTTCGGTCCGTTCTCGCTCAACATCGATACCCGTTATGACAATTTTGCCAACACCGAGATCACCACCATCTCGCCCTGGGTGCAGGCCTATGTCCTGGATGGCCGGCTCGGGCTTGCGGCGCGATGGGTGCACGCGGCCGACGATATCGGCACGCGCGCCGATGGTTATGTCCTGCGAGTCGATCTTGCAGTTACCCCTAGCGTCAATGTTTTTGGTGGTTTTGGGGATGCCCCCGAGATCTCCGACGGCACGCTGGTGCCTACGCGTACCGTCTTTGGGGGCATCTCCTGGGACGTTTCCGACCCGCTGACGCTGCGCAGTAGCCTCGCCCATGAGCAGCGCCCGACATTCGATCTAACCACATTCGGGCTCGGCCTGACTGCGCGGTTCTGATCATGTTGTACGTCTGGTACCTGTCCATCCTGCTCAGTGCCCTTTCCCTGGTGATCATGCTTCTGCTGATCGGGCGCCGGGTGCTGCACGAGCGCCGGGGAACGGCGGGCGCCGATCAGCGGCGCCTTCTTCTAACGGCGCTGATCGCCTTCACCGAAAATCGCGATCGCGAGGCATTGAAGACGGCGCTGCTTGCGGTGCCGGCAAGGGTGGCGATCGATGCCGGCTTCGAGTTTATCTCGCTGCTGCGCGGCGAGGAGCACGACGAGCTGCTTTCAGCCTTCAACGAATGTGGCCTGCCGACCCTTGTCGGCACCCAGCTTGAAAAGGGCAACGGCGCCGAACGCATCCACGCGGCCGAGATGCTGGGGGCGCTGCGTTCGGAGGACGCGGTGGCAAACCTGCTTTCGGCGCTCCATCGCGACCGATCGCGCGAGGTCAGGATCGCCGTCGCCATTGCGCTGTGCGATATCGGCGCCCTGCCGCCGCTGGTCATAACGCTACGCAAGATCGGCGTGGCGGGGCAGCGCTCGCGGCGCGTGATCGAGCTTTTCAGGCGCTTTCCGTCAAAGCGGTTCGACGAGCTTGAGGATTACGGCAGCCGTGAGGGCGCAGTGCCTTTTATCAGGGCGGCGGCAATCGATGCGCTTGCTCGCAACGGAGGCCTCCGGTTTGGTGAGTTCTTTGCTCGCGCGGCTGGCGATCCGTCACCGGAGGTCGCCGCAGCCGCATTGCGGGCACTCGGCCTGACGGGACATGCCAATGCGCCGGCCATCCTGGCCAAGGCAATGGAAGATGGCGGCTGGGATGTGCGTGCCGACGCTGCCGATGCAGCGGGCCGCCTCGGCCTGTTTGAACTCGCCGCGCCGCTCGCTCAGCTGATGGACGACGAGGCATGGACCGTGCGCTATGCCGCCGCTAACGCATTGCGCTCGCTCGGCCAGCAGGGAGAACAGGTGCTGCGCGAGATCGCCGCCAGCGAGGTCTCGCGCCGCCAGCGCACGGCCTCACTGATCCTTGCCGAGGGGCCGGCCGCGTGATGTTCGACTGGAGCCAAGAGATCGTCCTGGGTGCCTCCATCCTGTCCTGGTTCATCATTGGGGCAGGGCTGGCGCAGACGGCGGTATACCTCCTGCAACTCATCATTGCCGCCTACGCGCTGTCCAAGCGCCCGCCGGTCGCGCGATCGGCCCTGCTGTGGCACCGTTACGGCGACGTCGCGCCGCCGATCGCGCTGCTGGTGCCTGCCTACAATGAGGAAGTTAACGTAGTCGAGAGCGTGCACTCGATGCTGGCGCTCGAATATCCGAATTTCGAGGTGATCGTCATCAATGACGGCTCGAAGGATCAGACTCTGCAGCGCCTTATCGAAGGCTTCAAGCTGGTGAAATTCCACCGGCCTTATGAGGACGCCCTGGCGCACAAGCCGATTCGCGGGCTCTATTCCTCGTTGATTACCGAACGGCTGTTCGTGGTCGACAAGGAAAATGGCGGCAAGGCCGATGCCCAGAATGCCGGTATCAATGTCTGCCGCGCGCCGCTGTTTTGCGTGATCGACGGCGATTCCATCCTCGAGCCCGATGCGTTGATGCGTGCCGCGCAGCCCTTCATCGACGATCCAGAGCGCACCATCGCGGTGGGCGGCACGATTCGGATTGCCAACGGCTCCAGGATCGAAGGTGGCAGGGTGCGCGAGGTCCGGCTGCCGCGCCGGCTATTGCCGCTGCTGCAGGTGGTCGAATATTTGCGGGCCTTTCTCATGGCGCGGCTTGCGTGGAGCCGCATCAACTCGCTGATGCTGGTGTCCGGCGCCTTTGGTCTGTTTCGCCGCACGGAAGTTGTGGCGGTTGGCGGCTTCACCAGTGGGTCGATGGGTGAAGATTTGGACCTCGTGATCAAGCTGCATCGCCACATGATGGACACCAAGCGAAGATACAGCATCCAGTTCATTCCTGAGCCGGTGTGCTGGACCGAAGCGCCGGAGTCACTTCGCGTTCTGGCAAGGCAGCGTACGCGCTGGCAGCGCGGTGCGCTCGAATGCTTCTTCCGTTACCGCTCCATGCTCTTCAACCCCCGCTATGGGCGCGTTGGCTTCCT
>NZ_JAMYRV010000086.1:0-4402 GCF_040321555.1 Mesorhizobium sp. M0317 | reverse complement strand
GGATCGCGCCGACCGTCGAGGCTGAAGGCCACATGAACTCGGGAGCCGTGCGCCTGAGCCGTGCCACGATCTTCTTTGGACCCCAGAGCGGATGCAGCTCCTTGGCCGCCACAATCCGCTCAACCAGGTCCTGAGCTGTCGCCCGGCCATGATTGAGCGGGGCTCGCGGCAGGTCGTGCAAACCTTCCGGGCCGAACTCCCGATAACGTCCGAGCCATTTGTAGCCGTTCTTGCGTGAGATCCCGTAGGCCGCACAAAGCGCAACTATCGTCTCATCCCCAGCAAGACACTCCACAACAAACCGTAGCCGCTCGTCCATGATGCCAGTCTCTCGCCAAACCATCGCCGGTCCTCCCGGCGAAGGAGAAAACTGTCACCCATGCTATCGGTCCATTCTGTTACCTATCTATCCGGTTCGGACAAGCGCCCCTCTCCCCGTCTCTATACGGGGAGAGGATGCCGGCAGGCAGGTGAGGGGCAGCGCTGAGGTTCGGCAATTGGCGGCCGGCGCCGCCGGCGCGTGAACCTCAGCGTGGTGCGCGCTTGGCGAGTATCCGCTGCAGCGTGCGGCGATGCATGTTGAGCCGGCGCGCGGTTTCCGACACGTTGCGGTCGCACATTTCGTAGACGCGCTGGATGTGTTCCCAGCGCACGCGGTCGGCCGACATCGGGTTTTCCGGCGGTGCGGCGCGTTCGCCGGCGGTGCGGGTGAGCGCTGCAAACACGTCGTCGGCGTCAGCCGGCTTCGACAGATAGTCGATGGCGCCGAGCTTCACCGCGGTCACCGCGGTGGCGATGTTGCCGTAGCCGGTGAGGATGACGGTGCGGGCATCGTCGCGCTTCTCGCGGATGGCGGCGACGACGTCGAGTCCGTTGCCGTCGCCAAGCCGCATGTCGACCACCGCATAGGCCGGCGGGTGGGCGCGCGCCTTGGCCACCGCCTCCTCGACGCTCTCGGCCGTCTCGACCACGAAACCCCTGGTTTCCATGGCGCGGGCCAGCCGCGTCAGGAACGGCTTGTCGTCGTCGACGATGAGCAGCGAGGTGTCCTCGCCTTCGACCATTGCGCCAATTGCTTCTTCGCCAGTCATTATCTTAAAAAATCCTGCTGCCTTAATTTTACGCAGATATAGTTCCTGAACGCCATTGTCCAATTTTGCCGCCTCCGCCAAGGCTTTTACGCGGTGTCGAACATCGAGATCCCCACCGATTCCGGGTTGAGGAAGACGGTGCGGGGCCACGATATCTGCACGATGGCGCCCTCGCCCAGCCCGCTCGAATTGCGGAAATCGAGCGTGGCGCCGGAGCGTTCGAGCAAGGTCTTGGCAATGAAGAGCCCGAGTCCAAGGCCACCGCCGGCCTCGTTGCCCTGGCGTGTCGACATATAGGGCTCGCCGATGCGATCGATGATTTCGGGGGGAAAGCCCGGCCCGTCATCGATGATCGAGAAGGTGACGTCGAGTTCGTCCCAGCTCCATCGCACCGTCACACTGTTGCGGGCGAAGTCGACGGCGTTCTCGACCAGATTGCCGAGGCCGTAGATGACCCCGGGGTTGCGTCGTCCCACCGGTTCGGGGCCGACGCGCTCGCCCGGCCGAAGCTTGATCGAGATGCCGAAATCGCGGTGCGGCGCCGTCACCTCCTCGACCAGCGAAGTCAGCGGCAGACGCGACAGATGCGCCTCACCCTCGGAGGACAGGCTGGTCAGCCGCTTCAGGATCTCGCGGCAGCGCTCGCTCTGCGACCGCAACAGCTTCACATCCTCACCATATTTCGGATCGTTACCCAGCGCCTTCTCCATTTCCTTGGAGACAAGGGCGATGGTGGCGAGCGGCGTGCCGAGTTCGTGCGCGGCGGCGGCGGCGAGGCCATCGAGCGCCGACAGATGCTGCTCGCGCTGCAACACCAGTTCGGTGGCGGCAAGCGCATTGGCGAGCAGGCGGGCTTCCTCGGCGACGCGGAAGGCATAGATGGCGGTGAAGGCGATCGAGGAAAACACCGCCATCCATATTCCGGCGACATAGATGAACGGCATGGGCAGCGGCGCGCCCTCATACCATGGCAGCGGCTGGTGGAAGAAGACCAGCAACGTGGCCGCCGCCATGACCAGCGCGCCGAGCACCGCAGTCAGCCGGAGCGGCAGCGACGCCGCCGAGATGACGACGGGCACGGTCATCAGCACCGAGAACGGGTTGGTGAGGCCGCCGGTCAAATAGAGCAGGCCGGCAAGCTGCAGGCTGTCGAAGGTCAGGATGAAAAAGGCTGAGAACGGGGTCAGCCGGTGCGCTGCCGGATAGCGGAAGGTCAGCACCAGGTTAAGCCAGGCCGAGCAGGCGACCAGCGCGAAGCAGAGGCTGACCGGCAGCGGGAATTTGAGCCCATAGGCGACGACCAGCACCGCCAGGCTCTGGCCCACGATGGCCAGCCAGCGCAGCCGGATCAGCGTGTTGAGGCGCAGCCGCTGGCTTTGCTGGAAGTCTGGCGCGTGCACGATGTTGATCATGGCCAAGGATTATAGCCGGGAAAGGACGAGCGCTAGGTCCCTCGCGGTTTGGCGCGGGCGGTGGCCGCAGCGAGCAGCGGATTTTCCGGCCAGACATGGCGGGGATAACGGCCGCGCATATCGGTGCGCACATCGGCCCAGGAGCCGCGCCAGAAGCCGGGCAGGTCGCGCGTCGTCTGGATCGGCCGGTGCGCCGGCGACAACAGCTCGAGCGTCAGCTGTACGGTGCCGTTGGCGATTGCCGGATGGCGGTCAAGGCCGAATAGTTCCTGCACGCGGATGGCCAGCACCGGCCATTCGCCGTCATAGCGGATCGGCACATGGCTGCCGGAGGGCGCGTCGAAATGGGTCGGCGCCAGTGTGCCGACCTTGCGCTGCAATTCGTGCGGCACCAGCGCCATCAGGCCTGACGACAGCACGCCGGGATCGATCGCGGCGAAGGATGCCTTGCCCGAAAGGAACGGCAGCAGCCAGTCGTCGAGGCCTTCGAGCAGGGCGGGTTCCGAAACATCGGGCCAAGGCGCGCCGAGGCCGCGATGCAGCCAGCCGAGCCGTTGGCGCAGCGTCTCGCCGTCCTTGCCCCATTCCAGCAGCGACAGGCCGTGCTCGCACAAGGCATCCAGGATGGCGCGGTCGGCGTCTGTTCCAGTTGGTGCGGGCAGCATGCGCTCCGACAAAGTGATGGCGCCGAGCCTGGCGGTCTCGCGCACGCGCGCCGCGCGCCGCTCGCGGTCGAAGCTTGTCTCGCGGCGCGTCTCGATCCTGTCGGAGAGTGCGGCGCGGATGTCGGCCTCGTCGACGGCTGCCGCCGCCGTGATGCGGGCATTTTGCGCCTTGCCTTGCAGATCGGCGACGACCAGCCAGCTCTCGCCGGCCAGCGGATCGGCGGCGTCGAGCATGGCGCCGGAGCCGTTGGCGAGCACGAAACGCCCGCGCTCGCCGCGCGCTCTGGCGACACGGTCCGGCCAGGCGTGGATGAGGAGAAGACCGGCAGAAGCGGTTTCGCTGCTCTTGGCGCCGCCCGCCTCCTTCGCCAATCGCCCGGCAAGCTGCCTTGCCGCAACGGCGCGCGGTGACTTTTCCGTGCGGAAGCGCATCAGGCGCCGTTCGAGGTCGGCGCCGTCGCCGCCAAGGCCACGCTCGGTGAGCAGGACGGCTAGCATCGCAGCCTCGAGCGCGTGGCCGCCGCCAGCGGCTTCAGCGACCATGTGTGCGAGCCGCACGGGCAGGGCCAGCTTGCGCATCGCGCCGCCCGCCTCCGTCAGCCGGCCGGCCGCATCGATGGCGTGCAGCGTCAGGAGCAGCGCCCGCGCCTCGTTGAGCGCGGGAATGGGCGGCGGATCGAGGAAGGACAGGCTTGCGGGATCGGCGACGCCGAAGGCGGCGCAATCGAGCAGCAGGCCGGACAGGTCGGCTTCGAGAATCTCGGGTGGGGTGAAGGCGGGAAGGGCCGCCGTCTGCTCGGCCCGCCAAAGGCGGATGGCGACGCCTGGCTGTGTACGCCCGGCGCGGCCGGCGCGCTGATCGGCGGACGCCCTGGAAACGCGCACCGTCTCCAGCCGGGTCAGACCGCTTGCCGGCTCGTAGCGCGGCAGCCGCGACAGGCCGGAATCGATGACGACGCGCACGCCGTCGATGGTGATCGAGGTCTCGGCGATCGACGTCGCCAGCACCACCTTGCGGCGGCCCGGCAGCGGCGGTTTGATGGCGGCATCCTGCGCCCTGTTGTCGAGCTGACCGTAGAGCGGCACGATGTCGGTGTCGGCGCCGAGGCGGCTCTGCAGCCGCTCGGCCGTGCGCGCGCTCTCGGGGGGGCCGGGCAGGACGGGGCGCACCCTGCCGCCGTCGCCGGCCAGCGCCGGCCGGGGCGCCGTGGGCATGGCGGGGTGGAGGGGGAGG
>NZ_JAMYRV010000085.1:0-5739 GCF_040321555.1 Mesorhizobium sp. M0317 | reverse complement strand
TACGCGGTGCCGAGCGTCGCGCGCGGGAGGAATTTTAGCCAAGCCTGGGATCGCTTGATATTGAATGAAGCCTGTAGTTCGCAAGCTGAATTTCTGAATTCGGAGCGGCTTTACTTGGAACGGGAGGATTTAAAATAGCAACCTATCACTTCAATTCGGACAACGGCGCGCCGGTCTGCGAACAGGTGATGAACGCGCTGTTGAACTGCAACCGAGGCGTCGAGGTAGCCTACGGCGCAGATCAATTCACCGCAACCTTGGCACAGGCCTATTCGAACTTTTTTGAGCGCGAAACTTATATTTTTCCGGTGCCTACGGGCACTGCGGGCAATGGTCTCGCGCTCGGCGCCATTACGCCGCCGTATGGCACGATCTTCTGTCATGAGGGCGCCCATATTGTGACGACCGAAGCTGGCGCGCCCGAGTTTTATAGCGGTGGCGGCCGCATGACTTTGCTGTCAGGTGAGCACCATAAGATATCGCCTGCCACGTTAGAGGACGGCCTACAACGTCACGGTATCGGCAACGTACATCATATGGCGGTCAGTGCACTCAGCCTCACCCAAGCCACAGAAGCAGGAGTCGTCTATGAACTGGACGAATTACGAGCACTAAGTGCAATAGCGCATAAGGCGGGCATGAAAGTCCATCTTGATGGGGCCCGCTTGGCTAACGCCGTGGTTCATTTGGGCGCAACGCCGGCCGAAATGACCTGGAAGGCTGGAGTGGACATTCTCACCTTCGGCACTATCAAGAACGGAACCATGAATGCGGAAGCGGTGATCACCTTCGATCCTGAAATCGCAAAGATACTGGGCTTCATGCACAAACGCTCCGGGCACCTGTGCTCAAAGATGCGCTACATGTCAGTGCAGCTCTTGAGCTACCTGGAGGATGAACTCTGGCGCCGAAATGCTCTGCAGGCAAACCGGAACGCCGCACGAATAGCAGATGCTTTAAGACCGTGTGCGGGTGTTGAACTGGTTCATCCAGTGCATATTAATGAGGTGTTCGCCATTCTGTCACCGAGTCTTCTGGAAGCGCTCCGGGATAAGGATATCCGTCCACGGCCGTGGAACTTTCAGCGCAAAGGTCAAGGCTTCCGTATGGTGATGTCCTACTGCGACAGCACCGAGCAAATTCAGCGATTTGAACAGGTCTGCCGCGAGGCGCAGACCTTCAGAGAGTTAGGCCCCACCCTGGGTCCACCACTTGATTGAATGGTAATTCCAAGTTACGCAGCAGCGCAATTCTTCTCGAAATCTGTGTGGTCCGACCCGATCCGCAATCATGAGGCATTGGAGTATGTATTGCCGTACGTATGGGTCTTCTCACCCTAATAGTCCTAGCAATCCTCCAAAAACGGGGCCTCCTCAAAAGGAACAAGGCCGTGGTACGCCTCGCCGGGTTTCGCACGCAGCCGAACGGATGGGATGAAATGCGGAAGGTATTCGATGACACATCGACGAGGCGTTCACCGAGAAAACGAATGCAGCACTTAGGTTCGAGCCTCGGATTAAGAGGTACCTGCGATCGATGGAGGGACTTCGGAGACCGGTGGAATAAAAAGTTCGCGGGAAAAGTGGCTGCCGCCGAAGCTTGTTCGACGACAACCAAGTTGCTCTGGGAGGAGCCTGGGGAAACTCTAAAGTCCTATATGGCAAGCCTCAGTACAAGCACCTCAAGGCCCCCATGTGCCTGGCGCAGGTTAACGATTCATGATTTAGCCTGAAGATACCCGGCAGCTTGAATGTCCCGTCGGATCGTTTGATATATAGCTCCGGCAAATGTGCCCTGCGAGTGTTCCTGTTCGATCATCGCTTTCGTCACTCGAATCCTCACATGAGGTCGGTTTGGCAAAGCGTCAGATAAGTAAGGCTCAACTGCACCAAGCCGCATTTAATCATAGTCTGTAAGTCTCCGCTCAGGATTAGAAATGGGCAGTGCCAGATACGGTAACGCGTGATCCACAACCTAGGACTCTAACGTTCGGGAGGAAAAACATGCACCAAAAAATGCCAGTTGCTGAAATAAAGGGCGCGCGAGGCGGCGTGATTTGAAACGCGACCAGCGCTGGGCGGCGCCAGATTGTTGAAGTGCCGGAACAGGCCTTCCCGTCCAATTCTCTTGTGCCAGGCAGCATTGCCGCTGGCGCGGGTATGCCCGCTGTCTGGTGGCTCATGAGCGCATCCCGCCCTGCCCCTACCGTCTTGATCTGTTCGAGCAGCAACTCAAGTCGGTCAAGCTCACAGCAGGTCTGAGCTTCGATATTGGACAGCGCCCGGCCATCGCCCGTCCGGAACGCCTCCAGGCGCGCGCGCCGATCACGACGTAATGGTTCATACCCCGGATGTCCTGGCTGAAGAGCAATCCTTGACGCGATTGCGTGGAGAACTCGTTCGGCGACCAGCGCTTTTCGTTCCCGGCCATTCCGGCGGCGGTCCTCTTCCTCGGGCGTCAGCATCCTGACCATCGAGCAGATGCGTGATTTTCCGCGCTTGTAGGTCACGAGCGTGCGGATCAGCGCCTCTCCATTGATGCGATCGGTCTTGGCGCGCCGCCGACGGCGCGACATTGCGATCGACGCAGCGTCGACAATAGTCTTCGCGGTCCAGCACCCGGGCGATCCGGAACCCTACAGAGCGAATCGGCGCGGCGGTCGGGAGCGATCCGCAAGCCGGACTCGTCCGGCGTAGCGGCCATCCGTTCGATCCTGGGGAGACCTCGGCTTCGGTGGCGGACTTCGACTGCACAGGCGACAAGAACCTTGTGATGGAAGCCCCGGCCTTCGCCGCGGGTCCGGCCGCGACGTAGGTTTCATCAAGTTCAAAATGCTGATCCACGCAGGCCGCCGATGCGGTTCTGATCGGGGCGCTACGAGACTACGAGACGGCCTTCGGCATTCTCCACCGACTGCGCGCTGGCGTGGTGCGGCGACAGCTCAGCCAGGGCGTCGATCCCGGAGACGGTTGAGTTTGCGACCAGCCCAAGACTGCGCGCGCCATGGTGGCGGCGGCGCTCGATGCCGGCGTCCCGTGCGCTTACGTTCTGGGCGACGCTGTCTACGGGGCGGACAGTATCCTTCGCCGGATGCTGGAAGCTCGCGAGCAGCCCTATGTCTTGGCGGTTCGAGGCGCTCACTTCATGCGCCGTGGAGGGGATCGTCTGTTTGAGGAAACCTCGCCCGAGGAACTGGCCAGCGAGCTCGCGCCCAAGGACTGGGTCTGTCATGCGGCAGGTGAAGGCGCCAAAGGGCCTCGGCTCTACGACTGGGCACGCATCCGCCGCGCCTGGACGTCAAAAGGCGGCTTCGAGCGTTGGCTTCTCGTCCGCCGCAAGCGATCGAGATCCGGAGAAAAAGCCTACTACCTGGTCTTCGCCCCGCCCGGTTCCTCCTTGGCCGAATTGGCGGCAGTGGCCGGCCTGCGCTGGGCGGTCGACGAGTGCTTTGAGCGCGCCAAGGATGATCTCGGACTTGATCTTTGCGAGGCTCGGTATCCTGGCACGGATGGCATCGCCACATGAGCCTGTGCATGGCCGCCCTGGCGTTCCTCTCGAAGCTATTGGCTGATCTTCGCCGCAGCGCATGGAGCAAACCGAACGAAACGAGTCCAAAGGAGTCAATCGCCGCCTGATTCGGATGACTGCACTCGTCCCGAGCGTCCCCGAGATCCGCTATCTCCTCGCCCGGATCCTCATCTTCCTACCGACACAAAAGCCCTTCATAATCGCCTGGTCGCTATGACGACGACTACACGAGGCCGCGGCCTCCATCTGTCGCTACAAACGGCATGGAGATCCGCAACTGTAGTACTAGGGCACGTTGAGATTCGAGCCGTGCCGACATTAAATTTCGCCGGCGCCGACTTCGACAATTGGCTGACGGCTCAGGCCGCCAGCAACGACTTCGGCTTGACGGCCTGCGAACCGAGCGCTTCCGGCGCCGGCTTCGCCCGCTTGACGATCAGCATTTCGGCCAGGCGGACGTCGCGGGCGACCGCGTTGCCGGGACCGCTGGCAGCCACCAGCCGGCCGTCTTCGGGAGGTGGAAGAGGATGAAGGCGCTGTCGCCAAGATCGCGGCGCACAACGCTGCGGCCTTCGTCGGAAAGCCCAGCGATCTGCAGGGATAGACCATATTCATCCGACCAGAACCACGGCACCACATGCGGCTCGCCAGCACCCAGCATGTTCCTCGCCGCCAGCGTGCCCTGCTCCTGTGCGTTGCGCCAGGCGAGCGGAAACGAGCAGCAATCGCCGGCGGCAAAGATGTCGGGATCGCTGCTGCGCAGTTGCGCATCGACAGCGATGCCGTTGTCGATCGTCAGGCCGGCTTCGGCTGCCAGCCCGGTCACCGGCACGGCACCAATGCCGATGACCGCGAGATCGGCTGCGATCTGCTGTCCGCCGGCAAGCGCGATGCGCACCTCTTTGCCGTCGTCGGCGATGGACGCGATGCCATCGCCGCACAAGATGCTCACGCCCTCGGCAACATGCGTAGCATGGATGATTTCGGCGATCTCGGCCGGTACGCCATGTATCAGGATGTTAGCTGCGCCTCGATGACGGTGACCGAAGCGCCGAGCTTGCGGCCGCTGCGGCGAGTTCGAGGCCGATGAAGCCGCCGCCGACAATGGCGATGCGGTTGCCGGAGCTGAGATGCGCGCGAATGGCCAACGCGTCGTTGAAGGTTCTGAGATAGACGCAGCGTCCGCCAAGGCCAGGCATCGGCAGCTTGTGTGGGATGGAACCGGTTCTCAGCAAGAGCTTGTCGTAGGGCAGGACCGAGCCGTCCGACAGCCGCACGCTATGCGCGGCGCGATCGCTCGCCACGGCCTGGACCGAAAGGATATGTCGGATCGATCGCTCGGCAAAAGTCTCGTCAGTGGCGATCGCCTTGATCTCAGGGGCTTCGCTCACCATCGCGTCTTTCGACAGCGGCGGCCGCTCGTAGGGCAAATGCGGCTCGTCACCGACCAGCGTTAACGCTCCGCCATAGCCGAGGTCGCGCAGCGCAAGAGCCGCCCTTCCGCCGCATTCGCCGGCGCCGATGATGATCATCCTTCTCGTCATCACCATCACCCGATCTGGATCAGGACTTTGCCGGCGTCAACCTTGACCGGATAATGTCCTGAGATTGACGCAGACCGGCGCGCCCCCGGCGTCACCCGCCTTGTAGTTGAAGCGGCCATTGTGCTTCGGGCACTCGATGATGTCGTCCATCGCCAGCCCCTATGTGGTAACGGCGAAAGCCGTCAGACGCCCGAACAAGGCAACCACTATGCCGCCGAGCGCCCGGCCCCCGGTCAGTGTTGAAGCCGACGGAGAGCAGGGTGACGGCAGCGGGACATCGCGCCGGTCCACGATATCGCCAACCGACGCCTGCCAGGCAGGATCGTTGAGAGCGCCGCCGATCGAGAAGCTGGAGCCGAGGATCATCCAAGGGTCGACAACGCCCAGCGACACGAAAGCAGTCAGCATCGCAGAGACTATCGCAATCTATTGGAGATGCCGGCCATGACAGTCCCGAAGCCGGCCGTGAGCGTGCCATAGGCGAGCGGTCCTCCCCCAGCCGATCTCTACGCGTAGGTTGTAGGAATCTCTCGCTCGCGACGCTCGACGAAGTCTCGCAGCGCCTCGCGTATCGAGGCCTCAAGCGCCGGTGGCTCCTCCTCGTATTTGCTCAGCATCTTGCGGCACCATTCGCGCCCGCGCGTTCCGGCATCCTTGCTGCCCGTCG
>NZ_JAMYRV010000084.1:0-5803 GCF_040321555.1 Mesorhizobium sp. M0317 | reverse complement strand
GACGACAACATCCCAACTATGGCGCAATGCGACGCCGGGAGCAGGAGCCATCCACACCATCAATCGAGAATGCCTTCTCCAAGCTAAAGTCGATCCTCAGGAAAGCCGCCGCGCGCAACATCCCCGAGCTTTGGGACGCAATCCGCGACGCCTTGCCACGCTTCACCGCCGAGGAGTGCTCAAACTACTTCTGCGCCGCAGGATACGAACCTGAGTGATCAGATTCTGCTCTGCGTATTCATGCAGCTTCATGCGGGTCTCTCCTGATATGGCTTGTCTTTCCGTGCTACAAAGGATGGAAGCAGAGGTAAGCTCGTTGCGGCCCGTCTTCGCAGAAATCAGGCTCGGAGGCGCGGCATGTGCTGGTCGCCCGACGACAGCGCGGCGCAAAAGCGCAGCCGGGAGGACGGTTGAGGGGACTCGGAACCTCGCCATCGAGCGGCGCCGGCTGTCGGCGTCGGCTGGGGTCGATCACCGGCACGGCGTCGAGCAATGCCTGCGTGTAGGGGTGGCGCGGATGCGCGAAGACCTCTTCCACCGGTCCGCTCTCGACAATGCGGCCGAGATACATAACGGCGACGCGGTGGGCGATGTAATCGACGACACCAAGATCGTGGGTGATGAATAGATAGCTGACGTTGGTTTTGGCCCGCAGAGCCTTCAGAAGCTTCAGAATCTGAGCTTGCACTGAGACATCGAGCGCCGCGGTAGGCTCATCGAGGATAAGCAGCCGAGGTTCAAGGGCCAATGCACGTGCGATGGCAACGCGCTGCATCTGCCCACCGGAGAGCTGATGCGGATAGCGATGGAGGTATTCGGGGCCGAGGCCAACCTGGCTCAGCAATTCACCGGCACGCCTAGTGACGGCCTCGCCGCGCATGCCAACGGTGTTCAGCGGCTCGCCAATGATGGAACGCACCTTCATTTTGGGATCGAGGGAGGACTGCGGGTTCTGGAACACGACGCCGACGTCGCGACGCGGCGGCATCTTCGTCCACTTGGAACGGGCCGTGACCTCATCGCCGTCAATTGCGATCGTTCCAGCATCGAAACTCGCAAAGCCCAGAAGCGCAGACGCAAGCGTGCTCTTGCCGCAGCCGGACTCGCCCACGAGCGCCAGCGTCTCGCCCGGAGCGATCTGGAAGCTAACGCCGTCCAACGCCTTTAGGACGCCGTGGCGCGTCGTATACACCTTATGAAGGCCCTCGACGGAGACAAGGCGGGCGGGCGGTGCGGCGTTCATCGTGCCTCCGTGAACTGCGGGTCGTGAACGGCATGATGGCAGAGCACCATGTGATCCTGCCCGAGGGTCAAGGCAGGCAGATGCGCCCCCGCGCAGATGCCGGTCGCCCGGTCGCACCGGTCGCGGAACGCGCAGCCCGTCGGCACGTAAGCAGGGTTCGGCACGTTCCCGGGTATTGAGACGAGATCACGGGCGCCACGGCCGACTGCCGGAACCGTACCCAGCAGCTTCACCGTGTAGGGATGGCGAGGGTGATCGATCACGGCCTCGACGCTGCCGGTCTCGACTATCCGGCCCGCATACATAACCGCGACACGGTCGCAAACTTGGGAGACGATGCCGAGGTCATGCGTAATGAACAGGACGGCGAGTCCCTTCTCGTCCGCCAGACGCCGCAGGAGCGAGACGATCTGTGCCTGGACGGTCACATCGAGCGCCGTCGTCGGCTCATCGGCGATCAGGAGGCGCGGACGGCAGGCCAGAGCAAGCGCGATAAGAGCGCGCTGGATCTGTCCGCCCGAAAGCTGGTGCGGGTACTTCTCGAGCGCCAGATCAGGGTCCGGCATGCGCACTGCCTTGAGCTCGCTCATGGCTACGGAACGCGCATCGGACCAGCTCACTGAACGGTGGCAGCGGATGATTTCGGTCATCTGTCGACCAAGGGTGAAGAACGGATTCATCGAACGTGAGGGATTTTGGAAAATCATTGCTACGCGGCCGCCGCGCATTGCACGCAATTCGGCCTCCGACCGGCCAACGACCTCCTGCCCGTCCACCTTGATGCTGCCGATGACACGGCCGGGAGGCGTCACCATCCCAAGACAGGCGTTGGCGGTCATGGACTTGCCGCAGCCCGATTCACCCACCAGGCCCAGCACTTCGCCTGCCGCAACTTCGAGGTCGATGCCACGCAGAATCGAAGTGGAACGCAGGAGGTCGAAGAAGGTCACATGAACGCCGCTTACCTGAAGAACCGGGCTACTCATTCCCGCCCCCCCTGCTTTGGATCTAGAATATCGCGCAGACCATCTCCGACGAGGTTGACCGCAAGCACTGTTACGAAGATGGCCAATCCAGGAAACAGCGCCGTCCACCAATGGTCGAGGAAGTCGGTGCGGGAATCGGCCGCCATCAGGCCCCACTCCACTGCCGGCGCCCTCGCACCCAAGCCGACAAAGCTCAGCGATGCGGCGGCCAGGATGGTAAAGCCAAAATCCATCGACGCCTGAACGGTAACCGGCGTTAGGGAGTTCGGCACGACGTGGCGGACCAGAATTCGCAGATGCCCCACACCGATGGTGCGCGCAGCACTTATGTAAAGCTCTCGACGTACCGTCATGGCAGAGGCCCTCATGATGCGCGCGTACCAGGGGAACCAAGAGACGGCGAGCGAGATCATAGCATTCCAAAGGCCCGGACCGAGCGCAGCAGTGATGGCAATCGGAAGAAGCAGCGGCGGAAATGCCAGGAACACATCCGAGAAGCGCATCAAAAGAAGATCCGTCTTGCCGCCGAAATATCCAGCCACAAGTCCGATCGGGCCGCCAATAAACAAGGCAAGAAGCACAACGCAAACACCCACAAGAAGCGAAGTCCTTCCTCCATGAAGGACCCTCGCAAAGATGTCCCTCCCGAAGCGATCCGTACCCATCAGATGCTCGGCGCTGGGCTCTGAAAGGCGATCTGACATCACGATTTGCGTCGGCGCATAGTGCGTAATCCAGGAGGCTAGCACAGCGCTCAACACCACCGTGAGGAGAATTGCCGCGCCGATTACAAACAGTCGGTTCTGCGCAAAGAATGATCTTGCGAGGATGATCCGAACAGACCGCTCAATGATATTGGTCGTCATAGCTTATCTCCGTCACGCCGTTCTCAGCCGGGGATCAACGACCGCATACAGAAGGTCGACAATCAGGTTCACCAAGAGGTATATGCCAGCAAGAAAGAGTGTGGCGCCGAGGGATGCGGGATAGTCGTTCTGTGCGATCGAGGAGACCAGGAAGGAACCGAGCCCTGGCCAATCGAAGACATACTCCACGACCACGGCGCCCCCCAAAAGCTGTCCGTAGGTCAAGCCGACAATTGTCAGGATCGGTATCAAAGTCGCCTTCAACGCATACCGGTAATAAATGGCAGACTTCGGCAAGCCATAGGCAAAGGCCGTTCGGATATATTCCTCCTTCAAGACCTCAACCATCATGTTCCGCGTGATGCGAGTTACAGTCGAAAGCAGCAAAATGGTCAGGGTGACCAGTGGCAGCGCAATGTGCGCAGCCGCACTCATAAACCCCTCCCAGTTACCGGTCAGAAGGGCATCGACCAGATACAGGCCGGTAACCGATCTGATGGGGTTATCCAAAACAATCGATGAATCCACACGGCCCTGCAGCGGCAGCCATCCAAGGGCACCATAAAAGAGGATCTGCAGTGACATGGCCAGGATGAAAGACGGGATGGCGACGCCAGCAACCGCGATCGTCCGCGCAACATTATCGAGCATTGAGTTCTGCCTCACAGCAGAAAGAATGCCGACCGGAAGGCCGATGAGCAGAACGAGCACAATCGCCAGAGTGGTGAGTTCGAACGTTGCCCCCAATCGCTCGCGCACCTCCAGCAGCACCGGCCGTTGGGTGAGAAGGCTGTTGCCGAACTCTCCGCGCATCGCATTGCCGATGAAGGCAAAATATTGAACCGGCAGCGGCTTATCGAGGCCGAGTTCAGCCTCCACCTTCTCGACCATCTCGAGAGAGGGCCGCCCTCCCAGCATCAACTCCGCCGGAGAGGCGGGTAGCACCCGGCTCAGCAGGAACATGATCGTTATGACGCCGAACACGACGCCAATTAGCAACAGCAGCCGCTGAACCAACTGCACAACCATAGGCATAATTCCTCCCAATACCCTCAATCGCCGGGGAAACCAGCTATCGGCGCAGGTTATAGATGGACAGCCATTCGTAGGCAGGATTGTTCGCCTCCTCCATGCCTTTGATGTCCGAGGAATATGCGTCGACTCGGTTTACATCGGCATAAAAGATGGCAACCGCATTCTGCATCAATCTGTCCTGCGCCGCGATATAGGCTTTTGCGGCAGCATCCATATCAACGCCTTCCAGTTTGAAAGCTTGGTCCGCCAGGCGATCAAATTCCTCATCATAGTAGTAGGACAGGTTCCACGCGGGCTTCTTCTCGGTATGGAACATCGTCACCATCCAGTCGGACGGTGTCGGATAGGCTGGCCACCAGACCATTACATTCAAATGGCCAGAGGTTTCAGGAGATCTAGCCTTGCTCAGGAAAGTAGAAGAAACCTGTTCAAGATCAAGCTCAACCTCCACCCCAATCGCTGCCGCGCTGGCCTGGAATAGCTCTATCGCATCAATTTGTTCTTGATTGCTGGCCGAGTACAGCGCCTTTATATTCCAATCCTTTTTGGGGATGCCAGATTCCTCCAGTAGAGCGAGAGCTTTGTCTGGATCAAATGTGCCGACGTCGTAGGTACCATGCCCCCACATAGTCGATGCAATGGGCGCGACAGGTTTTGTAGCCGCACCGTGAAAAATATTCTTTAGCACCGAATCGAAATCCCAAAGATGCAGCAAGGCCTGCCGGAATTTGAGATTGTCAGTTGGGTATTTCTGGACGTTGATCATATACAGTTGCGTGCGCCATCCCGGGGCGTTTGTAACCGAAACGTTGGACAATGCGTCGAGGCTTTCCATTTGGGAACCAGGAACACGGGAGACGTCCGCTTCGCCCGAGCGGATCATCTGAACACGAGTCGCGACTTCGGCAACGTAGGGATGCACGACGCGCTCAAATTGACCACTCTGCCATCCGCCCCAGTAATCGTCGAACTTTTCGAGGACAACCAGCTTTCCTTGCTGGAATTCAGCCAGCTTGTAGGGGCCAGTGCCGATCGCATTTCCTTGGGTCAGCCATTCATCACCCTTGTCGATTGCCGCAGGGGCGATGACGAAGGCGCCATATTGTCCAGCTGCCACCAAATCAAATGCGATTGGGTCTTTGAATCGGAAGACGGCCGTGTGATCGTCCGGCGTCTCAACGTTCTCCAGACCAGCGTAAAGGAAGCCGGCACCCTTCCCCAGATCGCGCACGTATTCGAACGATTTTTTCACAGCTGCCGAGTTCAGCGCAGAACCGTCATGGAACTTCACGCCGTCCCGTAGGCGAACTGCCCACGTCTTGCCGCCGTCGGAGCGCTCCCAGGACGTTGCGAGCTTTGGTAAGATCTTGCCGTCCTTGTATACAAAAAGGGTCTCGTAGACGTTACCGAGAACATAGACCTCGGAGTCATAGTTTGATGCAGGGTTCATGTTTCGGTACGAGATAAATGAAACCCACGTCAACGTCTTTTTGTCTTCGCTAGACTGCGCCATCGCTGCAATTCGCCAGCTCAGTGCGACCGACGCCACAGAAGAAGCAAGTGCAGCTATAATGACTTCTCGACGGTACATTTTCATTGCAGTTCTCTTTTCTTGGTTGCTATGAACTCAGTAGGTGCTTTCATCCATGACGCCGACGCGCCCGCTTTCCCGG
>NZ_JAMYRV010000083.1:0-2500 GCF_040321555.1 Mesorhizobium sp. M0317 | reverse complement strand
CCCCAGGGGGTAGAGCACTGGATGGGCTAGGGGTCCTCACCGGATTACCAAACCTAACCAAACTCCGAATACCTGGGAGTACTAGTCGGCAGACACACGGCGGGTGCTAACGTCCGTCGTGAAAAGGGAAACAACCCTGACCTACAGCTAAGGTCCCCAAGTTATGGCTAAGTGGGAAAGGATGTGAGGATCCCAAAACAACCAGGATGTTGGCTTAGAAGCAGCCATCATTTAAAGAAAGCGTAACAGCTCACTGGTCTAAATAAGGGTCTTTGCGCCGAAAATGTAACGGGGCTAAAGCCATACACCGAAGCTTAGGGTTTGGTCCGCAAGGGCCAAGCGGTAGCGGAGCGTTCTGTAAGCTGACGAAGCCATACCCGTGAGGGGTGGTGGAGGTATCAGAAGTGCGAATGCTGACATGAGTAACGTAAGGGGAGTGAGAGACTCCCCCGCCGAAAGACCAAGGGTTCCTGCTTAAAGCTAATCTGAGCAGGGTTAGCCGGCCCCTAAGACGAGGCGGAAACGCGTAGTCGATGGGAACCACGTTAATATTCGTGGGCTTGGAGGTAGTGACGGATCGCACAAGTTGTCCAATCTTATCGGATTGAACGGGCAGCGGAGCGGTTCCAGGAAATAGCTCCTCCTTATAAACCGTACCCGAAACCGACACTGGTGGTCAGGTAGAGTATACCAAGGCGCTTGAGAGAACTATGCTGAAGGAACTCGGCAAATTGCACGCGTAACTTCGGAAGAAGCGTGACCCTTTTCTACGCAAGTAGAGGAGGGTGGCACAGACCAGGGGGTAGCGACTGTTTATCAAAAACACAGGGCTCTGCGAAGTCGCAAGACGACGTATAGGGTCTGACGCCTGCCCGGTGCTGGAAGGTTAAGAGGAGGGGTGCAAGCTCTGAATCGAAGCCCCAGTAAACGGCGGCCGTAACTATAACGGTCCTAAGGTAGCGAAATTCCTTGTCGGGTAAGTTCCGACCTGCACGAATGGCGTAACGACTTCCCCGCTGTCTCCAGCATAGACTCAGTGAAATTGAATTCCCCGTGAAGATGCGGGGTTCCTGCGGTTAGACGGAAAGACCCCGTGCACCTTTACTATAGCTTTACATTGGCATTCGTAGTGGCATGTGTAGGATAGGTGGTAGGCTTTGAAACCTGGGCGCCAGCTCAGGTGGAGCCACCCTTGAAATACCACCCTTATTACTATGGATGTCTAACCGCGGCCCGTTATCCGGGTCCGGGACAATGTATGGTGGGTAGTTTGACTGGGGCGGTCGCCTCCTAAAGAGTAACGGAGGCGCGCGATGGTGGGCTCAGAACGGTCGGAAATCGTTCGCTGAGTGCAATGGCATAAGCCTGCCTGACTGCGAGACTGACAAGTCGAGCAGAGACGAAAGTCGGTCATAGTGATCCGGTGGTCCCGCGTGGAAGGGCCATCGCTCAACGGATAAAAGGTACGCCGGGGATAACAGGCTGATGACCCCCAAGAGTCCATATCGACGGGGTTGTTTGGCACCTCGATGTCGACTCATCGCATCCTGGGGCTGGAGCAGGTCCCAAGGGTATGGCTGTTCGCCATTTAAAGCGGTACGTGAGTTGGGTTCAGAACGTCGTGAGACAGTTCGGTCCCTATCTGCCGTGGGTGTAGGAATATTGAAAGGATCTGTCCCTAGTACGAGAGGACCGGGATGGACGGATCTCTGGTGGACCTGTTGTGGCGCCAGCCGCATAGCAGGGTAGCTATATCCGGACGGGATAACCGCTGAAGGCATCTAAGCGGGAAACCCACCTTAAAACGAGTATTCCCTGAGAACCGTGGAAGACGACCACGTTGATAGGCCGGGTGTGGAAGAGCGGCAACGCTTGAAGCTTACCGGTACTAATAGTTCGATCGGCTTGATCGTTCTCATTCCTTATGCTCATCGTGAACACGATGATCTGACCAGCGCTCACGCATGAGCGGCCCTTACGGGCCTATGCTCCGCGAGGGCGCCGGAAAACCGGCGACGCGCAGTCGCGCTTGCGGGCTTGCGCCCGAAGCAAAACACAAACGTCGCCTTGGCACGAAAAAACAGCTTCTCGATATAACGTGCGTTTTGCCGACCTGGTGGTTATGGCGGAGCGGCTGCACCCGATCCCATTCCGAACTCGGCCGTGAAACGCTCCAGCGCTGATGGTACTTCGTCTCAAGACGCGGGAGAGTAGGTCGCTGCCAGGTCTGCAAAACGCACGTTGAACTCTCATCCGCAAACCGGATGAAACTGAAATCTTCTCTCTACGAAAAGGCCCGCCAAGGGATCACGGGCCGCGCAAGCGGCCCTTTCATTTGGTCAGCCATATACCTATCTGTAAGCCATCCTGTTCATAGGCTTACGTCCAGATAAGCAAGCAAACGCTTGCTTCAGATCCGGAGCAAGCAAGAGCTTGCCCTGGAGAGTCCGGAGCAAGCAAGAGCTTGCCCTGGAGAGTCCGGAGCAAGCAAGAGCTTGCC
>NZ_JAMYRV010000082.1:0-6259 GCF_040321555.1 Mesorhizobium sp. M0317 | reverse complement strand
CGCCGGGCCGGGGGGGCGCGCACTGGCCACCACGCCCCGCGCCGCGGGGCGGCGCCGCCCGCCCGCGCCCGTGCGCTCGATCTCGCGCTGACCGGGCAGGAAGGCGAGCACGCTGCCGCTCTCGCCGGCAAGAGCGGAGCGGATCGCCTTGGCCATGGCGTCTTCGATGGGAACGCCGGCTGGCCGCTCGTCGAATCTGACATCGACGGGGAACGCACGGCCTTGGCTTTCGATCACCGGGGCGCCGGACAGGAGTTTCGCGACGCGCGCGCCATCGAGCGTTGCCGACATCACCAGCAGCCGCAAATCCGGCCGCAGCGCGCCCTGCACGTCGAGCGCCAGCGCCAGGCCGAAATCGCCGTCGAGCGAGCGCTCGTGGAATTCGTCGAAAATCACCGCCGAGACGCCGGGCAGCTCGGGATCGTCTAGGATCATGCGCGCCAGGACGCCTTCGGTGACGACCAGGATTTTTGTCCGGGCCGATGTGCGGTTTTCCATGCGCATGGCATAGCCGACAGTGGCGCCGGGCTCTTCATCAAGCAATTCGGCCATGCGGCGGGCGGCGGCGCGGGCGGCAAGCCGGCGCGGTTCGAGCAGGACGATCTTGCCGGCGACCAGCCAGGGCGCATCGAGCAGCGCCAGCGGCACCAGCGTCGTCTTGCCGGCGCCGGGCGGCGCCACCAGAACGGCGCTGTTGCCGGAGCCGAGCGCCTCGCTCAGGGCCGGCAGCACGGCGGATACCGGAAGCTCCGGCAAGGATCTCGTCGTCATTGCGTCCGCATATCAGCGGTCACCACAACCGTGCAACGGCTCAAAGCCTTGTGCGTGAAAACGGGTTCCAGCGCACCGTGCCCAGCCGCACCTCCTCGCGCACCATGGTGAGCAGGCCGGACGCGCCGACGACGGCAAGGCCGACCAGCGATATCCAGTCCGGATACTCCTGGAAGAACAGCGCCCCGAGGATGACCGCCCAGACGATCTGCGAATAATGCGTCGGCGCCATGCGGTTGGCCGGCGCGTATTTGGCGGCCAGCAGCTGCAGCAATTGGCCGCCGGCGGTAAAGGCGCCGCCCAGCACCAGCCACAGCAGTTGCATGGCGTTGGGGAGGGTGAACGATGTAGCGATGGTGCCGGCCCCGTTGAACAGCAGCCCGTAACCGATGAGCACGCCGAGCATGGTGGTGCGCTTTTCCTGCTGGGCGAGCGACCGCATCAGGATGACGCTGGCCGCGGCGAGGAAGGCCACCGTGAAGGCGGCAAGGTGTCCGAGATGCAACTCGCGAAAACCTGGCCGCACCACCAGCATGACACCTGCAAAGCCGGCAACCACCGCCAGCCAGCGCCATGGACCGACCTTTTCTTTCAGGATGACGGTCGAGAGAATGGTAACGCAAAGCGGCGCCAGGAAGATCAGTGCATAGGTCTCGGCCAGCGGAATGGTGGTGAAGGCGTAGACGCTGAGCACGCCCGAGGCGATGCCGGCCCAGGCGCGGGCCTGCACCGCCCATGGCCGCCCGGTGCGCCAGAAGTCGCGCCAGCGCTCATCGACTGGGCGGCTGAAAAACAGGAAGCAGCCGGCAAACAGCGTGGTGAAGAAGCCGATCTCGAAGACGGTGAACTGTCCGCCAAGGCTCTTGATAACGGCATCGCTGCACGAATAGCTTGCATAGGCGATGAGGGCGAGCAGGATTCCGTTCGTCACGTTTTTCCATTTCCGGGGAGAGTGCAGTGAAGGTATTGGCGCTCGGCGCGCATCCCGACGACATCGAGATATTCATGTTCGGTACGCTGGCTGCCTATGCCACGCAAGGCGCAGAACTGACTTTTGCCGTGGCCACGGATGGCGCCAGGGGCGGCATGGGCGACCCGAGCGTTTTGGCTCGTGTCCGCCGCGACGAGGCGGCGGCCGCTGCGGCGTTGCTCGGCGCAACCCTTCGCTTTCTCGACTTTCCCGACGGCGAACTGGTGGCCGATGCGGCACTGATCGCTTCGCTGAAAGCGCTGATACGCGAGACCGCGGCGGATCTGGTGATCACGCATGCCCCCAACGACTATCACGCCGACCATCGTGCTTTGTCGGACGGCGTGCGCATCGCGGCCTCGTTCGGCGTCCCCGTGCTGCATGCCGACACGATGGGCGGCACCGGCTTTGCGCCGACGCATTACGTCGACATTTCCGCCTACGGCGATATCAAGACTCAGGCGATCCGAGCGCACCAGTCGCAGTGGCCGGAGCAATATGTCGACAGAGCGCGCGTCCAGAATGAGTTTCGCGCCGGGCAATGCAACAGCGTTCCCGGCTCCCTGGCCGAGGCCTTCCGATTCGAGCCGACATTTCCCTTCGCCGACATCCGCGCGCTGCTGCCGCCCGCGCCCCCTGTTCGGCCGGTGACGCCGCAGACGAAAATTATAGGCGACCCCGGCTAAGCAACTTCCGGGCGAGCCGTCCGGCAATCATTTCCCAACGATTTCAATCGCCGTTTCGCCATGTTGCGGCGCAGCGACGAATTCGCTTGCCTTGTTTAGTAAAAATTGCATCACTAAACAAATTACTAAACATCTGCGGCGCATCGCGCCGCCCTGGCGACGCATAGCGCGCCGTGTTTAGCCCCTCGGAGGAGCGAGGGTTGAGGGGTTCTTGAAACGGCCATCCGGGCGCGTTTCGCAAATGGGAGGAAGGCATGAAATCGAGCTTGAAACTGGCGTTGGGACTGACCTCGGCGATTACCGCGTCGACAGCCGTCTCGAACGTTGCGCACGCTGAAGACCTGACGCTTTGCTGGGCCGCCTGGGATCCGGCAAACGCGCTGGTCGAACTGTCCAAGGATTTTACCAAGGAAACCGGCATCGGCATGAAATTCGAATTCGTGCCGTGGACCAACTATGCCGACCGCTTCCTCAACGAGCTCAACTCGCACGGCAAACTGTGCGACCTGATCATCGGCGACAGCCAGTGGATCGGCGGCTCGGCCGAGAACGGCCACTACGTCAAGCTGAACGACTTCTTCGACAAGGAGAAGATCAGCATGGACGACTTTGTGCCGGCAACAGTCGTCGGCTATTCCGAATGGCCGAAGAACACGCCGAATTACTGGGCGCTGCCGGCCATGGGCGACGTCGTCGGCTGGACCTACCGCAAGGATTGGTTCTCCAAGCCGGAGCTGCAAAAGGAATTCAAGGAAAAATATGGCTGGGATCTCGGCCCGCCGACCACCTTCGACCAACTGAAGCAGGTCGCCGAGTTCTTCCAGAAGCGCGAGATCGACGGCAAGACCGTCTATGGCGCTTCGATCTACACCGAGCGTGGCTCGGAAGGCATCACCATGGGCGCCATGGACGTGCTCTACAGCTACGGCTTCCAGTATGAAAACCCCAAGAAGCCCTACGAGATGGAAGGCTTCGTCAATTCGCCAGACGCGGTCAAAGGCCTGGAGTTCTACAAGTCGCTCTACGATTGCTGCACGCCTCCGGGTGCCTCGAACAGCTATATGGGCGAAGGCGTCGACGCCTTCAAATCCGGTCAGGTGGCCATGCACATGAACTTCGCCTTCACCTGGCCCGGCCTGCAGAAGGACGAGAATGTCGGCGGCGACAAGATCGGCTACTTCGTCAATCCGAAGGGTCCCGGTGGCGCCCAGTTTGCGCAGCTTGGCGGCCAGGGCATTTCGGTGGTGTCCTATTCAGACAAGCAGGAATCGGCGCTGAAATACATCAAGTGGTTCGCCGACAAGGATGTGCAGGCCAAATGGTGGTCGCTCGGCGGCTATTCCTGCCTGAACGCGGTGGTCAAGGACCCGGCCTTCCCGTCCAGCCAGCCTTATGCGCAGACCTTCCTCGACTCGATGGCGATCGTGAAGGACTTCTGGGCCGAGCCGAGCTACGCACCGCTGCTGCAGGCGTCGCAGAAGCGCTTCCACGACTATGTCGTTGCCGGCCAGGGTTCGGCCAAGGACGCGCTTGACGGCCTGGTCAAGGACTGGACGCAAGTGTTCCAGGACGACGGCAAGATGTAACCGGACCAACGGCTCCTCCCGAGCCTGACCCCAGAGGCGGATGATTTTCAGGCCGAATCGACCAGAAATCATCCGCCTCGGGCTAAAAAGAGAGAGAGCATGATGTCGTCCGAAAACCGCTTCACACTTTTCGGCTTCATGCTCTTGGTCCCGTGCCGCCCTTGGCACGGGACGCAGTTCAGATAAATTCCAGTGTCGAGACTTGACGTGACCGAAGCAGGACTCACCATGCTCAATCGGACTGCGGAGAACGTTGCCCGGGCGACCCCGGAGCCGTTGGCCTGCAAGGTCCGGGGCATCAGCGACAAGGGCCTCGCCTGGCTGTTCATCTCGCCGACGATCCTGTTGCTCTTGGCCATCAACATCTTCCCGCTGTTCTGGGCGATCTACCTGTCCTTCACCAACTTCCGCGCGAACCGCCCGAACGAGGTGGTGAAAAACCTCGGCTTCGCCAACTACCAGCGCATCCTCGGCGACCAGGACATCTGGATCGCCATGCAGACGACGGCGCATTTCGTGTTCTGGACGATCTTGCTGCAGACGCTGATCGGTTTCACGCTGGCATGGCTGATCGACAGGAAGTTTCGCGGCCACGCCTTCTGGACGACCATCATCCTGGTGCCGATGATGCTGTCGCCGGCGGTGGTCGGCAATTTCTGGCGTTTCCTCTACGAGCCGCAGATCGGCCTGTTCGCCTACGCCATGTCGTTCGTCACCCGGATACCACCGACCGACATCCAGATGCTGTCCAACGTGTCGCTGGCGCCGTGGTCGATCATCATCGTCGACACCTGGATGTGGACGCCCTATGTCATGCTGATCTGTCTCGCCGGCCTGCGCTCGATCCCCGAATACATCTATGAGGCGGCCGAGGTCGACCGCGCATCCAACTGGCGGCAGTTCTGGTCGATCACGCTGCCGATGGCGCTGCCCTTCATCATGCTGGCGGTGCTGTTTCGCGGCATCGAGAACTTCAAGATGTTCGACATGGTCAACCTGCTGACCGGTGGCGGGCCGGGCTCGACCACCGAGGTCGCTTCCATCACGCTGAAACGGCAAGCGTTCGAGAGCTGGCGCACCGGATATTCCTCGGCCTTCGCCATCATCCTGTTCGTCGCGGTGTTTGGGCTGGCCAACATCTACGTCAAGGCGCTGAACAAGGTGAAGCAGAGATGAGCCTGACCACCGCCCACTCCGTCGTCGCCCCCTCGGCCAATTCGAAGCGGATCGCCGGCACGATCATCGTGCTCTACGCGCTGATCTCGATCGTGCCGCTGCTGTGGATCTTCGCCACCAGCTTCAAGACGCCGCCGGATTCGATCGCCTATCCGCCCAAGATTCTGTTCCAGCCGAGCATCGAGGGCTATTGCAACCTGTTCACGACGCGCACCAGGCAAACGCCCGAGTACATCAACTCGCTCGGACCCGCGACCGGTTTCTGCGACGAGACCTCGCGCAAGCGCAACATGGTGATTGCCGGCCCGTCCAATTTCCTGCCGCGCTTCGTCAATTCGCTGATAATCGCCTTCGGCTCGACCTTCTGCGCGGTCTTCCTCGGCACGCTGTCTGCCTATGGTTTCTCGCGCTTCAAGGTGCCGCTGGCCGATGACCTTCTGTTCTTCATCCTGTCGACGCGCTTCATGCCGCCGATCGCGGTCGCGATTCCCATCTACCTGATGTACCGCGAGCTCGGCCTGTCCGACACCGCGCTGGGCATGATCCTGCTCTACACGGCGGTAAACGTGTCGCTGGCGGTGTGGCTGCTGAAAGGCTTCATCGACGAGATCCCGCGCGAGTATGAGGAAGCGGCGATGATCGACGGCTACACCAGGCTGCAGGCCTTCTGGCGCACCGTGCTGCCGCAAGCCACCACCGGCATCGCCGCGACCGCCATCTTCTGCCTGATCTTCGCCTGGAACGAATATGCCTTCGCGGCACTGCTCACCTCCGGCACGGCGCAAACCGCACCGCCCTTCATCCCGACTATCATCGGCGAAGGCGGCCAGGACTGGCCGGCGGTGGCGGCCGGCACGACGATCTTCCTGGTGCCGATCCTGGTCTTCACCATCCTGCTTCGCAAACAATTGCTGCGCGGCATCACCTTCGGCGCGGTACGCAAATGATTGGTGTGTCAAGTCGACCCCCACTCCCTGCCGGCTGGGGGGGCCCCACGACCCCCCCACGCCGGGGTGGGGGAGGGCCCCGAGATAAAATAAGGGCGGGGGCGAGCGGGTGGGTAAAAAAAA
>NZ_JAMYRV010000081.1:0-9139 GCF_040321555.1 Mesorhizobium sp. M0317 | reverse complement strand
AATTCGGTGGAGTGAAACGAGCTGCTTGGCACGTCAGAGCGGACTAGAGTGGGCCGTGCCCCAACAAACGGCAGCTTCGCGCCTCTATGCCGCCGTTCGCCTACTATCGCGCCGAACCTGAAAGCGGCCGTTGGTTCTGGTCGTCAGCGTCGCCGAGCCTCCGATTTCCGGACTTGCTTCGCCGTCGGCTCAAAATCGATCATTGCCGAGTCGGCCGCTACGCCGAGCCTAACGAACCCTGCTTTGCTCGCCGACGTGGACGACTTGTTTTAGGCATCAGCCGGAATAGGCGCGGAAATAAGCTTACCTATGTATGGACCGAGTATGTCGTCTACCACCAACTCAAATTCTATAAAGTAGTAATATGGCCATCCTGAGTTACCAAAGAACGGGACTCTTTCCATTTCCATTGTCTTGCGCTGACCATTCTCAAACCACTTGATATAGGCTTTAACAACTTGGACCTTCGTCTTGAAAGTCACTTTACCAGACCTGCCTGGCGCGATATTTCGTGGAAAATCTAAAACATCTCCCCAAATCGGCTCTCCTGCGTAATCGCACCAAGCTAGAGCCGCTTTCGAAATCGGCTTGTCAGTCTGGTTCTTTATAGTGAAGCTTTTTGTAAACCGTGATGCGGCCCTCTGTTCATCAACAGTAGTTTCTACAACCATCACCATTGGTAACCCTCCCTAGAACAATGAGTTTTTCAAGCGTACTTGATTTTCCCAAGCCAGCCGAATGTAACGATGGGATCCTCGGTCTTCGCGCCGTCATTAAGCTTTTTCAGGCGAATCTCGATATGGATATGGTCTGAGCGGCCGCCATATATATTTCGGCGATCTGCTGAGCCGCAAGGCAGACCCTTGTGGGCGTTTCCGGAGCAGCCAGTCAAGCCGATCAGGGTACCCACAGTGATGGGGCATTGGTCTTTGATATACAATTCAGAAAGATGGCAGAGGCACAAATATTTCTTCATGCCATCTTGCTTAAACAGAATAGAACCCCATGTCCCAAAATCTTTTGACTTGTAATGTGGAACGAAGATCCCATCAACAGGGGCAAACACTTTGGTCCCTATGGGCGCGAATATATCACAGCCATTGTGTTTCCCACCAGGTCGACCATGCCAATGACTCCAATTCGGCAACCAGCTATTGTTCTCCGCCCACCCTCGATACTGCATCTCTTTCGGCGCCGCGCCGGCTTCAAATATCGACGGGAATACGCCTTTTCCGACCTCTGGCAGAATGCCTTCGTCCGATTCACCGGTGACGATGGCGTCGTCGTCACCAAACTGCAGATCATCTGGAGCGGATGAGGGCGCTTCAACCGCTACATAGTTGGTGGGGCGATTATTGACATAAGAAAACACCGCTCCAAAATCTTTATCGGAATCCTCATTGTCGCGGAAATATATATCATCGGGGGCAAAATATAACGTCAAATCATCGCCGAGTCCAATAATCTCCTGTGAGGCTTGTGGATAGATTTTTTCATTGCTAGAATATTTTGCGATCAGGTTGTCTGCGCTACTGTTTCCAGGAAAGTTGTAGACATAGCGCCCAACCTTGAAAAGTCCAATGTAGTCCCTCGGTTCAAAACCAAGATCAGCTAATTCGACTTTGAGTGGTGCGAGGGAACTATCATTTCCGTTGGTCGGTCCCGAAAGAGATCGCTTAGGATCTACCCAAAAGAACTCTTCAAATTGTTTTTTCCGCATAATTTCCTCCCCCGAGTAAAAATACACCGACTAACGCCAGGCGCAATTAAAATCATGAGAGCACGGGAATGTGTTGTTGTTCGCCATGACATTGCCCTAGGTTACCCAAGGCTACAGTGTAGACTGCGAGCGACAATAATCGCAAGGGGGAGCGAATGTTAGGCTTGGGTGTGCCAATCGATGGCTTGCAGGAACTTGTGCCGGAAGGTGTCCAAGTCATCAAAGCACCTGAAGCGTGGAGGCATACCAAGGGCCGCGGCGCAAGTCTTTGCATTCTGAGCACCGGTATAAGCCGACATGAGGATTTGGTGCATTGGCGCCGGGAGTCCTTCGTCACCGGCGACGGCGATCCGACAGACTATAACGGCAACGGGACCGCGCTGGCGGGGATCGTGGGGGCTGCGGAGAATGGCGCTTACATTGTCGGTGCCGCACCGGAAGCGGAATGCACGTCGATGAAATTCTTAGGTAACAATGGAAGCGGCACCTATCCCGATCTCATCCGAAGCCTCGGATGGTGCGTTGAACAACAATTTGATGTGGTGGCACTTTGCTTTGGCGGTGGAGGACATTCTGACGAACTTTGTGCTGCCATCTCGAGATTGACAGATTTGGGCACGGTCGTAGTGACCGGACCTTCAGAGAGGGATGGGCGTCCGGCGATCCCAGGCTGCTGCCCAGGTGTTCTGTCGGTCGCCAAACCTTTCGTGCCGTCCCCGTACTTCCCGTCCATTCCGGACAGATCTGATGTAGTGACCTGGGCCGGACGAATGACTTCGACTGTCCTCAGCGGCGGGATTGCCAACGATTGGTACTCGATGAGCGAGATCGCGCTTGTGACGGGAGCCGTAGCGTTGGTCAAATCGGTGAAACCCACAGCGACCGTCGATGAGGTTAGGGCGTTGCTGGTCGAAACCGGAAGAGACGTGCCCGGTGCGTATCCATATCGCCAAGTCGACGCCGAGGCTGCGGTCCTCAGATCACTTGGCTAGCCGCGCTGGCAATGAGAACCAGTTATTTCTGGTTTTTAGTAAAATCGAATTCGATCAAAGCATTCGCATCGAGCGTGAATAAAGTTATTTGATGAATAGGGTGTGTCCATGGATATTACCGCCGACTTCACGAAAATTCCCGAGGGTGACTATTTTTACAATAACGACCCCATGGAATTCGGACTGCTGAACTTTGACAACATACTCTGTAACACGCTTTCTTGGAATCAACCCTTTCCGATCCGTGTTCGCAAGACGGCCGTTAACTCGGGCGGAAGCCTCACGGGTCTGGCACCAGCCGGAACTTTCGAATTTGCCCATTGCCTCGCTGGATATCACGTTGAGGGTGGCTACGCACACTGGTATGATGCAGCGGAGCTTCGGTTTTCTTACTGCTGCACGTCAAGTATCGGGAGAGTACAGGTCGGTTACGTCAATCAGTGGAACAAGGTTTCGGACCGCGTATACAATCTCGACCCTCTTCTACTAGGCGACAAGAAAGCGTTCTCGTTTGTCGCTGCAAAGGGCGAGCTTATACGGCGCGCCTTATTTATTGGGGAAGGCGCAGTCTTTGGTGAGGTCAATCTCCTGGACGTTGTCCGGGTGGCGGACCACGAGATCGATCGGAAGCGCCTCCCCGATTGGGCTCGGGACAGCATGAGTGGAATGGAGCCGGGCTGAGCCGCCATATGACCTTCCGCGCATCAGAGTTCTGCGAGCTACTACGTGTCCGTTTCTTGACGGTCATAGCGGCATCGCTCCTGCTGCTAAACTGCTCAACGCCCAGGGTTGACCTGAAGGACACCGGAAGCTTGAGTGGTCTGGTGATGGTGTTTTGGGTGGGAGAAGACAACTTTGTTTACTATCCGTTCTACAAGGATCCGCTGGTTTATCACCTCCCCAAAAGCTTGAGTGCCAAGCTGGGATATGACGCCATCCGGCCCGGTCTTCACTACAACGATGGTGGATCTATCCCGCGTGCGGTTCGTGGGGTTGAGGGTTTTTCTCCGTGGGGTTACGGGCCTGCCTATGTTGTTCACGATTGGATATTCGCTGCGCGGCATTGCCTCGGGACCGGTCAGAGCGACCGGCTTGATGATCGGGATGAACTGGAAGCTGAGAAAGTCAAGAAAATCGATTTTCCTACCTCTGCCGACATCCTAGCAGGCGTAATCGGAGCGCTCGTTGTTGAGAAACGGGTCCCCCCACGCGCAGTAGCTCCCGGTGCAATCTACACCGCAGTCGACTCATTTGTGGCCCGGCGCATCTGGGACGACGAGGATCCGGACACCTGCAAGCCTGTCTCTGAAAAGCATCTGAAAGCTATCGAAGCCGCGATCAGTAACAAGCGTCTCGCTATCTCGGGCATCGAAGGCCAAGAGCCACCCGTACTGGTGTTTCAGCAGACGTTTTAGGGCTTCAGGATCGAATTAACGGAATTGAAAACGCCGCTGAAGGGCCTTGCACCTTCGTGGCCTTATGCGGACAGTCAACGCCCGCATTGAATTGAAGAGGTGTTGCGGCCAAAACCGGCCAAGGCGTTCCGTAGCCGCTGTCGACAAGCAAGCCTCCGAAGTTCGATTCGGGGTGGAAAATGGACATTCGTTTGCATCCATTCGTCACCGGTTAAGATCAGGACATCAGGCAAGCGGTTCCACTTCGCCGGATGGATAGGGCGGTCTCCATGCTTCCGGCGCGTCCTAGCCGAAAGCGACGCTCCAACCTCCGTGAGCATCACAGAAGCAACGGGCAGCAGCTTGAGTATTGCGACCGACCGGACGGTCTGAAATCAGCCCTAAGCTGTGGTGCTGACGGCTCCGTTTCTCCTCTGGCCAATCAAGGCCGAGGAGAACTCACATGGGCCATTCTGAATTCGATGATGCTAGCCGCGAGCGCGCAGCCTGGAATGCCGGAAAGAAGGTCGGCACCAAGCGTCCGTTCACTCAGAAGCAAATCTGGGCGATCCGGTTTTTCCTGGATCGAGAGAAACGTTTACGGGATCGCGCCCTCTTCGATTTGGCGATCGACAGCAAGCTCCGCGGCTGCGACCTGGTCACGATCAGGATACGCGATGTGGTGGCTGGCCCGGAGATCAGAACTCGTGCGATCGTCGTCCAGCAAAAGACCGGGCGGCCGGTCCAGTTCGAGATCACCAGCGACGTACGGGTGAGCCTGCTGGCCTGGCTTGAACGGCGCGGCGGCACCGTTGAGGATTATGCTTTCCCGAGCCGGGTCAATCACGCGAACCACATGAGCACAAGGCAATATGCCCGACTAGTCGATGAGTGGGTGACGGCAATCGGTCTACGGTCGGACGAGTATGGCACACATTCGCTCCGTCGAACGAAGGCCTCGATGATCTACAAGGCGACGGGCAACATCCGGGCCATCCAGATACTGCTCGGTCATTCCAAGATTGAGAATACGGTCCGATATCTTGGTGTCGACGTCGAGGACGCGCTGCTCTTGGCGGAGCGGACCGAAATCTGAAGTTGCGCGGTCATCCGCTCAAACGCGGGTGGCCGCTTTTAATGCACGGGTCAGTGTAGGTTAGGTGCAACTCGACCGCTTTTGTGCGGCGATTTGCCAAAGCGGCCATTGAGGTGGTCGCCGCACTTCGACCCGTTCGCGGAACTGGCGAAGGGTGGAATGTCAACCCCACTTGATGATAGTAAGCCTAACCCCAAGGATGAACGCGACGTCAGGAGTGACCGGTGGGAGGCTGGCAACAACCCGAGCCACCGAATAGTCAACTGGAGCATATGAGGAAACGCGACGAATGAACGTCCGAAGCCCACAGAAACACAACCTGAAGGCTCACCTGACGGAAGTTGTGAAACGATTTCCCGACGTCACCGAGATCTACCTGTTCGGCTCTCGCGCCTACAAGACCGGTAGCCTCCGATCAGATTGCGATCTTCTCGTTCGCGTATCCGATACCGGCAGGGTTCAAGGCTCCGCGCTGAGGGACTATTCAATGGAGGAGTGCCCTCCCATCGATTTTTTCCTAGCCATCGGAGGACGTGCGATCAGTTGCTCTAATGATAGCTCGGTTGGTGCCCCCACGTTCGACGACCTCGTCAAGAAGCTCGATGCGATCCTTTTGTGGTCAAAAGCAGCGGGGTTTACGGATTTTGAGTTCAGCATCGAAGCCAAGTGGGTTTTTGAGACCACCCGATACGGCAAGTTCCCCGCCAGCAGCCTGCCGGACTCGGCGTATTTCGAGGATAGCTGGCAGACGGTCCTGAAGCGCACCGAGGACGAGCATCTACCGGTCAGGCCGTTTATGGGCGAGACGGTCGACAAGGTCGTCGCCCAGATCACCGAAGTCGCAAAGCGCATGGTCATGCGAAAGTCTGACCTCGGCGGCAATGGTCAGGCGAGAGCCGGCTGGACCGTTAACATCAACGACGAGTACGACTGCCAGAACCTGTTCTGGACGGTTGCGAAGCCATGGTTGCCCGGGCTTGAGAAAGAACCCTTCGTCATTCACTATCAGAATCAGGACAAGAAGGCTGATTTCGCTCTCGCGGACGGACGAATCATCGTCGAATTCAAGCACGTTGAATCGGAGGCCAAGAAGCGCGAGGTGCTGAAGGACCTGGCAGGGTTATCTGATTTCTACAGCCGCAACGGTAACATCCGCTGCCTTCTGATGCTAATCTTCTACCGAGAGGCTGCGCGTTTCGACTCTCTTCAAATCGAGAACGACTACACGTTCCTCCACACTCGCCCCAGCGTCGTGACGCACCTAATAAAAATTCCGGATTAGTGGATTGGTTAAGACGTTACCAACTTGATGGCGGTTACTCACATCTCCTTGGCCAGATTTTCGCCGTTCAGCTTAGATGAGGTTACGTCGCCTCTTTTTTGGAACGGCTAAACCCATATGGCAGCATCCGCACTTTTGCAGCCAAGACCGGATAGTGCGGAATCGGCCCGATTCAAGCGAAAATCTGCATATCTCTAGAATGGCAGGTATTGGGAAACGGTTGAGCCAAACAGAAGGACCGGATAGGGGTCGTTTGCCGAATGTCGGCTTTCTCAGTATATCGGCGAGAACCCGACAGTCAGCAGCCGGCCCAAAAGCCGCCAGTCTGCAACGCGCCTCTTCTAAGCCACTCGCGAGCGCACTCCTCAAAACAAGCCATTCGTTCATCCGACCTAGCACAAGGATACCTAGCCAGATGGAACTCCCTGCGCAGTGCACCTGAGGTACAGCGCGACGCTGGGTTTCTCTTCCCGTTGCATTGCGTCTTCGGCAAGCATTTGTGACGGCGGTGATGACAAACCGCCTCAATTGATGGCCAGTATCATTGTGCGACGCCCAGCCGTTGTGATGCGGGGCAACGTTCGCAACGTGGAACAATCCGACAGCCGGCGAGTTTCTAAGATGAAGGGCGATCTGTTTCGGAGGAAGACAGGATGAAACGCGTCCTTGCCCAAAATGGGGTGCGACTGATGTTGGGGGGCGTGGCCGCCTTTCTGCTCACCGTCGCCGAGATTCCCAACCCGATTACCCCGTTGTCGCTTGTGGCCAACGCGAGGGCTGCCACCCAGGTTTCGATCAGCATATTCTACGAAGAATTGTCTTCCCATGGTGATTGGGTTTCGTACCACGGCGCGTCCGTTTTCGTGCCAGTTGATGTACCTGACGATTGGCGTCCATATACCGTTGGACACTGGGCCTATACCGAGCAGTATGGCTGGCTGTGGGTATCCGACGAACCATTCGGCTGGGCGACCTACCATTACGGCCGGTGGGGCTATGCCGACGACATCGGCTGGTACTGGGTTCCGGGCACCCGTTGGGCGCCAGCATGGGTGAGTTGGCGTCGTGACAGGGAGCACATGATTTGGGCTCCGCTGCCGCCGCGCCGCGATCCGGATTTGATTTCAATTGAGGTGACTTTCGACACGACGCCTGATTATTACTGGGTTGTGGTCCCCACCCGCGAATTCCTTGCTGCCGACATTTCTACCGTCGTTGTCCGTGATGAGCCGGAGTTTGTGCGCATCGTGGAGGCGGCCGAGCCGGCCGGCGACGTGACGTTCCAGAACAACGTGGTTATCAACAAAATCATTGATGTCGATGTGATCGAAAAAGAGACGAGCCAGAAGGTGACTACCGTCAAGGTCAGCAAGACCGACGCGCTAGAGCAGTCCGGCAAACTGGAAAACAATACGGTCGCTGTCTTTGAGGGGGAGGTGAAAGCCGACACCAAGGCCAAACCCGCCAAGCTCAAAGACATCGACGAGGTGAAGCAGGTTCAGGCTGGCCGGAAATCCAAGCCGACCGAAGGCGCTTCAACGACCGAGCAGGCTAAGCCCGAAGAAACGACTAAGCCTGAGGAGCCGAAGGTCAGTGAGCAGCCCGCCGCCGAGCAGCAGCAGGCCGAGCCGGAGCAAGCGGCCAAGCCTCAGAAGCCGAAGGCCAAGGAGCAACCCGCGGCCGAGCAGCAGCAGGCCGAGCCGGAACAGGCGGCCAAGCCTCAGAAGCCGAAGGCCAAGGAGCAGCCCGCGGCCGAGCAGCAGCAGGCCGAGCCGGAACAGGCGGCCAAGCCTCAGAAGCCGAAGGCCAAGGAGCAGCCCGCCGCCGAGCAGCAGCAAGCCGAGCCCGAGCAGGCGGCCAAGCCCAAGCCACAGAAGCAAAAAAACAAGGCGTGCGATCCGCAGAGTGACGCGAACTGCTAGCTGTGCGCGGCACCGCAATTATTCCATCGCGGTGCCGCTGAACGGGAATGCGCGGCAAGCTGCGAACCCTCGCCACTTTCCTTCGCTGCCGCCTGCTCTGCTCTAGACCGGCTGGAAGCGCAGAACCCCGTCAACGAACACAGGGTGGACATGCAACCTGAAGAGGGTGAGACATCACCTCGCCCGAGACTATTTCGAAAGGCCTGACATCTGCCGAGACAAACCTAGGATGGGTACAGAGGTCGTTATCCAGAAACCACCATGAGCAGCCGCGGTGCCGACTTTATATACAAATGGATTTCCGAACATATGCCGGAAGGACCAACCGACGACCCGGGCCGGCTTGTGACCGATATGGCAGACCAGGCCCTGCGGGCCGCCGCCGTCGAAGGCATCCCAATTCAGGAGATCGATGAAGAGATCGGTAGCGTTTATGAAGCGATCATCCACGCCGTTGAACATCGCGACGGCGGTCTCGCGGATTAAAGATGTTGTGGGTGCCGAAGGCGGTTCGCGGTCGCGACAGGGCTGCAGATATGGACTATTGAGTTTTGGGCAGGCGCCGGCAACGCGCCTGTCTTTCCAACCGATTCGCAGTGTCTGAAATTTCTAAATTAGCTGCGCCTTATGGAACTTTGGTGCGGGCTTTTCATTTTCATCCGCATGCGAGCCTCTGTGATCCAAAGCGTCGGGACGGGAGTGAACGCGTCGCCGCGCTACTCGCTGGTCCTGC
>NZ_JAMYRV010000080.1:0-10312 GCF_040321555.1 Mesorhizobium sp. M0317 | reverse complement strand
ATCACGGACCGCATCATGTCAGGGGCATCGAAATCTACAAAGGCCGGCCCATCTTTTACGGCCTGGGGAATTTCTTCAACCAAGACCTGAGAACGCCAGTCGGGGCTGACATGTTCGACGCACACGGGAAGGATCCACGGGTCGACACTGATGCCGAGGTAACCGCCCATGAGATGGCAATAGGATATCCGACGCAGGAAGGATTCACACCGCTCTCCGATGCGATCTACTATGAGAGCGTCGTTAGCGTGAGCCGTTTTGAGGAAAACCAGATCGCCGAGATACGGCTCTATCCACTCGAGCTGCGACGCAGCGAGCGGTTAGCCAACCGGGGAGTGCCGAGACGCGCTCCAGCGCCCCGAGCAAGTGCCATTCTGGAGAGGCTACAGATGGCGTCGAAGCCATTCGGGACCAAAATCGAGATCGAGAACGGCGTTGGACTGATCCGATGTAGCCCAGCGCGGCCTTCAGCCGGAATTTAGTGATAGCCCCTCGCGGTTTATTGGTTTCAGCTCGGCCAGCCGAGCCAATGGTCTTAGATATTCATCGATTTTCAACTGAAAGATTTTCCTATGAGTTTCCGCATCCTCACCGGCGAGATTGAACATGAAGCAAACACCTTCAACAAAGTACCGACCACGCTCGAACACTTCCGGGCCCACGGCTTGCTGCTGGGCGACAAGATTCCGCCGGCGCGGCGCGGTACGCGCACTGCTTTGGGCGCGGTGTTCGAGGCATCAGACAAATTCGGCTGGACCCTTTCGCATCCCCTGGCTGCGAGTGCCACTCCTGGAGGAACGGTTACGAAGGAAACCTTTGAGCAGCTCTGCGCCTGGTTCCTTGCGGGCGCCGATGGCTGCAATGGCGCGCTCATAAACCTGCACGGCGCCATGGTCGCTGAAGGCTGCGAGGACCCGGAGGGCGAAATCCTCGCTCGACTGCGAGCTCTTCTCGGGCCCGAAGGGCCGATCGTGGTCACGCTCGATCTACACGCGAACGTGACGGAGAAAATGGCGGCGAACGCCTCAGCGCTGATAGCAGTACGCACCTACCCTCATATCGACTACTATGAACGCGCCTGGCAGGGGGCAAAGCTGCTTGACCGTGCCCTGCGCGGCGAGATCCATCCGCGCACCGTCATCGCCAAGCGCCCGATGCTGGAGGGGCTCGATTACGGGCGCACCCAAGTGGGCCCGATGCGCGAACTGATCGCTCGTGGCGAGGCGCTGGAAGCCTCCGGCAGGGCACTCGTGGTCAGCGTCTGCGCCGGGTTTTCCTTGAGTGATATTTACGATGTCGGGCCAAGTGTCACCATTACTACCGACGGCGACCCTGTGGAGGCGCAGCGCACAGCCGAGGAATTTATGGACTACGCGTGGGAGACGCGCGAGTTTCGCTCCCTTCCGCCAGACTCCAGCATCGCCGAGGCGGTGGAACGCGCAAAGGCCGGAGAGGCCGGCGCCACAAAGCCATTGGTGCTCGCTGACAACAGCGACAATCCTGGCGGTGGTGCTTACGGCGACGCGACAGAGCTGTTACGCGCGATGATCGAGGCCGACCTTCAGGACGCGGCCTTTTATGCCATCTTCGATCCGGCGGCCGTACAGGCCGGCATTGCCATCGGCGTCGGAAACACGGGGCGCATTTCCCTAGGCGGCACGCATGCCCCGGAGATGGGTGGGGGGCCGCTCGACGTCGAAGCGCATGTTGTCTCCATAACCGATGGCCATTTTCGCTGCTATGGACCGTCCTTCCAAGGCGGAGGCGCATGGCGCAACTTCGGGCCAAGTCTGATGCTGCGTGTCGGTGGCATCGAAGTTGCGGTGATCTCGCGCAACGAGCAGGGGACGGAAGTTGCTCAGCTCACATCTCTTGGCATCGACCCAATTTACTGCGCAACCATCGCACTAAAGTCCTCTCATCATTTCCGAGCGGCGTTCGAACCTATTGCGCGCGACGTGATCAGGGTCGACGGAGGCGGAATGCTAGGAGGCGCGCTCCGATCAGCATACCGTCATGTACGTCGCCCAATTTGGCCCCTCGACGACATCAAACTCTAACAGGCTGTAGAAGAAGCCTGTCGTATTGCCTTGAGGATGGCTTCGTCGCCGTTGTGGTATGCGAATGTGATCTCGATCGAGCCGTCGTCGAGCAATTCGGCGGAACTTCGCCGGTGACTTCATCCATCTCGTCGAAGCCGGCCTATGTGAAGAAGATCGTCGAGGGGCTGTAACTGAGATCGAGGCCGGGTTGCAGGGCGCCGAAGGCTATCTCGCCATAGTTGTCGGGTCCGACGGTGATGGTGGCGGGTCCACCGAGCTCAGGTAGCCGCGATCCCGCAGATCGGCTTCGATGATCCGCCAGTGGCCGATCAGTTGGCAGCCCGTGGGCGCGGTCATGCCGGCACCGCCAGCAGCGTCGCGAAGGTGAAGGCCCACCCGACGCGGTCGCGACCGCGCAACTTGGTCTTCTCCTGCCCGGCGACCGTCTTGATCCAGCCGAACGCCTCCTCGATGCGCTTGCGGATGCGTTGGCTGACGGCATAGCCGCTATGCCCGGTCGTGCGCCCGTCGATCGCGGAACGGCGGCTGTTCGTGTTCTGCGCTACATGCGGAGTCACCTTCATTGAGCGTAACTCGTTGATGAAGTCGTCCGCGTCATAGGCCTTGTCGGCGCCGAGCGTGATCGCCTGCGGCCGGTCGTTCGATCATATGCAGTGCGGCCACCAGTTCGGCATGCCCGTCGGCCAGCGTCAGGCAGGCATCGACCAACAGGCCATGGCGGTTCTCCATCAGCCCGTGCCACATGAAGCAGAGCTTGGTCTCCTTGCCCCGCCCCTTGCGGCAGAGCTTGGCATCGGGGTCGGTGGTCGAAGCATGCGTCTCGTTTGACCGTTTCTGGCCGTGGAAGTTCGCTTCCGCATTACGCCCGCCGTCCTGCAGCCGGCGGCTCGCCTGAGCCATCTTCGCCCGAACCGTCCTTCGGCTTGACGCTCTTCATCGACGCCCAGGCCCCGATCAGTGTACCGTCTACCGAGAAGTCATCCGTAGACAGAAGCCTCTTCACCTTGGGCTTGGCGAGCACGCCAGCCAGGAACTTCGCTGCGATGTCGCCCTCCAGCAGCCGGTCGCGGTTCTTGGAACACCGAATGGACCGGGCCGGACATCGACGCCGATGCCGACGAACCAGCGGAACAGAAGATCGTGTTCCAGCCGCTCCATCAAAAGCCGTTCCGAGCGGATCGAATAGAACGCCTGCAGCAGCATCGCCCTGAGCAGCTTCTCCGGCGGGGTCGACGGCCGACCGATCCGCGAATACAGCGCCGCGAAGTCCCACTCCAGCGCCGACAGCGTCTCGTTCACAATCACCCGGATCGCGCGCAATGGATGATTGCGCCGAACCCGGGCTTCAAGATCCACGTAGCTGAACAGTTCGCCTGTCTGTTCGTCTCCGCCTCGCACGCATGCGTCTCCGAATCCCTTCGCAGACAATGAATCATGGTTGCAAACCGATGGCGAGTGCTTTTGTAAACAGCCTGCTAGTCTAGATGACTGACTGATCCGTTCATGGCGCAAGCTGATGCCGATTAATTACCTGAAACGATGTCGAGACTACATCAGAGGACATTACTCTACCCCGTACGACCTCGACTAACTTCATGACAGTTGCGGGAGGCGTGGGTCTTCCGCTTGAGTAATCATCGCCACCCATCATCGTGGCTTCGCCTGAAGGACTGATCGAATGGCGTTTGCGGTCGCATCGACATCGTCATCGCTAATGAGATAGTGAAGGACCGCGCGAACCACGCCTTCGCTGAGCGTGCCCATGCGCACATCCCGCTGCGACAGCGCCGCCAGGAAGTTTGGGACCGACAGACCGTCTCCCTCAAGCCGAAAGAACACCATGTTCGTATCGATGACCGGGGGTTCGATGCGGATGCCGGGAATGTCGCCGATTTTCTCCGCCAGCAACTTTGCCCGCCGGTGATCTTCGACCAGCCGGTCCACCATGGTTTCAAGAGCCACGATACCTGCACTGGCCATGAAGCCCGCTTGGCGAAGTCCGCCCCCTAGAAGCTTCCGATAGCGCTTCACCCGGTCGATGAAGGGCCGTGGTCCACACACCATGGAGCCGAATGGCGCAGCAAGTCCTTTAGACAGGCTGAACATGATCGAGTCGAAGTCCTCCGCCATTTCCGCTGGCGTCCTCTTCGACGCTATCGCCGCATTGAAGATGCGGGCGCCATCGAGGTGAAGTGGCAGGCCGTGCTCGTCGGCAAGCTCGCGCACTTCCTTAATGTAGGACGCTGGCAAGACACGCCCGCCACGTTGACAGTGCGGATTCTCCAGCACGATGACGCCCGGCGGCGCGCATTGGTAATCGCTCTTGTCGCGGATCGCCGAGCCTAGGTTATCCAAGGACAGCCGTCCGTCGGTTTCCGTCGGCACGGGGTGAAGGACGAGACCCCCCACCACCGAAACGCTGCCGGCTTCGAAATCGTAGAGATCGGACCGATCGCCGACGATCACCTCGTGGCCGCGGGGACAATGCGCAAGCAACGCAGCAAGGTTTCCCTGGCATCCGCTCGATAGGAAAGCGGCGTCCTCCTTGCCGAGCATTTCCGCCGCCAACGCTTCCAGCCGATTAAGCGTCGGGTCTTCACCGTAACCGGCGTCACCCACTTCCGCGTCGAACATCGCCCGCCGCATCTCTTGGGTGGGAAGGGTTACGGTATCGCTGAGCAGATCTATCATTCTTCTCTCCCAGAGGTGGCGTTGCCTGTCTTTCGCAAAACGGCTTTCGACGCCGTCAGCAGTAGGTGAGCATCAACGGAAACGGCTCTAAGTGCCCCAAATCCTGGCTTGCGGTGAAATAAAAGATACCGCCGCTGCGACCGCGTCTGACCACGCCTCACAAACTTCAAGCCGAGCGATACTTCAGACAGGCAAAATTGTCTCGACCAGCTTCACCCAGTAGCCAATGCCGTAAGGCAAGGCTTCGTCGTTGAAGTCATATGCAGGGTGGTGCGTGGGAACAGTTGGTCCATTCCCAATGAAAATATAGGCTCCCGGCCGCGCCTCAGACATGTAGGCGAAGTCCTCTGCCCCCATAGTCACTTTCATGTTGTCGTCTACGGAGTCGTGCCCCACGAGGCTTCGGGCCGCCGTAATCGCCAGTTCGGTCTCCTCGGGGGAATTAAAGGTAACGGGACACGACCGTAGATACCTAAAATCGACATCTCCCCCAAAACCTCGCGCAATGCCCTGGGCAGCAGCTAACATTTCTCGCTCGGCGAAGTCTCGCAGATTAGATGCGAGCGCCCTGACGGTTCCGGAAATCTCGACCTGGTCAGGAATTTGGTTGTAAGCCTGTGAGGCTTTCAACTTTGTGACGGAGATCACGAGTGACTCCATGGGATCAGTCTTGCGGGAGACCAACGTTTGCAGACCAAGGATGATCTGTGCTCCAATGGTGACGGGATCGACTGTTCTATGGGGGGTGGACGCATGGCCGCCCGCGCCCTTCACGATGATGTCGAAGTCGTCTTGCGAGCCCATGGTGGCACCATGGCGAATGCCGAACCCACCAATTTCTATGCCCGGCCTGGTATGCATACCAAAAACCTGGGATATGCTGAACCGATCCAGTATTCCTTCCTGGACCATCCTAAAGCCGCCGCTTGGGAATTCTACCTCTTCTGCCGGCTGGAAGATCAAGGCGACGCAGCCCTTGAAATTGCGCGTGGAAGCTAGGTGTTTCGCAGCGCCCAACAACATGGCCGTATGACCGTCATGGCCGCATCCATGCATTATGCCCGGCTTTTTCGAAGACCACGGCTTGTTGGACGCTTCTATAATAGGTAAGGCATCCATGTCCGCTCTTAGCCCGATCGTAGGCCCGTCGCCGCCCTCGCCCTGGATCAGCGCTACGATTCCGGTCTCAGCTATCCCCGTCACAATATGATTGATGCCGAAAGATGCCAGCTTTTCAGCCACGAACTTGGCTGTGTTGTGTTCTTGAAAGTCTAGTTCAGGATTTTCATGCAGATACCGCCGCCACTCTGTTACCTCGCGTTGCAACTCCCGGAAAGTTTCAACATCCGTCATTACCTTAAACCTCTTTTGCGTGTTCTCTTGACCATCTCGAAGTCGGTCTTTTCGGTTGCCTCGCATCTTTGTGCGAACCACAGGCGATTGAATGCGCAGTTTCCGTCAAATGGCGATCACCTTCATTCCTGACCTCATCCTATGAGGCATGTAAGTGAGAGATTTCCGCCAAAACGCGTCAGTAGTTGATGTGGATGAGAGAAAATCCTAAATTTTTGAAACAGAGCCAATGCCAACGCCCACCGCGAGATTTGCTGTTTTATCAGGACCTGTTTTAAAGTGACCGCATTGCACGACCGTATCCTTCGACACGGCAGCCAATGCCCCTTATCGAGTCCGGGGAACGGGTCCTCGGGTTGCTCGATCCCAGCAGAAGGGCCATCCGGATGGGGACCTTTGGATGTCGTAGGATTATTGTGCAGGAACCGGCTGCCCGCTCTTTCCATTAGCATTCCCTCGCTGCATTCCGCTGCCCACAAACACAGCTGGCCGCCTTGCAGACCAGGGAATGGCCTCCTCCAGATCGCAGGCGACACGAACCAAGGTCGCCTCATCGCCGAAGCGAGCAACAATCTGGATGCCGATGGGCAGGCCTTCGCCATCATTGAAGAGAGGCAGCGAAACTGAGGGTTGACCGGTGATATTGAAGACTCCCTGGAATTGATACAGGGACTGGCTGGCGTCACGAAACTCGTCGATCGTGATACCCTCGCTGATCGTGGTTTTGGTACTGTGGGGAAGCGCAGTGCATGGCAATGTGGGTGTCAGCAGGATGTCAAAGGCTTTGATCGCATCCCCCACATCGGCGCGGACCTTGCGCTGGGCCTCGAACACTTCCGCAGCGTACGATAGCGGCAGCCGTTGAGCCGCCCGGTAAAACTCGAGATTGACGGGGTCCACGGTCTGCTCGTCGACTATGCGTCCGAGCGCTCGCGCTGCGTCATCTAGCGATGCCATCCACATGACACATGCGCCAGCCTCGACCGTTCGCATGTCGCCCAAGGCGTAGGGCGAAGACATTTCCTCGACGAGATGTCCCATCGTTTCGAGAGTTTTTGCGGTCCGCTCGACGGCCGCGCGGATCTCCGGCTCGACTTTCCTATCCCCCCATGGCGAGATGGCCACGCCGACCCGCAGGCGGGTAGTGGGACGGGCAAGCTGCTCCACGTAGGGCCGCTCCTGCGGCTGGATGACGAACGGATCGCCTGGATGAGCGCCGGCAAAGACATCCAGCGCCGCCGCCATGTCTCGGACGCTGCGGCAGACTACGAAGTAGCGACCCAAGCCTAACCCGACATCCTGCTGGTCCGGGCCGCCGGAGATGCGGCCGCGCGATGGGTTCAAGCCGACCAGGCCACAGAAAGCCGCTGGGGTGCGTGTGGACCCGAGGCTATCGCTGGCGTGCGCAATCGGCACGATGCCCGCAGCAACGGCAGCTGCCGACCCGGATGACGAGCCGCCCGACGTTCGGTCCAGCTGCCACGGATTGCGCGTGATCCCATTGGCCAAGGATTCGCTCATGCGCGCCATTCCGACGCCCAATTCGGGGGTGGTGGTGCGCCCCACGATGCGCAGCCCGCCGGCCCGCGCACGTTGCATGAAATAGCTCTCCACAGTGGAGCGAAAACCCTTGAAAAGCCGGCTTCCCTGTTCCTGGAGTCGGCCGGCCTCACTGGCGCCGATGTCCTTCCGCAGGAAGGGTACCCCTGCGAATGGCCCGGTGTCAGAGCCGGAAACGGACTCGGCATCCTCATAGAACTCGATGACGGCGTTGATCGTCGGGTTGATCTGGTCGTGTGCCTCGCGCGCGAGGCGGATGAGCTCCAGGGTGGTGACCTCGCGCCTGCGGACCAACTCCGCGAGCCCTGTGGCGTCATGACCGGCGTATTCATGCAGTTTCATGTGTACCGTCCCTCCATCTCAGCAAGTGTCATTACCGAATGAGCGGATATTATCTTCATGTGATCGCCTCAGCGTCGAAAGACGCCTCAGGCCGGACGCCGACCCTCGGTCGCGTCGTCTCGCTAGAGCAGCCGCGATGTTCGGCTGGGCTGCGTCCGAACGCACCCCGGAAGCACTTGGAAAAATGGGACGCCGAGACAAAGCCGCAGGCCACGGCTATCTCCAGTTGCGGCATGTCCGTATTCTCGATCAACTGCTTCGCCCGCTCTAGTCGGAGGCGCAGGTAGTAGCGCATTGGCGAACACGAGACGTAGCGTTCAAACAATCGCTCGATCTGACGCCGCGAGCGGCCCACGCATTGCGCGATGTCATACAGAGCAAGCGGATCCTCGATGTGTTGCTCCATTAGGCTGATGATCTCAGACATAGTTTTGCTGACGCCGGCGAATTCGGCACTGGCCTCCCATTGCATATCCGAGCCAGATCGCCACTGGAGCGCGGTCGTGTGATGGCAGACCGCCGACGCCGTTTCCTTCCCGAGACGATTGGATACGAGTTCCATCACGAGATGGAAGGGCGCAAAACCCCCCGCACAGGTGGTAATATCACCATTGCTGACGAACAGGTTATTCATGACGTTGAGACCACTGAACGTCTCCGTCAGCGCCGGCATCTTTCCCCAGTGAATCGTGCACGGAGCATCATTCAGCAGACCGCTTTGTGCGAGGAGCCAAGTTGCTGTTCCGAGGGCGGCGATGGGCACCCTATGCCGCCGGCAAAGACGCAGCAGGTTAATGAGCGGCGCGGAAGCTTGGGTTTCGACCTGTTCGCCGGCGCAGAGGACGACCATGTGGGGCCGGGCTACTGAACTTATCGCTGCTACGGTCTTCGAAAATGCATGGTCGGCAGACACGGAGATACCGCACGCGCACTCCACTGACTTTCCATCCGCCGTGCTTACGGACCATTCAAAAAATCGACGACCGGCAACCGAATTCGCAAGTCTGAGCGGGTCGAGGAAGGACGACAGGCTCAGCTGGGAAAAGCCCGGAAGGAGCAGGATCGCCACGCGATAGTCTGCTTCTTCCCGCGCAACGGCGTCATGCCGACGTTCATCCCGGCCAACCAGGCCCATGCTGCCGTTCGTCGAGAAGGGCGCGTTCATCGGTCAGCCGAACACCGCGACGGGTTGTTTGAGGTTGCCGCAGTGTAGTCAAAGCGTTTACCGTCATGAGTCGAAAGGATCTTTCGCATTTTGTTTAGCCCTGTGTGTAACAGCCAATGGATCCATTTTACAATGAGTGATACTGGTAACGCTTTATGTATGGCTTTGTTGATGCTACCTTGAATTGGTCGAGACCGGTCGCAACCTCTACGTAGGCGCCGCACGTCTTGGTGAAGGCGGCTGAGTTGGGGGCTGCATGACTGCGCGCTGGCGGCCCGGATAGTCGCGCTTGCACTGCGCTCATGACAAGCGCGATGCACGACATTATCTTGAGTCCCAAGCGCCCTTCTGCCGCGATCTCAATGAGTGCCTAGACTGCCGCCGCTTTGAATGTTGTCCGAAGTGTCAAAACAGGGGTCGTCAGCAGTCGGCACCTGCGAGGCATATGATCCCGGATACTTCGAACCAGGATCGTCTTGCGAACTACAGGCTTCATTCAATATCAAGCGATCCCAGGCTTGGCTAAAATTCCTCCCGCGCGCGACGCTCGGCACCGCGTATGCGATGGTTGACAACATGCTTTAGGATCGCCCGCGGCGGAATTAGCGCGGCCCTGGGCGCCGTCTCAGCGAGATCGAGCAGCTTGCTGCGCACGCCACATATTTTCTCGGCCAAAAGCTTGCCTGTGGCAGTTCCTCTGGTCATCGTCGCCGCATCCGAGGACACATTTAAGTACACGTTTGAGTCGACCTGCCCGAACTCGATCGCATCATTTCGGGTGAAGCCATTAATACCGGACCAAGTGTCTGTAAATTCGAGCGAGGCAAGCTGGGGCCAGCGCGCGATCATCGCCTTGCGAAGACGCTGTTCTACCGAGGCCAGAAAATCCTGCGAGAAGCCGGACTTCCTCGGGAACGAAATGCAGTTTCGCATCAGCAAGCGATTGCCCTTGATCAGGCGGATCGTGCTGCCATTTTCAGTAGCAGGAAGGAGAGCGAACTCCGTATCGCCGAAGGCTGACATCAACCGATCGGGAATTGGTGATGTCATGCCGGCAAACAGTGCGACCGGCGCAATGCGGTTGCGCGCAATGCCAAATTCGCCCGAGAATACACTGGTGCAGAAGATGATGTTTTTG
>NZ_JAMYRV010000079.1:0-11992 GCF_040321555.1 Mesorhizobium sp. M0317 | reverse complement strand
CAGATCCTGGCCGTGGAGATGGCCAATCGCGAGAGCCGCTCGGCCTGGAAGGACTTCCTCGTCGGCTTGAAACGACGCGGTCTCAAGGGCGTCGAACTGGCCGTGTCCGACGACCATGCCGGCCTGGTCGCGGCGATCGGCGAGGTGATCCCGGAAGCAGCATGGCAGCGCTGCTACGTCCACTTCCTCAGGAACGCGCTCGATCACCTGCCCAGGAAGCACGGCGACGATTGTCTGCAGGAACTGCGCTGGCTCTACGACCGGCGCGATCTCGCCGAGGCCAAGGCCGATCTCGCCGCGTGGCTGTCCAAATGGTCCGCCCGCTACCCGCGGCTGACCACCTGGGCGGAAGAAGCCATAGAACAGACGCTGACTTTCTTCCGGCTGCCGCGTCAGCATCACAAGCACCTCAAGTCCACCAACATGCTTGAACGGCTCAACGAGGAAATCCGCCGGCGCACCTATGTCGTGCGCATCTTCCCGAACGCCGAAAGCTGCCTGCGCCTGGTCAGGGCGCTGGCCGTCGAAACCAACGAAAACTGGATGGAGGCCAACCGCTATATCAACATGGATGATCTGCGCGAGCACAAGAAGCTCGCTCTACGCCAAGCCGCATGACCAGTTTCATGATCGCCCATTTTGCAGAACTTGACGCACACAACCTAAAAAGATCTAGATTCGAGCCCAAACGGAACGGACTGACATAGCGCAGGGACCCAGGCGGGCGCGGTGAGTAGGGTTGGTTGTTATCAGTATGGGATTGTGCCTTTGCACACCACGAAATTTCGAGAGGCCCGGCTGCCTTGGTACACTATCTATCCGGCTGTGTCGGAGTTCTCCGGGGCGGTCGGCGCCGGGGCTTATGAGGCATGGCTCAGGAACCTGCCGGCTGAGGATCCGGTGTCACTCTATCTGCACGTTCCGTTCTGCCGATCAGCCTGCTGGTATTGCGGCTTCCCAACCACCATCACCCGCCATGATGCGCCCATCCTCAACTATCTGGCGGCGCTGCGTGACGAGATCCGTCTGGTTTGCGAGCGAGTGCCGAAGACGCTGCCCGTGAGCGACATACATTTCGGCGGCGGAACGCCGTCTCTCATCGGACCAGCCGAGTTCCTCGCTCTGATGGAGTTCCTTCGATGCCGCTTCGCCATCTCGAAAACAGCTACGGTCGCCATCGAGATCGATCCACGCACGCTCACGCCCGAGATGGCGGAAGGCTTGGGAGCGGCCGGCGTGAACCGCGCGAGCCTGGGCGTACAGAGCTTCGATCCCATTGTTCAAAAAGCGATCAACCGAATCCAGAGCGAGGCCCAGACGTCGGCTGCCGTGGAAATGCTGCGCCGGCATGGAGTAAACCGGATCAACTTCGACCTCATCTACGGCCTGCCGCGTCAAACGGTGGAGTCGTGCGTCGAGACGGCGAGGGCGGCGGTCGCCATGCGCCCCGACCGGCTTGCCTTGTTCGGCTACTCGCATATCCCATCCCAAATAAAGAACCAGCGCCTCATCGAGGCGGAGTTTCTTCCCCACAGCGCTGCCCGCGCTGAACAGCATGCGGCTGCCGCCGTGACGCTGGTTGCCGCCGGCTACCGAGAGATCGGGCTCGACCATTTCGCCTTGCCGCACGACGAGCTCGCGCTGGCACAGGAAACAGGTCGCCTGCGACGTAACTCGTTGGGCTACTCTGCCGATACCTGCAGAACCCTGATCGGTTTCGGCGCGTCGGCTATCGGCCGCATCGGCCAGGGGTACGTTCAAAACGAAGTTACACGGGATTTCTACATCCGGCACATCGCAGCTGGCCGACTGGCGACATCGAAGGGCCATCGCCTCACAGACGACGACCGCCTGCGAGCCGCAATCATCGAGCGATTAATGTGCGATTTCGAGGCTGACGTGCCGGCAATCTGTGTCGCCCACGGATCTGATTTGATCCGTCTTCGCGGTTCAGATGAGCGTTTGGCGATGCTGGCCAAGGACGGAATAGTGGACTTCGAAAACGGTTTTGTCCGCGTACGGCGGGAGCATCGCTTTGGGATTCGCGCTGTCGCTGCCGCATTCGATGCTTTTAGGGATGGCCTTCCGTATCCCGCAGGTGAGGGCAAGCACACAACACGGAAGCTAACACAGGGAGTATCTTTTGCCGGAGAAAACGAGCTGCCATCGTGCGGTGCCCGTTAGTAGTGAAGCGCCCTAAAATGTCGACATAGGCGTTGGTGAACTGGACCGAACCACGAGAACAGCCTATCCAGTTTGTTGTCGGCAGTTAGTTCGAAAAACAAGGGCTTCTAAGCGGTAAACACATGCTAATCCGTCTGATTTACGGGCCGACCTGCAGCGGCAAGACAGACGTTTCAATTTAAATTGCACGAGAGACCGGACGGTCGGTCATTGCGTTGGATCGTGTACAATGCTGTCCTCAAATCGCTACGCGCAGCGGGCGTGCCTCGGATCCCGAACTGCAATCTACCCAGCGGGTTTACTTGGATACGCCTCCTAACCGCGGGCACATCCACGCCGTGACTGCCCGTCGTAAGCTGATCATGCACGTGGATGAGCTTAGATCTTAGCCTGGGCTCACTCGAAGCCGGCTCGATCTCCCTTCTCAATTCACATGGCGCGAGTCAGCATCGGGCTGGCGCTTTCAGTGGCATGTAAGGCGGTTGCGGCTCGGCAACTCCGATGCCTTTGTAGAGAGAGCAAAGCGGGTTGTGTGCGTCAAGTTCTGCAAAATGGGGCGGCCATGATGCTGGTCATGCGGCTTGGCGCAGAGCGAGCTTCTTGTGCTCGCGCAGGTCGTCCATGTTGATGTAGCGGTTGGCCTCCATCCAGTTTTCATTGGTCTCGACGGCCAAGGCCCTGACCAGGCGCAGGCAGCTTTCGGTGTTGGGGAAGATGCGCACGACATAGGTGCGCCGGCGGATTTCCTCGTTGAGCCGCTCCAGCATGTTGGTGGATTTGAGATGCTTGTGGTGCTGTCTCGGCAGCCTGAAGAAGGTCAGGGTTTGTTCGATGGCATCCTCGGCCCAGCCTGTCAGGCGCGGATAGCGTGCCGACCATTTGGCAAGCCATGCGGCAAGATCAGCCCTGGCCTCTGCGAGATCGCGCCGGTCGTAGAGCCAGCGCAATTCCTGCAGGCAGTCGTCGCCGTGCTTCCTCGGCAGATGATCGAGCGCGTTCCTGAGGAAGTGCACGTAGCAGCGTTGCCAGGCGGCTTCGGGGATCACCTCGCCGGTCGCTGCCACCAGGCCGGCGTGATCGTCGGACACGACCAACCCGATGCCCTTGCTTTGACGGCAGCGCTGGCGGTCTTAACTTCAGTCTCGTCATGGTGGCGTTCCTTCGCGGCAATCGGTGACGTGAACAATCACCAGCCTGCCATGACCGCCCCCTCTCAGCGAATTTGCAGAACTCTCAGCACATTACCCCGACGTACTCACCCGGATAGTCCCGGCGATCCAGACGACCTGCTGCTGCCGTGCCGGAGCGGATCAGCTCGACGAACTCGTCGCGGTAGGGGTCGACGCAAAACGAATACGACAGCGTCATCGACACTTCGCGCCCAGCGGCATGCGCCAGCCGCGCGGTCTGCCGGATCGCTTGCTTGGCGCGCGGCGGGTCCCCCAGATAGCCCTCGAAATAAGTGACCTTGGTGCCCGAAGCCTTGTCCGGTTCGACATCGTCGGGCCGAGTTCGAAGCAGGCGCCGAGATAAGCGCTCGCCATCGGGCGTTACGAAGATCATCGAGCATGCCGTCGGTGGTTGTCCCACTAGCGGTTCGGTGTCGAAGGCGACGCCCTGGGCGTGGATGTCGTGGGCGTAGATCTCGCCGAGCGCGTCGTTCGACACCTGCCGAAGAAGGCGGCGCGCCCGCCGAAGCTGCCTACGCCGGCGGCGGTGTTGCCGGCGCTGCATTGCCGATGCAAAGAACGTCATAGTCCGGCGTCAATGTCTCCGCTTGGGAACCCGCCGGCCTTCTTACCACGCCGGCCGGGCGCGGGTCTGGCAAGTGGGCTTTCCTTTTGCCAATGCGTTCGTTCCCGGCCCTCACGGGGCGGCGAGTCCCTGCCACCTGAGGTTACATGGCGGCCGTGGAGATTACCTCAGCAGCGGCGCCCGATCGGAAACCTTAGCACCTCCGCGCTTTGGCGTGGCTGCTTGAACTCTTCGACGGCAACCGCCTCAATTAGCAGATCCAAGGCTTCGCGGCCCCTTTGACTCATCGGGTCATCCCCACAAAGGTAGTCATACGCTCGATCTAAATGCCCTCGGGCGGCGGAAAAATCGCTTGTCATATCATAGAACCCTCTCCATCCGCCCGCATTGCCGTTTACGAGGTGAAGGTGGTGCAATCGTCAATATATACAGACAAATTTGAATTAAGTCGGTGATGATCATAGAGGTCGAGTCCCCGACCTGATAGCGCCATCGAGCCCGCCGACGACCACTCGCTGGCGCTCACGGGCGCGGCGCTGAGTAGTGAAGCGCCGTAAAATGTCGACACAGGCGTTGGTGAACTGGACCGAACGACGAGAACAGCCTATCCAGTGTGTTGTCGGCAGTTAGTTCGAAAGTCCTGCTACACCCGATCCGATGCCTCTCAACGCCGAGGCCGCACCTCCGTGCCGAAGCCGGCCTCCCCAATGGTGGGTCGAGCCTTCGCTTACCCCGTGCTTGCCTCACAGATCCGCGACCGAGAACCCAGCCTCATGCTCCCGCCCTGCCGGGGCCTAGGTCCATCAAGCATGAAAGGAACACGTCGGAACCTGGGACATCGCTTGCCCGGCCGGGCGGCGATAGCCTTGTCGGGGCAGGCGAGGAGCCGTAGCCGAGTGATGAGCGCACAGGAGAAGTCTGGCGTGAATGGGGCGATGATTGTCAAGCTTTGCTTTTCGTCAACCATCTTGCATGACCGATTGGCGACCATCTCCTCGTCCCGACCCTATATTACCCGTCGCCTGTCGCCGCCAGCGCGCAGTGACTTGTCAAGGATGGAGGCCCGCAGACCCCATCGCGCGGCGACTTGTCCTTGACGGTCACGAGCACGGCGGCAGGTTTGCCGTGGTCGGGGAGCCCTTCCTTGGGCGGAAGCCGACGACAGTGTTCGAGGGGAACTCGCCATGAGCCGGGTGCGCAGAGATCGTCCGACGCTCTTGTATTTGCTGGATCCCAGCCGGCTCCGCCTCCGATTGCCTCGGTAGCTCGGTAGCCTGAGCGCGTCGGCGGCATCATGCCATTATCATCCTACGAATTGCATGCTCCATCGTCCTGGACGAGACCGGTTTGGCTAGCCAAAGGACGAAGGTCTGATTACCAGATGTGATCGGCATGGGGTCGCTTCCACCAACGACGATGATGGGCACCGTCATCAGGGTGGTAGGTACGGCTTCGGGCTGTCCTGGCCCGAGGAAAGTCGCTTTATCGAAAATTAGGAGGTCGGCTGCCTTCCCGCTCTCGATCCAGTCGCAAAGACTCTCGAAGGTCGCGAAGCCGACCGGCTTATAACCCAGCGCGGCGATCTTATCCATGTAGATCTCCAACGCTGCTGGATCGGGGTCAACGACTGCAATGATTTCTCCGTTGCCAAGTGATCCATCGCATGGGCCGAAAGCGCTATCAGCTCTGACCTGCTCCTCAGCGCAGGCCGGTAAGTAGAGATCGAAGCGTGTACCTCGGCCAACAGCCGAGGTGACGTCAAGGCATCCTGCGAGCGCGCTCACATGGCGGTCCACTGCAGCAAGACCCAGTCCGGTCCCGCCGACGCGAGAGCGCGTGGTAAAAAAGGGCTCAAAGATATGCGGAAGCACCGAACTTGCGATTCCTTGGCCATCGTCGCTGATGGAGAGGAGAACGTAATCTCCCGGTTTCAAGGTGCCCTTAGCCACGGGCTTCGTTTGACAGACGTGAGCGCGAGAAACGCTAATCTCGACACGGCCCTCATTCAAGAGAGCCTCCGACGCGTTCTTGCATAGATTCATAAGGATCTGCTGTATCTCGGTCGGGCTGCCCTCGATCACCGTTTGCCACTCGTTGATCTTGAAGTTCAACTGAACATCCGCACGAAGTGTAACCCGCAGCAATGGCGCGAGATCCATTACACTCTCCGAGACGTCGAAAGGCATCGTCACGCGCTTCCGATTTCGGCTTAGTGACAAAATTTGATCAATAATCAGTTTGGCTCGGTTGCTGGCCAAGATAATTTGGCCGATGTGGCCCCGAATTCTCGAGGGGTGACGCACAAGACCTTTAGCCATCTCTGCGTAGCCGACTATTGCTCCTAGAACATTATTGAATTCATGTGTAACGCCGCTTGCGATTGTGCCGACAGCCGTCAGCCTTTCCGCATGCTCCCATCGACTCTCAAAAAGGTTACGTTCCGTGTGTACACGTTGCATTTCAAGATGGTTGCCTAAACGCACAGTAGCGCTCGCCAGAACCAGAAGGTCGTCTGTGGAGGGTGGTGAGCGATCTCCTTCAAAAACAAGGATACAAACCGCAGCCTGCTGATCGGAGGCCCTGCAACCAACAATTTGACAAACACCGGTAGTGCCTACGGCAGTCCGAACCACTTCAGACGCCGGAACGACGCGAAACACTGGCTGTTCCGGGTGTACAAGTGAGACGACTTCATGGATTAGCGCGGCGTTCCAGACGCGCATGCGCTTGTTCGCGACAAAGTACTCGGTATTCCTGCTGATACTCGGATCCACCAGAGCAAGCGCGCATTGATCCGCATCGAAAACGCATTGAATGAGTCTAAGCGCTGCTTCGGTGGAGAAGCGCCGCGAAGCCTTCGTTGCTTGACTGTCGATGAAACAAGCTTCGATCTCACTCATCGCCGCTTCAAGCTCTAACCGCCTTTCCAACCGGTTCGTCCGCACATGCTGCGTGGAGGCTCGAATGGTCGCAAACAAGCAGAGGCATATGGACACCAAGCCAAAGAAAAGTCGTGTACGCTGCGCTTGCGCGCTGGCGAAGCTGTAGGCTTTCAGATGTTCTCGCTCCAATTCGGCAGCCTTGGCGAACGTGTCGAAGGATGGGATCCGATTGACAGCGCGGTCCAACCTCAACATTGAGGACAGGATAGCGCGGCCCTCGCGGGCAACATCCTCCGTGACTTGGTCCTGGCTAGGAGGAAGTCGGCGGAGAGACTGATCGATTTGTAATGCGAGGCTGAATCCCGGTCTGGCCGAAAATTGAAGGATCAGATTGGAAAATTCAGGCCTGTTCGACACTCCCCCCCGAAGGCGATTAGCCGAGCGAGCAAAGCGTACGAGAGAGCTTTGCAGAAGCTCATTTTGCGCGGCCGAGGCCGAGATGGCAGCTTCTGTGTTTTCGAGGGACTTTTTGAGCTGTGCAACCAACCTGGAGTGCACCCCGGAGCTCTCATTGGGCGAAATCTCAACAAGGCGTTGGTAGTTTTGAAGGTTCCTTTTTAATGCTTGCCCGGTAGAAGCAACGGAACGGAAGTCCAATACCATGTCGGCGCGGGCGACGTCTCGCTGGAGCAATGCGTAGTTGATCTGAATCGTCCGCAGTTCGCTTAGGACCGCCTCGTTGATCTGGGGGTCTTGCCACTGTATCGCGACCAAGAGCGCAACCGAGGCCACTAGGGCCATCACAGAAGCTTTGTCGGTACTGAGCCATTTTTCCCAAACGAACGGCGTTTGAGCCGCGGTGCGTGCCTTGCGAAGGTCCGATTTGAATTCTAGCTCCCCATCGCGTCGGTGTGCGGCCGGATGCTGCTGGAACAGGAAAGCCAAGTGTACCTCTCCCCCTCAAATAGGCGGTGTAGACACCGTTGCACTCTGCCCCCATGGCCCGCTGACCTTCCATTGAATCGCGGGCGTTTCGACCTCGACGGCGAGGCGCCAGCACAAGGCGGGCAACTGATCGCAGTTTTCGGAACTGGTCTTCCGAGAGATCATCGAAGGGGCATACAAGCGCACGCCTGCAGCAGCCGAGGATGATACCGGCCGGTCAAACGCAACTGGCGAGGGCCGGATCTGCTGTTGGCTGGCAGCTAACACTGGCGGGGCGGCGGCCTCGGCGTGCCTAGAGCCGGCTGCTGCGAAAGCGTCCGACACGCTTCCCTTGGGGTCATCCCGTCCAGCGGGCATCCTTGGATCGCTGAAAAAAGACGAGGCGGCTTGATGATCCTGCCCTCGCTGAAGCACCTCGCGAAACCCCTGTTCCAGTCGCAGAAGCTCCTCTGGACCGGTAGGCGGCTCGTCAGCTCGACCATCGAACAGCGGCCGGAGCGCCTCGGACACGTGCTGCTCAAAGCCCACTCGCCGGGCCTGGACCGCTTGCCCGTCTTCCAAGCCGGCGTCCTGCACCTGCGACAAAGCTGTTACACGGGATGGATTACTATTTCGCGGGTTCATACTAGCCTCATCAAACTGTATCGTCAAAGTCCTGCGCCAATTCACACAGCGGGTCACCGAGTTGAGATTCTGCGGAGAGCGCCTCCTCTGCTCCCGTCAAGGGCGCCGGCTCCGGGAGGGCGCCTGTCTGGCTTTCAAAGATGCGTTTCAGAATGCGATCCGAAAAATATCGCACCTTCCTCATTTTTAATGGTGGCAGACCTTGATGAGAACAATCTCGTACTCGTCATCGAGCAGCCGAACCTGTTCGGGACGCAACAGCGGTGCACCTTGATGTGAATTCTGAATGTTCCAGTCGAACGTTCGCGCCTGGCTGTAGGAAATCGATTGGGCTTGAAATGTGAATCCACCGATAGCTTTGGAAATGTAGTTCGGAGTCTCGTCATCTACCTCGATGTTCCTAGAAGCGCGCCGGCAGCCCGGGCGGGGGGCTTGGGGTTAGACTGCCAGCGCACGCCACTCATAAAGAGCGGCCTCTTTTCGCGGTTCGGACACCCATAGTCAACCCGGCAACGTCTGGATGCCCGCTGTGCAGCGGCGATGCCGGGCATATCGGCCGATCCTGTCTAGGATGGTGTGGCCACTCTCGTCGGCCGAGTTGATGCTCCAGCCACTATCGCCTTGCCGACCAGCACGAGTTCGCCGCGTCGGTTTGGCGATTTGACGACATAGGCTTGTTGGTCGGGCTTGTCACGTTGTCTGAAATTGGCCGGCCGAGGGCTGCTGCTGCTGAATTCATGCGGGCGTTCCAGTCACGGCCTTCGATTCGGCGATGGCTTGCAAGCGATGAACATGTATGGCGAGAGCAGAACGTTTGGGGCGGGGCGGGACGAAGAGGTTGCGGAGGGCTGACAAGGTCGAGACGAAGCGTTGCAGGCCTCCCGGCGATCGGACCCCTGCATCATCCGCTCCCGTTTTCGCGGCGGCACATGGGAATTCTCCGCTCTGTTGTTCAACCCCTTGTGCGACCGGTGCTCGACGTCCGGCATCATCTGTCGCTTTGCCGCTCCATACGAGCGAAGCTAGTCGGTGATCATGCGCTTCGGCGCGAGCCCCTGCTTCTTCCACAGCCGCGTCAGCAAGCGCAACCTCTCGCAGGGTGCGCTCTCAGAATTCGTTCCTGCGCAGCGGCGTTGTTATCTCGATACTGGATAAGCGTCGACGAACCTACGCGTCAGCGGACGCGAAATCCTCACCATCCTTCTGCATCGCGCTATTTGGCCTGCCGAAAACCCAATTTCGCCGGCACGCTGCCGCTGAATACGATGATCATCTCGCATTCTTGCTATGGAGGCTGTCGTCCTTCCTGGGCACGCGGCTGACGGCGACGAAAGCGGGTTTATTCATGCAACACCCCTTTTTGGCAGGCAAGCTGGAGGACTTCGGGATGTCGGGGCGAATATAGCGAAGACTCCCGCCGCTCGCCGATGCATTCTGGACGCAACCGCATCGAGCCGATGTGTGTTCGAGACGCTTCGCGGCTGCAGTCGCCGAACGATGGCGTGGTTATGCGACCTGTTCGGCACGCCTACCCCCGTCCAGTCAGGCGTTCACGAAGGTGTTTGTCGAGAATTCGTGGAGAAAGTCCGCCACTTATCGTTTGCGAGGGCTTTGCTCCGGAGTGGCGATCGGTGCTGATCGACAGGCAGGCTCTGGCCAAAATCGAATCCCATATCGCAGATGCCGTCGCGAAAGGCCGCAGAATTCGATGCGGGGGCAAACGCATCGCGCGAATGGCACGTCGAACTATCGGTCCTGTCTCCAGCGAGATGACCATCGCGCAAGAAAGAGACATTCGGGCGGTTGGCGCCTGTGATTGCTTCGACGATGCGGATAGGTCGTGCATGAGGCCAACGACACGATCTACGGCCTTGCCGCCCACATTTGTGCCTCAAACGGAAGCGTGTTTGGCGTGTGGCCGAGGCCTTGGAATATGGCATGGTGGTATGAACACGGGACGCATGTCGTCGGAAGCCGCGCATTTCGGCCGAGTGAAGCAGTCCGGCATCGGGCGGGAGGGTTCCCGCCATTGCCTCGAGGACTACCTCGAAATGAAATACCTCTGCACGGGCGGCATCTGAAGCATGGGCTTGCAGGGCTCGCAGACCGGTAAACCAGCGAGCCATCTCCAAATATGTGAATTGAGGATTGCTCCTCGACGGGAGCTGAGGGGCGGCTCCGCAAGCCTTACGACGCTCTTTGCGAGCCGTAGCTGCCGAGCTGGCAAAAGGCCGGGCTACGTCGCGCCAGCGCAATCGGCGCGCAGAAAATTAGGCCTACCCGCTCCGGGACCGCGGACCTCGTCAGCTTCTCGTAAGTATGCCCGAGTAGGTTGCTCAGCTGATCTGTGGACGTGAGGCTAGCGTGAACCGGCACAAATTTGACCTATCCAATGTAACAGGTTGGCGGCAGGTGCAGCCCCCGGCATCTCAAGAGCAAGCGGCACAGGCCGGGCAAGAGGGCTTTGAGCAGCGCTCGGGCGAGGCGCGCCAAGCCGCTGCCCAAATTCCCGCCCCCGGCGTTCCGGCTCTGCCAGACCCGTTCCATCCTCATCCGTCTCAGGGAGACCTGAACCTCATCGAAGGCGCGGCCCCATGGGAAGCGCAGCCCATGATGCAAGGGATCGGACAAGAACACGCCGCGGCGCCGTACGCCGGAGGCAGTGGGTCGATGCTGGGTGCCTCGGTGCTGCAGCCGGGTCACTCAACGGCGCGCCATCATCATGCGCCGGATTCGTCAGTGGTTGATCTGAATCCCCCCGCACGGGTCGAGTTGCGTGACCATGCTCGTTCTCTGCCGGCGGCGGTGCAGCCAGATCCTCCAGTAGTGGTCTCCGGTCGCGACAAGCGTCCTCTTTATTTCAACGATGCGACCGTTGTCGAAGGGCTGAGGTCAGCACTCTATGCCGGTAAGGTCGGGGAGCGCACGGTCACGGACCATGTAAATTCTCTTCTCGGCTTTGGTCGTTGGCTCTTTGATAATAACAAGCCGGGATTTGCTGCTCGGCTTGACGATCCGTTGCTGGATCAGGATCTCAAGGAGTACCAGCGCGAGAGTGGCTCCTCGAACGTGGCTAGAGCACTGGGTCGTCTCAAAGAGTCGGCGCGCGGAGCGCCAATGGTGGGCCGCGCTGCCCTGAATCCCGACCCTGTCGACGCCGAGCTCATCAGAGATTACAAAGCGGCTCTGGTCAAAAAGTACGAGGCAGCGCCTGCGACCGGGCCGAATCCCAAAACCATTCAGGACTATGCGGCTACTCTTAGACGTTTCAGTCAATACCTGCATGAAAACAACAGGCCGGGGATTGCGGCTCGGCTTTACGAGGGGTCGCTGGATGAAGATGCCAGGCGCTATTTGGACTCCAGTGGTAACCGGTGGATCAGTGCACTAGCTCATCTCCGGAAGTTCCCGCCGTACGCCGCACTCGGGCGCGAAATTGCCCTTGCTGCTCGTCCGGAAGACGCAGTCGACATGGAGGCTCGTGCCATTGGGGACGCCGCTGCGCAGCACAGCGGGCCGCAGGAGGAATACAGTTGGCCAGAGTATCTCCCCCCTGGGAAAGCTAATGAAGACGACGCTGTTCTGGCATCGTCTTTCGTGCC
>NZ_JAMYRV010000078.1:0-12404 GCF_040321555.1 Mesorhizobium sp. M0317 | reverse complement strand
CCGCGCACCACCTGGTCACGCCAGCGGACGCGGCCGTGCGGGGCGGCGGCTCCGCCGCCGGCGGCGAATGGATTGCGCGCGCCGAACAGCCGCCGCTCAAGGGCGACGTCGCCGTCTCCTTCGCGCTTTGCGGCTCGGCTCTGGCCGGGCTCCTGATGCTGCACATGGCATTCGGTTCCGGCTGGACCACGTTGCTTGCCGGCGTTGCCGCCATCGTGCCGGCGCTGGCGACGCGTTGGCGTTCTTATCCCGTGCTGGGCTGGATTTCGGTCGGCGCGGTCGTCGCCGTGCTCGGCCGCGTCGCCTTCGATCCGACCATCGTCGGCGCCGAGTTCCTGACGACGACGCCGGTGTTCAACTGGCTGCTGCCGGGATACGGCGTACCGGCGCTGGCCTTCGGCTTTGCCGCCTGGCAACTCGCCCGCACCACCCCCACGCTACCAACCGGCGATGGCCGGCCGCGCCTGGCCATGGAGGCGGGTGCAGCACTGTTCGCGTTGCTCACCGTTGCCATGTTGGTGCGCCACGCCATGCATGGTGGCGTCATCGACACCGGCCCGGTGACGCTCGCCGAACAGGCGATCTATACGCTGATCGCCATCGGCGCCGGCGCAATACTGTTGGCGATCGACATGCGCTCGCCAAGCTCTGTGCTGCGCTACGGCTCGATGGCCGCCGGCGTGGTTTCGGTCGCCTTCATCGTCTTCCAGCATTTCCTGGTGCTGAACCCGCTGTTCACTGATGAATCGACCGGCCAGATTCCGGTGTTCAACCTGTTGTTCCTGGCTTACCTCCTGCCGGCCATCGCCGCCGGCGGGCTGGCGCTCTATGCCCGGTATAAGCGGCCGCCATGGTATGCGCAGATGCTGGCGGTGGTGGCGGCATTGCTTGTCTTCGCCTACGCCACACTGTCGGTCAGGCGCGTGTTCAAGGGCGAGTTCATCGGCCTGTGGAGCGGCCTCGGGCAGCTTGAGACCTACACCTATTCGGCGCTCTGGCTGATCATCGGCGTCGTGCTGCTCACCGCCGGCGTCTGGCTGAAGTCGCAGGTGCTGCGCATTGCCTCGGCGGCGCTGATCGCGATTGCCGTGGTAAAAGTCTTCCTGTTCGACATGTCGGAACTGGAAGGCGTGCTCAGGGCGCTGTCCTTCATCGGTCTTGGCGCCGTGCTGATCGGCATCGGCCTGTTCTACCAGCGGCTGCTGACGCGGGCGGCGAGGGAGGCCAACGCTGCAACTTGAAGTGATATACGAGGTGGAATATATGAATATCCAACGGAGGATATTCGATGCCGCTCTATATCCGCGACGACGAAGTGGATGCGCTGGCCAGCAGATTGCAACGCGAGACGAACGCTCCGAGCAAAACGGAGGCGGTGCGGGTCGCGCTCGTGCACGAACTTGAGCGCAATCGGGCGAAGGTGCCGCTGCGCGATCGGATCGCCAGTCTTCAGGACAGGGCCAGGAAGCTTGGCCTGCCCAATCCCGATTTCGATATGAAGAAGTTCACCGACGAGATGTGGCAAGACTGATGTTTGTCGACGCGTCGGTGATCGTCGCCATTCTCAACCAGGAACCTGGGTGGGAGGAATTGCTGAAGCAGCTATCCGGTTTTTCCGGGCAGGTCTGGGTTTCTCCGTTGGTTCACTTCGAAGCAACACAGGCATTGGCACGGGCCGGCGCCGGCCCGCGCAGACCCAGCGCTGAAGCCCTTCTCCAAGCCCGCGATCTGATCGATGAGTTCATTGTGGAGATCATGGGAGAGAGTCTGGCCATTGACGACAACATCAGCTCTCGGGCCATTGACGCGAGTGCCCGTTACGGCAAAGCCGTTGGCCACAAAGCGGATCTGAATCTCGGGGACTGTTTTGCTTACGCCTGCGCGAAAGGCCGCGATCTTCCACTGCTATACAAAGGCCATGATTTCGCACAGACCGATTTAGGATAATTCGGCCCTTTTGTTGATTGCGGGGAATAATTTAGCCGATCACCTCGTTATCTCACTGCTTGGGTGACCGGGGCGGCAGACCGCTTCGCGCTGGCCGCTTGCGCCGCGCCGGGAAGGCGCGTTCAATCGGGTTAAACAAGGGCGACCTCAGAACCAGCGGTCATGGACGAAAAGAAGGCAGCAATCCTTGGCGAAATACCGCGCTTGCGCCGCTACGCACGCTCGCTTCTGCGCGACCGCGAATCCGCCGACGATCTCGTCCAGGATTGCCTCGAACGAGCGCTCTTGCGGCTTGAAAGCTGGCAGACAGGAGAAAGCCCCCGGAGGTGGCTGTTTACGATCATGCATCATTTGTTCATCGATCAGATGCGCAAGGTGAACCGGCGCGGTGAGGCGGCGATCCTGCCGCTCGAAGCAAACGAGGCGCAGGCAGTCCCCGCCGAGCAGGCCGAGAACGCCGCCTCGCGCGAGATCATCGACGCATTGCAGGCGATCAGCCCCGACCGCCGCGCCGCTCTCGTCATGGTCGCCATCGAAGGGTTTTCCTATGCCGAAGCCGCCAACATTCTCGGCGTGCCCGCCGGCACGCTGATGTCGCGCATAGCGCGCGGACGCGAGGAGCTGCGCAGCCTGCTCGATGACACGGCGCGCCGCCGCTCGATAAGGATCGTCGAGAAATGACCCGCCGCGATTTTTCCGAACGCGATATCCACATGGCTCTCGACGGCGAGCTGCCGGGCGACGAGCGCGCCGCCTACGACGCCTGGATCGACGCCAATCCCGAAATGAAGGCCAAAAGCGCCCGCTACACCGCCGACCGCGCCGCGTTGCGCGCCGCCTTTGCCGGTGTACTCGACGAGCCCGTGCCGGTGCTGTTCAAGCAGATCGTTAGCGGTGAAGGCGCGACCAAGGCGGCGGCGCGGCAGTCGCGCTGGTGGCTTGCGGCCGCGGCGGCCGCAGTGCTCGTCATCGGCGGTCTTGGCGGCTATTTTGCCGGCATCGACGGCATCGGCAGGGAAGATGGCGCCGATGACCAACTGGCCGAAGAGGCTATCGCCGCCCATGTCATCTATGCCGCCGAACAGCGCCATGCGGTGGAAGTGCCGGCAAGCGACAAGGATCACCTGCAGACCTGGCTGTCCAACCGCGTCGGCTTGAAACTGGTGGCGCCGGATCTGGTGGCGGAAGGCTTCCAGCTGGTTGGCGGCCGGCTGCTGCCCGCCGGCCAGGGCAAGGCAGCGATGCTGCTTTACGAGGACGCCAAGGGTCAGCGCATCTCCTTGTTCGTTACCGCTGATTCCTCAGCCAAGTCCAAGGGCACCTACATGGCCGACGCCGACGGTCCCGAGGCGGTCTATTGGCTGGACAAGGGCTATGCCTGCGCCGTCGTCGGCTCGCTGCCGCGAGAGCAGCTGGCTGCGGTCGCCAAGCGCGCCTACGGTCAGCTTCTGGCGGGTATCGCCAGTTAAGCGCATTCCGTTTCGGGAATGCGCCTGGGTAGAAAGTGTCACAATTCGGCCCTATTCGAAGTGCGATAGCGCTTGATGGATATCAGCGTTTCGGCTGATGTTTGCGACGTTTTTGACCGCGGCCTTTTCCTCCACCCAATCGAGGTTTTCCAAACCCGCATGCCTGCCGAGATTCGCAAGGCCCGCGCGTCCGACGTCGATGACCTCGCCGCCATCGAGAAGGCGGTTTTTTCCAGTGACCGCATTTCCCGGCGCTCCTTCCGCCTGTTGATCGAACGCGAGACAGCCGAGATGCTGGTCGCCGAAAGCGATGGCCGTGTCGCCGGCTACGCCATCGTGCTGTTTCGCAAGGGCAGCGGCGTCGCCCGGCTCTATTCGCTTGCCACCAGCCCGTTTTTCAGCGGCCGCGGCATTGGCCGCATGCTGCTTGCAGCGGCCGAAGAAGCTGCCTTCGAGCACGACCGCATGATGTTGCGCCTCGAAGTGCGCGAGGACAATCTTCGCGCCATCGGCATCTATGAGCAGAGCGGCTACCGCAAGATCGGTCGCGAGCCCCACTATTACGAGGATGGCGCCACCGCGCTGCGCTACGAAAAGACCTTGCGCGGCGATATTCCGGTCGCCACCAAAGTCCCGTTCTACCAGCAGACCTGCGAGTTCACCTGCGGTCCATGCTGCCTGATGATGGCGATGGCCAATTTCGATTCCGGCTTCGTGCCCGATCCGGTCATGGAAATCCGCCTATGGCGCGAGGCAACGACCGTGTTCATGATGTCCGGCCCGGGCGGCTGCGAGCCCTTCGGCCTTGCGGTTTCCGGCTACGAAAGCGGGCTTGCGGCGGAAATCTTCGTGTCCTTCTATGGCGCGCTGTTCTTGCAATCGGTGCGCAGCGACGACAAGCGCCGAGTGATGGAACTTGCCCAGGTGGACTTTCGCCGCCGCGCGGAACTTTACGGCATCCCGGTGAATTACCGTCCGTTCACCATCGACGATATCCGCGGCGCCCTGGCTCAGGGAAAACTGGTGCTGGTGCTGATCAGCGGCTTCCTGATGTTCGGCAAGAAGGTGCCGCATTGGGTGCTGGCTATCGGCGACGATGGCGACCACATCCTGATCCACGATCCCTGGGTCGAGGACGAAAGACAGGAGACCATCCTCGATGCCGCCAACATTCCCGTGCCGCACGGCATCTTCATGAACATGGCGCAATTTGGCCGCGACGGACTGCGTGCTGCCATCACACTTGGGAAACGCTGATAACAATGACCTGGGTCATCCTCACCGGCCGTCAGAACGATCTCGACCCGGCGGCGACGCCGCACAAGATCATCACCAACCGTGACTATCTTGCGCATCCGGCGCTGTTTCGCGGCCAGCAGCCGAAGGTCATCAACCTATCGAACAATTACGCCTACCAGAGCCGCGGCTATTATGCCTCTCTGCTCGCCGGTTCGCGCGGCCACAAGGTCATCCCGACGGTCGAGACGATGATCGACCTGTCCGAGCGCAAGCTCTACGAGCACGCGCTGCCGGAACTGGAGCTGGCGCTCAACAAGTGCCGCAAGGATCTCGGAGGCGTTTTCCCGCAAAAAATCTGCATCTTCTTCGGCATCGGACCGTCGAAGGTCTGGGACCGCTTCGCCAAGCTGTTGTTCGACTGGTTCCGCGCTCCGGCGCTTGAGGTTCACATCAAGGACAGCGCCGAATGGGCTTCGATCCGCAAGATCGGCTTCCTGCCGCTGGCCAGGATGGCCGAGGAGGAAGAAGCCTTATTCGTGCAGGCGCTCGAGACGTACACCAACCGCGAGTGGCGCGACACCAAGGGCCGCACGCCGGCACGCTACACCTTCGCCACGCTGGTCGATCCGCATGAAGAACTGCCGCCGTCGGAGATTTCCTCGCTGCGTTACTGGGCCAAGATCGCCGAAAAGATGGGCGTCGAAATCGAGCCGATCACCAGGAAGGACCTGGCCAAGCTCGCCAATTACGACGCGCTGTTCATCCGCGAGACCACCTCGATCTCAAACCACACCTACCGCTTCGCGCGCCGCGCCCAGCAGGAAGGCATGCCGGTGATAGACGACCCGCTGTCGATGATCCGCTGCACCAACAAAGTCTATCTCAACGAACTGATGGCCTACAACAAGGTGCCGGTGCCGCCGACGGTGATGATAGCCGGCACCTCGGACCTCGAACTGGCCGCGCAGACGCTCGGCTTTCCGCTGGTGCTGAAGATCCCGGATTCATCGTTCTCGCGCGGCGTCAAGAAATGCGGCAACTTCGAAGAACTGAAGACGCTCGCCACCGAGTGGCTGGAGGATTCCGATCTCCTGATCGCGCAGAAATTCATCCCGACCGAATATGACTGGCGCGTCGGCGTGCTCGGCGGGCAGCCGCTGTTTGCCGTGCATTATCTGATGGCGAAAAAACACTGGCAGATCGTCAACCACAAGGCCAGCGGCAAGCCCGACCAGGGCGGCATCAAGACCTTCACGCTGAAAGAGACGCCGCCGCATGTCGTCGACACCGCGGTGAAGGCGGCGCGCTGCATCGGCGACGGGCTTTACGGCGTCGATCTCAAGGAAACCAAGGATGGCGTCTTCGTCATCGAGGTCAACGACAACCCGAACCTCGACCATGGCTGGGAGGATTCCGGCGAAAAGGACGAAGTCTGGGTGCGGCTGACGCAATGGTTCCTGGAGCGGCTGGACCGTCCCGGGCGTTAGTTTGCGGTCCCGGGCGGTAATTCAACCGAGGGGGAAAAATGCAGTTCATCGTCATCGAGGATTTCACCGGCTGCGACCGCAAGGAGATCTACCGCCGTTTCGGCGAGCGCGGCAGATTGAAGCCGGACGCGCTTGTCGTGCATCGAGTAGCTTGGCGCCATGACCGTATCCGCCCAGTTTGAACCCAGAGACCATCGCGACGTCGTCGCGTCTCTGACCAATGAGCAGCGCAGCCGCCTGACCGGCAAGTCGGACGGGCCGGGTCTGGTCCAACTCGCCTTCCATCTCGGCGCGATTGTGGCTATCGGCGGGCTGATTGCGGCCAAGGTGCCGTACTGGCCGCTGTTGATGTTGCCGCAAGGCATTCTCATCGTCTTCCTGTTCACGCTGCTGCATGAGACGGTGCACAGGACGGCGTTCGAGACGCAGTGGCTCAACGATGCCGCCGCAAGCGTCTGCAGCCTGGCGATCGCGCTGCCCGCCGACTGGTTTCGCTATTTCCACTTCGGCCATCACCGTTTCACCCAGGATCCCGAGAACGATCCGGAACTCGCCTTCCCGAAACCGGAGACGAGGCGGCAATACATCGTCCACGTCTCGGGCCTGCCGGTGTGGTGGGGTCATTTGCAGACACTCTACGCCAACGCGACCGGCCGCTGCCACGACAGCTACGTGCCGCCGAAAGGCCTGCCCAAGGTGCGCACTGAAGCCCGCGCCATGATCGCTTTCTATGTCGTGGTCGCCGCGCTAGCCCTGTGGTTCGAGGCAAGTGTACTGCTCTATGTCTGGATCGTGCCGGCGCTGCTCGGCCAGCCCTTCCTCAGGGTCTATCTGCTGGCCGAGCATGGCCGCTGCCCGCTTGTCGCCAACATGCTGGAAAACACCCGCACCACGCTGACCAACTGGCTGGTGCGCAAAGTCGCCTGGAACATGCCGTATCACGCCGAGCACCACGCCTATCCCGGCGTGCCCTTCCATCAGCTGCCGGCCTTCCACCAGCTGATCGAGCGCCATCTCAAAGTGGTCGAACCCGGCTATGTCAGCTTCCACGAGAAATACGTCGAGACCTTGCGCTGAGGCGCTCGGCGTCAGATAGCGTCTGCTCGACGAGCGTGACGAAATAGCGGAGCACGGTGGGGACGATGGCGTCGTTGAAGACATAGCGATCGCCGTGCAGCCCTTCGCCCGGTCTGACCGCTCCTGCGCCGACCAAGGCATAGCAGCCGCCGGCTTCGCGGACCATGTAGGCAAAATCCTCGCAGCCGAGGCTCGGGTTGAATGCGGTCTCGACCTGCTCGCGGCCGACAACCGCGGTTGCCGCCTGGACGGCCCGGTCAGTGGCAGCCGACGTGTTGACCAGCGGCGGGTAGCCTTTCTTGTAGGCGAGCTTGGCGGTGAGGGCATGCGCCGAGGCAATGCCTTGCGCGATGTCGCCGATTAGACTTTCGCAATGGTCCGACAAAGTGGGCTCGAAGAAGCGGCAGGTTCCCTGCAGCCAGACCTTGCCCGGCACGATGTTGCCGACATTGCCGCCATGGATCTGGGTGATCGAAACGACCAGCGCCATTTCCGGGTCGACCGAACGGCTGACGATGCGCTGCACGGCTTGAACGAAGGCGCCGGCCGCGAGCACGGGATCGTCGCCTAGCTGCGGCATGGCGGCATGCGCGCCGGTCCCTTCGAAGTTCAGTTCGAAAGTGTCGACGGCCGCCATCATCGACCCGGCACGGGCCGCGATCTTTCCGAGCGGCAGCCCCGGCCAGTTGTGGACGGCGTAGACGGCTTCCACGGGGAAGCGCTCGAACAGTCCGTCCTCGATCATCCGCATGGCGCCGCCTTCATTTTCTTCTGCCGGCTGGAAGATGAAACAGACGGTGCCGTCGAAGGCTCTGTTGTCGGCGAGCAGCTTGGCGGCGCCGAGCAGCATCGCGATGTGCCCGTCGTGGCCGCAGGCATGCATCACGCCGTCTTTCTTCGACGCATATGGCAATCCTGTCTTCTCCAGCACGGGCAAGGCATCGAGTTCGGCCCGAAGCCCGATGGCGCGCACGCCTGGTCGTCCTCTGAGGACGCCAACCACGCCGGTGCCGCCTATGCCTTCATGAACCGCGTCGAGCCCGAAGGTGCGCAGCTTGTCGGCGACGAAGCGCGCGGTCTCATACTCTTGGAAACCGAGTTCGGGGTTGGCGTGGATGTGATGCCGCCATTCCACCACCTGCGGGGTGAGGGCGGCGATGGGGTCGTTGTGCAGCATTGCGCTCTCCTTGCCGACCGTCGTAAATTCGGCCTTGTGCCAGCACGTAAAGGTTTTGCGCCGGCAGCGTCTTGAACAGGATTGACCGTGTCTGGAATTCAACAGCCTCAGGAGACGACGCAGTTCTGGCGTCATCCGCGCTTTCGCGATCTTGGCATGCTCAAGGCGCGCTTCACGCGGCATCGCTACCAGCTGCACACGCACCCCACCTATGTCGTCGCCCTGATCACGCAAGGGTGCGAGCGTGTCCGCATCGGCAACGAGACTGTCCTTGCGCCGTCGGGCACGGTTCTGCTCGTCAATCCGGAGATATGGCATGACGGCGAGGCGGGCGCCGACCAGGGCTGGGCTTACCGCACCTTCTATCCCTCGGCCTCGCTCGTGGGTGCGATCGCGGACGAACTCGGGCAGGATCGCGCGCCGCTGTTTTCACAAGCGACCGTCGATGATGCCGATCTCGTCCAGGCAGTAGGCGTCGCGCACTTGGCTTCGACATCGGGTGATGCCACGAGCGCCGAAACATCCATGCTGATCGCCTTGCGCAAGCTCATCCTGCGCCATGGCGATTGGGGCGGCCGGCGGCGCGAGGCGGTCGAAAGCTTCGGATCGAAAAGCCGGCTCCGGGTCTATGAACAGGTCATCGAAGACGATCTGAACTCGGACCTCGATTTGCAGCGGCTCGCTGAAGCCGCAGGCGTGACGCGCTTTCAAGTTATCCGCGATTTCAGGAAAGTGCTGGGTCTCACCCCTGCTGCCTTCATCCGTGACCGCAGGCTGCGCCGTGCCGATCTGCTGATCCGGCAAGGTTCAGATCTCGCCGGTGCCGCCTTTGCGGCCGGCTTCTCCGACCAAAGCCATCTCTCGCGCACCTTCCGCGCCGCGCATGGAATGACGCCGGGGATGTTCAGGCGCGCCGGGACGCTGCCCTCGTCTTGAGAAGTCGAGCCATGTCGGCGGCCTTTGACGGCATGCCGATCAGAAAGCCCTGCGCCTCGACGCAGCCAGCCTTGCGCAATATGTCGAGCTGCGCTTCGGTCTCGACGCCTTCGGCGGTGACGGTGATGCCAAGTTCGGCACCAAGCCCGATGATCGTGCGCACGATCGCCGCCGTGTCCTTGTTGTCGATATCGTGGATGAAGGAGCGGTCGATCTTGATCTTGTCGACGGGAAAACGCCTGAGATAGCCGAGCGACGAATAGCCGGTGCCGAAATCGTCGAGCGCGATGCGGATACCGAGTTCGCGCAGCTGCCTCAGCGTCTTCAGCACCGTCTCGCTCTCATCCATCAGCACGGTCTCGGTGATTTCCAGTTCGAGCCGGCTGGCCGGCACACCGGAAACGGCCAGCGCCGAAATCACGCTGCGGGCAAAGTCGGCGCTTCTGATCTGCACTGCCGAGACATTGACGGCGATGCGCATTCCAGGCGGCCAGCCGGCGGCCACACTGCAGGCCTGTTTCAGCGCCCATTCGCCCAGCGGAATGATCAGCCCGCTGTCTTCGGCGGCTGCGATGAAATTGTCGGGCGCCACCAGGCCGCGCGTCGGTGAATTCCACCGCATCAACGATTCGGCGCCGACGATCTTGCCCGACGCGATGTTGGTGATCGGCTGGAACTCCAGCACGAACTCCCGCCGTTTCAGTGCCGTCTCGAGATCGGTTTCGAGCGCCAGGCGCGCCCGCACCAAGGCATCCATGCCGGGCTCGAAAAAGCGGTAGACGTTGCGGCCTTCGCTCTTGCCGCTGTAAAGCGCCATGTCGGCGTTCTTCAAAAGCGTGTCGGCGTCCTTGCCGTCACCGGGATACAGCGCGATGCCAAGGCTGATGCCGACATGCATGTCGCGGCCCTTGTCGCGAAACGGCTGGCTGACGACAGCGACGATGCGTTTTGCCAGTTGTTCCGCATCGGTGGCGCCTTTGGGATTGAACTGCAGGATGGCGAACTCGTCGCCACCGAGGCGGGCGACCACATCGGTGTCGCTGCGCAGGCTGTGCCGCAACCGCTCCGCCACGCATTTCAGCAGCCAGTCACCGGCCGGGTGTCCCCAGGTGTCGTTAACGGCCTTGAAGCGATCGAGGTCGAGCGAGAAGATCGCCAACGGTGTATCGCCGGCCATCGCCTGGTCGAGCCGTTCGCGAAACATCGAGCGGTTGGGCAGGTCGGTCAGCGTGTCGTAATGGGCAAGGTGGCTCATGCGCTCTTCGGCGCGCCGGCGCTCGGTGATGTCTTCGAAGGTCGCCACCCAGCCGCCACCGGTAAGCGGCCGGCGCGCAACCAGCAGCGTTCGGCCATCGGCAAGGCTGCGGTCGGTCGAACGCTCCTCACCGGCCTGCAGGCTGGCTCTGGTGTTGGCGATCTCGCCGTCGATGTCCATCGACGGATAGATGCGCAGTCGCACCATCTGTTCGAGCAGGGCGCGCTGGCTCATGCCGAGCGGGAAGTCGTCAGGCGTGACCTTGTAGAGGTCGAGGAAGCGCTGGTTGCGCACGATCAGCGTGCCTTCGGCGTCGTACATCAACAGGCCTTGCGACATGTTGGCGAGCGCCGCATCGAAGCGGCGGTGCTGCTCCTTCAGTTCCTGCTCGGCCCGCCTTTGCTCCGTAATGTCCTCATAGATCGACACCCAGCCGCCTGAGGCCAGCGGCCGGTGCGTGATGGAAACGATGCGTCCGTCCGACAGTATTTCCTCGTAGGTCGAGGCTTGCGCGCGCTCGATATAGGGCTTGCGGATGGCATACAGGTCTTCGGCGCTCTGTGAGGCGACACCGATGTCGACGCTGTGCTTTAGAATGTCCAGGAACGCGATGCCGGGCCGCACGATCTTCGCGTCGAGGGAGAAGATGCTGATATAGTTGCCGTTGCAGATGATCATCCGCTCGTCGGCGTCGAACATGCACAGCCCGTGCGACATATTCTCGACGGCCGCCGAAAAGCGCTCGTTCTGGTGGCGCAGTTCGTCGGCGATCTGCCGTGGCGCGGCGACGCCTCCGGCTCCCCGTCTGCGGACGGGCGAACCACCCTTGACGTGCGCAACGGACATGAGGCGTGCCTGCTGACCGTGATCGAAACCCGGTACTGTGGTTACCGCTGGTTAATTTAGCGTATGTTCACTGCGCCGAATGCACGGCAACCGTTGCCTGGCGTTGATTTTCAAGCGTTGCGTAGCGTTTGAGGAAGGCAGCTTGCGCCGAGGTCACCGAGTGCGGCTTAAAGTCGAAGCGGTCGGCATTGAAGCCGCGCGGCCGGCCGAAGAACTCGGTTGCTTCCGCGGTGGAGAAACCGGCAAGCAGCGTCGCCTCGTAATAGGCCGCGATCTGGTCGGCGCGCTTGATCTCCTTGCGCAAGCCGACGCCGAGTTCGGGCGGCAGCGAAAAGCGCTGATGGATGGCGCGCTGGAGGCGCAGCTCGCACTCCTTGTAGGAGCCGCCCATCACCGATTTGAACGGCGAGATCATATCGCCGATGACATATTCCGGCGCGTCATGCAGCAGTGCTGCCAGCCGCGCATTGGCCGACGCGCCCGGCTGCAACTCGCTGAACAGCGCCTCGACCAGCAGCGAATGCTGGGCGACCGAAAAGGCGTGATCGCCGCGGGTCTGGCCGTTCCAGCGGGCGACTCGGGCAAGCCCGTGGGCGATGTCGGAGATTTCGATGTCGAGCGGCGAGGGGTCGAGCAGGTCGAGCCGCCGTCCCGACAGCATGCGCTGCCACGCGCGGGGTGGCGCTCCGACGCGATCGGCAGCCATCAGGCGTCCTCCGCGCCGATGGCTTCCCTGGGAAAGCTGAACTTCGCCCAGGACGGGATGGCGAGTGAGACGGTGACATCACCGGCCAGTACCGGCTGGCCAGCGTCGAGCGCCGCCTTGACCCGGTCGATGCGGGCAATGGCGAGGCCGGCCGTGCCCGCGGTCGAGCCGAGCGTGGCGCCCCCCCCCCCCCCCCCCCGGCCCCCCCGGGCGGGGGGGGGGGTGGGGCGGGGGGGGCCCACCCGCACCCCCCCCCCGCCCGCCG
>NZ_JAMYRV010000077.1:0-13231 GCF_040321555.1 Mesorhizobium sp. M0317 | reverse complement strand
CGGCAACACCGAAACGATCCGCCGCAGCCCGCCGCGACAGGCCACTCTCAACCGCTGCGATCACTCGCGAACGCAAATCCTCCGATATGGCTCTAACCATGCCTGCTGGCCTCCATACCCAGCCGACATGATGAATCAGATATTCTCCCCGATGGGAATCCCTCGCGATTCCATCAGGTCAGATTATGCTCTAGGAAGGCGGCCTGGCACCCCTGCCGATGCGCATCGGCCATGCGTCCTCCTCGCCTTCCACCAGCATCTTGCCGCCATCACGAACTCAATCTGCTGCCACTGAAAGTTGGATCAGACTCAAGGCCCTCTGCAACGCGGATCGTGCCTGATCAAGAGAGGGTGAGGCCGCAATCACCAGACCGAGGACGTCTCGAAAATCTCCATGCTTGACGAGCGTTGTCCCCAGCTCAGCCGTAAGCTCGACTTCGACGACGCCGGGAACGGCCCGAGCCTCCTGCAAGCCATGGATTCGCCTCAGAACGCCGTCTTTTTCCACCATGAGAAAGCTTGCAGCGGCGGCGCGGGAATGCCTCTTGGCGAGGTTCGGCTGAAGACCGAGGAAAAGCTTTAACGTCTCTGTGAAGAGATCGATCCCGTGGGCGAGTCGGATCATTTCTGGATCCGGCACTCCCGAAATGCGCGGATTGACTTCGATGATGAGCGGGCCGCGTGCGGTGATGCGCACTTCGGTGTTCGCCGGTCCCCAGCCGAGGCCAAGCGCTTGCAGGCTTGCCACTGCGGCAGTGCCCAGTCGTTCGCAGTCTTTGCTGGCCAGAGGTGCGGGGAATGTAAACCCGCGCAGCGCGAAATGCGGCAGATCACCGAACTCCTCCGCCGATATACCGGCAATTTCGCTTCCAATGGTATTGACGCAGTACTGTTGACCCTTGGCAAACTCCTCGACCAGCACCGCCGGGGACGGCGGCACCTCCGGCTCACCAGTGAGGAGAAGCTCGGCATGGCTGCCCACCTCGCTAAGTTGGCAGCACAGCTTCACACCAGTGCTGCTGGTGCCGATGACCGGCTTCACCACGACAGGCAGGCCGATCTCGCTAGCCCAGCGCCTGGCGGCAGCCGCATCCTTGACGAGGTGATAGGCCGGTGTTGCGATCCCCGCCATTGTGAGTCGCTCGCGTTGAACAAACTTATTGCGGCAGTGCTCGATTTGGTCTGGCCGCGGCCCGGGCAGACCGAGGTGCAGGCAAGCCGACGCGGCCGTCGCATACAGCCTTTCCAAAGGAGTGGTGACGCCGACGATCTCAAAAGACCGACACAACTGCTCGCATGCGTCGATGACAGCCGATATATGGCTAGTGTCAGCCTGAACTGCGTCAATGCCGTCAGCGATCATGGAGGAAACCCGATCTGAGCCCTGGAACAGTATCACTGGATGCAGTTCGAGATCGACCGCTGCGCGAGCAAATTTCCGAGAAGCACCAGATGGGCTATCCTCAAGCAAAACAAGGGCGGCTCTCTTCGTCATTTGCTTTCTCCTTGCGTCTCCTGCTCGTCGAAGCCTTGCGCTGAGACGATGCCGCTCCTCTGTCGAGAGACCATGCCTCAGCTCGCGACAAGCCGAATGCCGTCCGAATCCTGGCGAGCACGTCACCGACCGCCACTCCCCCGCCCATGGCAGGCAAGTGTGGATTGGCCCTACCGCCGCTTGCGCTCATGTTCGCGGCAGGCAAGGCTTCTGCTTCCTGGCGTGGAGTTTCGTAGCACGGAATCCGGCTGGGGCCTGTAAAGCTTTAGAAAAGATTTCTTTACGGCCGCTCGACTACTTCTGTCGGGAATCTGAGAGACTTGTGCGCGGGTAGCGCTGGACGGTTCGGGGTATTTCCGATTCCCTCAATCCGAATAGTGGATTGAGGTGGTCGATGTCGCGACGGCAGATTGGTCAGGAGACTTTCGGGTTCGGGGTTCACGGTGGCGGCCGGCGCTCGTCGCTGGACGATCTTTGCGCCGTTGGGTGCCGATCGAGGATCGTCTACCGTGATCTCCTGCGCAGCCACGCGAGCCGGCATGGCCGCCACTGGCGCTGTTGAGGCCATGCTGCTCCCGCGCACAGTCTCACTAAATGTTTGATCCCAGGCTCACATGACGATGCTCAGGTCAAGAGGTGTGTTATGGCGGACATTGTGTTGCTCCCAATTGGCGACGGAATCCAGAGCTGGGCCCGATTGCGTGACACGGCTCGGGATCGAGCCTAGCACATACGGTCGCCGCTTGAGACGGCTGCACCAATATCACGCTTGCGGCGGCAGGGGCCCAGAAGGCGAGACCCGTCTTTGATACGGCATTCCAGCCAGTTGGGATCTCGGTTCGCCTCTTGGACCCCTGATCAGGCCTCGAGGGATGAGTGTATCAGTGTGATCTCGTCAGACAGCCTTTATGACACGGCACCTTCGATGACGACGCCCGCGGTCACGTATCTCCACAGCGACACGAGCAGCTTCCTTGCCAAGGCGTCGGCGCGAGCCCGGCCTAGGCGGCGTAAGCGGTCAGCCGATAACGTCAGGCCTAAAGTTCCAAGGCATGAGCATTTCGATCTCGGATGCCGGCCATCCTTGAGCGATGCGGGTCAAGGTCTGCGAGAGCCAGTCGAGCGGATCGACGCTGTTCATTTTGCAGGTTTGCAGCAAGGTGGCTACCGTCGCCCAGGTTCGTCCACCGCCTTGGCTGCCGGCGAATAGACTAGTCTTTCGCGTGATCGTCTGGGGCCTGATTGCACGCTCGACGATATTGGAGTCGATTTCGATGCGACGTCCATCAGAAAGCGTTCCAGCGCCTCCCGCCGGGTGAGCGCGTAGCGGATCGCCTCGGCGGTCTTGGATTTTCCGGAGACCTTGCCCAGTTCCGCGTCCCATAGATCGAAGAGGCTCGCGACAATGGCCACGGACTTTTCCTGACGGAGCGCGGCGCGGCTTCCGGCATCCTTGCCGCGAACCTCGTCCTCGACCTTCCACAATTCGGTCATGGCGATGATCGTTACCGTCGCGGCCTGCGAGATCCCGCTAATATGCAGGTCGTAGAATTTGCGCCGCAGGTGAGCCCAGCACCCGGCGATCCGGATTGATTCATTGCTGCCGGCTTTGGCCCGTGCCTTGACCAGGTTGGTATAGCCGAGTAGCCGTCCACTTGTAGGATACCGCTGAATCCGGCGAGGTGGCGTGCCACGCAATCTGCGCCTCTGCTGTCTTCAAAACGATAGGCAACCATTGGCGGACTGGTTCCACAATAGGGTCGATCATCCCGTGCGTAGGCCCATAGCGAGGCTTTCGTGGTTTTCCCGGAACCGTGGGCAAGGGTGGGCAAGGTCGTCTCGTCGGCGAAGACCCTTTCGCCCTCCTTCACACGCTCGAGGATGTAATCGGCGAGCATCTGCAACTCGAAGCCCAGATGCCCCATCCACTGCGCCATCAACGACCGGCTGAGTTCAACGCCATCGCGCAGATAGATCGTCTCCTGCCGGTAAAGCGGAAGGCCGTCGGCGTATTTCGACACGGCGATGTAGGCGAGCAGCCGCTCCGTCGGCAGGCCGCTTTCAACGATGTGCGCCGACGCCAGAGCCTGGACCACGCCGTCACGGCCCCGGAAAGCGTATTTGGGACGGCGCGTGACGATGACCCGGAACTTCGGCGGCACGACGTCCAGCCGCTCGGATCGATCCTCGCCGATCAGAACCTTCCGGCTCGATAACTTCCTCGATGCGTTCGAGGTGGGCAGCAAAACCCTTGCGCGGACGCGGGGCGCGCTTCGGCTTGTTTCCGACCGCGCGGTCAAGTTCGCTCCGGATCGCCGAAAGGCCGGTCTCGACCTCTTCGAAGGCAAAGGAGGCCTGCTCGTCGTCGATGGCCAGGCGTAGCCGCTCGGAACGCGTGCCATGTTGCGTGCGCTGCAAAACCTTCAGGATCGACGTGAGATCGGCGATCCGCTCGTTGGCGCTCCTCTCGACTGCCTTCAGCCGGGCGACCTCCGCCTCGGATGCTGCGATCCGAGCTTCGGCGACTGCGATCCGGGTCTCGCTTGCAGCCTGCTCGCGAGCCATGGAAAGGATCATCGCCTTCAGCGCATCAACGTCGTCGGGAAGGGCAAGACCCGGTAGAACCATGGCAAGCAACAGAGCACAAAAACAGCCGCTTTCCCAACCGTTCCAGCCCCATGATTCATCTTGCCGCAGGCCGGTTTCAGCCCGTCGATAACGGCCGCCTGACCGTGGCCGGACGGATCTTTTTCCAGTCCAGTCCAGCCAGAAGCGCCATCAGCTGGGCGTGGTCGAGACGCATGCGCGCGGCCGATATCGCAGACCAGCAGAAGCTGTGATCTTCCAGAGTCTTCGAATAAAGCCAAACCCCGCTGCCGTCCCACCACACGATGCGGACCCGGTCCGCACGCTTCGAGCGGAACACGTGAAGCCCCCCGAGAACAGGTCCAGGCCGCCATCCCTGACCAGCGCCATCAAAGATGCCGCGCCCTTGCGGAAGTCGACCGGCTGGCACGACACGTAAATGCGCTCATCCGCAACCGGCGCGCGGGCGCTTCTTCAATGTCGTGGATCTGGTCAACAGGCTCGAGACCGAAACCCGCTCCGGCCGCCAGGGCGCACCATCTCACCCGGCTCGACTTCGTCGTCTTCGACGAACTCGGCTATCTACCCTTCGCCCAGGCCGGCGGGCAGTTGCTCTTCCATCTGGTCTCGAAGCTTTCCGAGCGCACCTCGATCATCATCACCACCAATCTCGCGTTCGGCGAATGGCCGAGCGTCTTCGGCGATGCAAAGATGACCACCGCGCTACTCGGCCGGCTCACCCATCATTGCGAGATCGTCGAAACCGGAAACGATTCCTGGCGCTTCAACAACCGCTCTCAAAGCTAGAGTCGAAGAGCCAATCAGCCGCACCCGATCAGGCTGTGCAACCCCGAGCAGCGTCGCCTGATCGGGCGCTCACCGGCACGCCCCCTTCATCATCCAACCCGGGGTCCCTTTTGGGGTCAGACTCAATCTCGCTGCAAGTGCAGGGTTATGTCGCGCAATTTTCGAGAGGGAATCAGCGCGATGGAACAGAGATTTGGTCGACGAGACTGGCGCCGGCGGGGTTGCTCGTCGACCATGCCGAAATCAACACGGATTGTGGATTTCTTGACGTGCGCGCTACGGCGCTTTCGGAGCCAGTGCTGCGGGACGAGTTCACGCCGGACCCAGAGCCGATATATGCGGAAAGCCGCCGATCTGCCCATCGCTGGCCGGCGGGTGGTCTTGCGGGTGACGGTTCGCAGTTCTGGTGTGACGCCGTTCTTTGCCGCCGCCGCATTTTTGCCGAACGGTTTGGCGTCGATGTATTGGGGCCCGTTGTCGCGAAGAACCGGACGCCTTGAGACCATCGTTTCATCACTTGGGATTGGCGCTGGGCGGCAAGCCTGCCGCCGCCTTTGCCGATCACCTGATGATGCCGGTGACAACGACACCCTGTTGCCTGTCGTGCGCCGGCGGACTGAACAGCCGCGCGATAAGCTCGCCGTCATAGGCATCGACTTCGCGTTCCGGCGCGGCCAACGATACGGGACGATTGTCTGCGATTTTGAGCGCCGCAAGCCAGTGACACATTGCTGCCTGATCGCGAACAGGCGACATCGCCGGCTTGGCTGGCGAACCATCCTTCCATTGTGACTGTCGCTCGCGATCGGGGTGGCGGCTATGGCGAGGGGATCGCCAAGGCCCTGCCTCATGCCGATCAGGTGGCCGACCGCTGGCATCTGATGGAAAACGCCAGCCGCGCTTTCCTTGATGCAGTCAGCAAGTCCATGTGGCATCCGAAAGACCGTCGGCAGCACCATCATCGATCCAAAGCTTCTCACCTGTGCCGAACGGCTGCAATATGAAGGATATCTGCGTCGCAGGAGACAAACGAGGCCATTCTGGAATTATCGAAGCAGGGTGTGCCGAGCCCGCTCAATCAAATACCAGCTCACCATCGCCAAGCTGCCACTGGCCAAGGATGTCGAAGATTTCGACTTCACCGACATGCCCGACATCGAGGCGTTGGTCCGTGATCTCGCCGCCGGCACCTATGCCGATCGTGGGTCAGTTGTGCGCGCCGATGGGCACGCCGTTCTACACACTTGGGCAGACACTGATCAATCCCTGTCGGGTTTGTCGAGTCTACGACCTCATCCTCTGGCATTGCCTCTCTTGAAGACGCTGATCCACATGAACAAAGCTTCCCTAAACCTTCTTCTGAGAAGTTGGCACGAATTTTGATCCCCGCTCGCTGCGCCTCTGCAGAATGCAGACATGTGTCGGGTTCCAATGGGTCATCAGCGATGACCGGTAGCCGACGACGGCGGCGCACAGTGTCCCCTTTGTCTGGTAGATGAATGCACCAGGGGCAATATGCAGCTTGATTAGCAACAAAGGACAGATCATGGCAAACCTGCGAACGGCTCCGCCCCTGTCGTCTAGAGAAAAAGAATGCCTTCTCTGGGTAGCGAAGGGGAAGTCATCATGGGATATTGAAACTACCCTTGGGATTTCCAAAAATACAGTCAACTTTCAGTTAAAAAGGTTCTTCTAAAGCTTAATTCCAGCAGCAGAACCGCTCCTGCTGTAATGGCCACAAGTCTCGGAACTATAAAGTTTTAAAAAGCATAATAATATTTATACGCCTGGCAGAGCGTGCTACCCAACAAATGCTGTAGGGTAGACCCCTGGCAACACGCTTAGCCTAAGTGCTTTTCGCTGGGCGTCAATACAATTCTTGTCGATCTTCATCGCCGTCCCATACGCGACGAGAGCGTCTCCTCTTAACCAGATCAAGTCGAGGCAGAGCGCGAGGGCCAAGATGCTGACTGAAACATTGGCTGCGCCCTGCCCGGACCGGAGCAAACGCATTCTTAAGCTCTACATCAATCGCAGCACGACCCCCGGCCCGATCTGCAATGCGCCTCTACGGAATGCCGATACCTGCTTCATCGGCAGCAGAGCTGAAGAAACCCACGGTAGCGTAACCGAGGAAGTGGCAGGAGCATACGCGTGTGCCAGCGGGTGTGTTCGTCAATATCGCCAGCGCATCTGACTTGCCCGCTCGTGCAGTGAATCGATGCAACATGAAATGCCGTTAGACGCTATGACCGTGGTGTGAGCGGCGGCCCGCCCTTTTGCAGGCTTAAAAGCAAACGGGGGTTGCTCGGGAGTGCCGAGCCGAGCCCTAAGCAAAGGAAGGACGGGCCATGGTTTTTACGTCGGTGTCGATGTGTCGAAAGCCAAGCACGCGATTGCCCTTGCCGAGGGCGGACGCAATGGCGAGGTCCGCTATTTCGGTGAGATCGAGGCGACGCCGGCGGCGGTGACGCGGTTGGTGCGCAAGCTGGAGAAAAAGCATCCTTGTTTGCATTTCTGCTACGAAGCCGGCCGACCGGCTATGGGCTCTATCGTAAACTCGTCGAACTCGGCCACCGCTGCGATATCGTTGCGCCTTCGTTGATCCGCGAGCGCGTCAAGAGCCAACGGCGCGATGCGGTCAGCCTGGCGCGGCTTTTGCGGGCGGGCGAGCTGAAGGGGATCTGGGTTCCCGACACCGTGCATGAGGCGGTGCGCGATCTGGTGCGGGTGCGTGCTGCAGCAAGCGAGGATCTGCGCAAGAAGCGCCAGATGCTGCTTTCGTTCCTACTGCGCCATGGCCGTGTGTTTAGCGGACGCATGAATTGGAGCCGGGCGCATGCCCGCTGGCTGGCGGCACAGAGGTTCGACCATCCGGCCCAGCAGATCGTGTTCCAGGACCAGATTGACATCATCACCGATGCACAGGCCCGGTTGGAGCGGCTGGATGCGCAGCTGGCCGAGCTGGTGCCGAGCTGGTCGATCGCCGGTGGTGACGGCCTAACAGGCGTTGCGCGGTGTGTCCTTCATCGTTGCCATCACCTTCGTCAGCGAAGTCGGCGATGTCCGTCGCTTCGACAATCTGCGGCAGTTGATGGCCTTTCTCGGCCTGGTGCCCTCGGAGCACTCGACCGGCGAGACGTTCAAGCGCGGCGGGCTGACGCTGGCCGGCAATCGCTGCGCCCGCCGCGTGCTGGTGAAGGGTGCCTGGAGCTATTGCTATCCGGCCAGGGTGAGCGAGCCCATTCGCGTCCAGCTCGATGGGCTGCCGAAGGCGGTGCGCGAGATCGGCGCAGACCCGACTGTGCGCCCGCTATCGGCGCATGATGGCCGCCGGCAAGAAAAAGGCCATCGTCGTTGCCGCGATTGCGCGTGAGATGGCTGCCTTCCTATGGGCCATGGCTGCAGACAGGCCCGTATCTGAATCTTCTTTTCCGGACTACGTGAAATCCGCGGCGACCCGACTGGCCGGCTTTGGGCTGCGCTGAGGCGCAGGACGCGGAAGCGGCGCGCCGTAAGATCTTCGAGTATGTTGGCCAGTTACTCGACACCTGACTACTCTGCCGGATTCCGCCGACGCCTTCAGGGCATGAGGCAAAACGCTGTCCGCGTCGCTCTCCACCGGAGGCACTTGGAGTCTTTCCGTCATCGAGCGACGGGGCTTTCAAATACCCTAGTATCTCGACCTGCGCGCATTGTTGCTGTCTCTGCTTCGTCCAGGACAAACGCCTCATCAAGCGCGACGAGGTAGTCGTGACGCGCCGATCGGAGACTCAGAACACCGTCGCGAACGTCGCGAACGACCAAGTGAGGGTCGCGCTCGGCCGGATCGCCGTAGCCGCCGCCACCTGGTGATTGAATCTCCAGCCGCAGCGGCCCGAGCCGACGAATGCCATATTGCGGCGGTACAACCACCTGCCCATCGGAGAGCGTGATACGGATATCGCCCTTGGCGCCGCCGCCGCCGCCCGCCACGCCATATCCGGTCGGCGAACGTGCTCCTTCGCCTCGGAACGAATACTCCGCCGGGGAATCCATCTCGGCGACGTAGTGAATGCCGGTACCGCCTCGGAAGGCGCCAATGCCCGCGGCATCCGTGCGGAATTCCTGCTTAAGGATTCGCATTGGATAGAGTTGCTCGTACATTTCGACATTGGGCAGGCTCAACCCGCCCAGGGTGCAAAGCTGCCCCACGCTGTTGAAGCCGTCCCGCCCTCGGAGCGCTCCGCCGGCGGCAGAGCCATGCCAGTGGTAGATGACGAAGGTCCCACCATCACTCCGTTGTCCTGAGGAGATGCAATGAGCCGTTTTGCCCCAGCCAGCGCAAGCTGATTTCGGCTTTGCCTGGCTTAGAGCCTTCCAGCAGGCATGAACGATCTCACTAGTCGGGTGAACCGTGTTCATCGTCATGGGGGCCGGCGGCCGAGCATTCACCACCGTGCCATCCGGCGCGATGATGTCGATCGCCTTGAATGCTCCCTCGTTGCGTGGGATTTCCTGCTCAAAGAAAGAGAGCAGCGCCATGAATACCGCGGCGTGCGTGTTGGCAATCGAGCTATTCTTGAAACCTTTAATCTGCTGATCCGTACCGGTGAAATCAACAATCATTCGATCGCCGCGCACGATAGCCCTGACCCGCACCGCAACCTCAACTGTATCGAAGCAATCGTTGTCCGAGGCGTCCTCGCCGTAATATTCTCCATTAGGTAGCTCGGCAATGACGGAACGCATCACCCGCTCGCCGTGATCCAGAATGCCTTCGAAGAGTTCTGTGGCAGTCGCAACGCCAACTTCGTCTATGATCGCAGAGACGCGGTCTGCCCCCGTCTTGGTGGATCCCAACATCGCCCGCAGGTCACCGTCGAGTAGATCCGGGCAACGACTGTTAAGAAGAAGCAATTTCCACAAGTCATCACGGATGTTGCCACGCTGAACGAGCCGCAGGACCGGCAGCCGAATCCCTTCGTGGAAGATCTCAGTCGCGGCAGCGTTATAAGTCCCAGCCGCGCCGCCTCCTATGTCAGATTGATGAGCGCGGTTAGTGCAAAATGCGCAGAGTTGCCCATCGATCACCACCGGACGCAGCACCGTCCAATCGGGGAGATGATTTCCACCGGCCTCGTAGGGATCGCTGAGAAGGAATACGTCACCCTCACCGAGATCGTTGCCAAAGGCCTTGAGCACAGCGCGTACTGCAAAGCAACCGCCGCCAGTGTGGATCGGAATCCCATCAGCGACCGATAACGCGTCGCCCTTCGCTGTGCTAATGAAGCAGGAAAAATCGTGAGACTCACTAAAGATCGGGCTGCGAGCGGTCCGGGTCATGACCCAACCCATATGACGCGAGATGTGGTCGAGTTGCTTTTGCAACAGGGCAAGAAGCACAGGATCATACGACATGTTTTTCTCCAACTTCACCGAGCGTTATCAGATAGTTGCCGTACGCATCTACTTCGGCAACATCCCCCGGATTCAGAAGTATCGTTGTGGTTGCTTCATCGATAAGGGCGGGGCCGGGGATGCGATAGCCGGGAAAAAGATCTGCTCCATCAAACACGGCTACTTCTCTTACCTCGCGAGCGTCTTCGATATATACGGCCCGGCACTCTAAAGGCGTCGCTACTGCACGTGAGGAGTCCACCTTGTTGGCCTCGACATGCGGCAGGCGCCCAGTTGCCACGAGGCGGAGGGCGTTGATCACGATTTCCCCGTCAGGCACAACGTAGCCATAAAGACGAGCAAGCTCGCCCTTGAAGCGCTCACGGACAGCTGCAATGTCATGCCAGACCTCAGTTATAGGAATGGTCACCGGCCACTGCTGACCATTATACTTGATGTCGACTAGCCTTTCGAATGAGCTGTCACTGAGATTAAACCCTGCTTGGCGCAAGGCCTCTTCGGCAGAGTTCTCCAGTGCATCGAATGCTGAGCCAAGCTCTTGGGCGCTCGCAGCACCTAGCGACCTCCGGAAGAAATGCAAATAATCGTGGCGGATATCCGTATTGCACATCCCAAAGGCGCAAAACACACCAGCGAGTCTGGGTACAAACACTGAGTCGCAGCCAAGTGCGCGCGCTACCGAAGTTGCATGGAGAGCACCCGCCCCACCACCCGCCACAAGCGTAAACGTGCCCGGATCGCAGCCGCGCTCGCTGCTCATGCGCTCGAGAGCATGAAGTATGCTCTGGTCTGCCATGCGAATTATCCCGGCCGCTGCCTCGACAACGTCGATCCCAAGCGGTCGGGCCACATGGTCCCGAATAGCGCGGGTGGCCAAATCGATATCGAGGTCGATCAGACCGTCGGCATAGCGTCCAGACCGGAGCCGGCCGAGAACCACCTGAGCGTCCGTAATGGTAGGCCGAGTGCCACCTAGACCGTAGCAGGCCGGTCCCGGCCTTGCCCCGGCACCCTTTGGGCCGACCCGCAGCATGCCTCCGACGTCAACGCCGGCAATGGTCCCACCGCCCATTCCAATTGTATGAATCTCAGCCGCCGGCATTACGACATCGTAGCCCTCGACGCTGAGGCGATCGGTCTCTGCGACGCGACCTCCCCGCACCATCGTAACGTCACAACTCGTCCCGCCGATCTCCATGGAAATAAGATCACGTGAGCCGCAAACCTCGGCAAAGAACCGCAGCGCGCCGACGCCGGCTGCCGGCCCCGATAGCAGCAGCGAGATTGGCCGCAAACCCACCTGCTCGACGGAGACTGCGCCTCCGTTGCTCTGAATAAGCAGGAGGCTGTTTTTTAGCCCTAGCGATTTGAGGCGTTGGTCCAATTCACGAAGATACGGTACGACGCGAGGCGCGACATAGGCATTGACCACAGTGGTAGAAGTTCGCTCGTACTCCCCAACAATTGGTGCGATCTGCGATGATCGGCAAACCCAAGCCTCCGGCCACGCCGCCCTTATCCATTCCTCACATTGGCGCTCATGCGCGTCGTTGAGAAAGCTGTTCAGAAAGCAAATGGCGATTGACTCTACACTTTCGCACTTGAAAACGCCGACGGCCTCGGCAACGGCCTCCGTATGCAATGCCGTGACCGGCGAGCCATACTTGTCCATCCTTTCGTATACGGAGAAGCGCAGGTATCGCGGCACCATCACCTCCGGCCAGGGGCTGCGATGATCCCACATGTTCGCGCGCCACCCGCGCCGTATCTCCAAAGTGTCGCGAAAGCCGTGCGTGGTCAGCAGACCGACCTTGGCACCCTTTCCCTCCAAAACAGTGTTCGTCGCAATAGTCGTTCCATGCACGAAGTGACTGCATTGCGACAGAAGCACGCGGGTATCGACGCCGAGCGCACCCGCAGCCTTCTCTAGGGCATCGAGAACGCCTTGAGCGGGATCGTCAGGGGTTGTCGGCGTTTTGAAAGCATGAGTGCTGCCCTCCCGGTCCGTCAGGACGAGATCGGTGAACGTCCCTCCGATATCAACGCCAATCCGCAATACCCCTGAAATCAACTCAGATCCCTCCGCTTATTTTTGTGATCTCTTTTTTACATATTTGTTACATCTTCCTAGATCACTGCCTTGGCTATTGTCAAGGTTAGCGGGGCGCAGAACGGCTTGGGAACAAGTTCTCCTGCACCAGGCTCGAAGGTGGTGTAACACCCGTCGCAACCAAGTCTGCCGGCGGCTTTCCCATTCCCGGAAACGGCTTCATCACGACAACCACCGACTTCGCCTTGTTTGCCGGATTCGCGATCAGCCCCTTCTGGTGCACGCGATCCTTAGCATCCCAATCAACCCCTTCCAGGCGTGCCTCTCTTCATACAGCGTTAGCCAAAGCAGCACGAAGGAACGGTCGAACGGCTGGGGTGCGTGATCCAAGAGGTCGTCCCGGCCTGGTGGCTGGCGGCGGTGGCGATGATTTCGGGCGACGGCTTCTTGCAGTAGGTTTTGGGGGTGCGTGACCTGTTGCCCTGCGCTCGCCTATATGCCGAAGGTTGTCGATGCCGTCTTCACGACGATAGTTTCGCTTAATTCGGATGCAGGATAGCCGTCGTAGGCGCTCAGGCAATCGTCTTCAGAGAACATCTCAATCGACCAATCGCGCAGCAACTCTTCATCCTCGCCGAGGATCTCGGCGACACTTTTGAGGCCGTAAAGAGCGGAATTGCGATATCCCACCTGACGGCGATCATATTCTCGCCTTTCATGTTTACCTGGCTGATCTCGCAGGTCGGGTCGGCCAATTCAGAGCCCCGCATCAACCTAACGCGGGGCGAGCCGCCTTCACCAGCGAACATCGATCTAGCAGGCTGTTGAAGAAGTGTCCCGTTTGGCTTTGAGGATGGCCTCATCGCCATTGTGATAGGCGAATGTGATCTCGA
>NZ_JAMYRV010000076.1:0-14233 GCF_040321555.1 Mesorhizobium sp. M0317 | reverse complement strand
GCGCGACCTACGGCTACAACGCCCAGACCGGCGAGTATGGCGACATGATCGCCATGGGCATCGTCGACCCGGTCAAGGTCGTTCGCACCGCTCTCCAGGACGCGGCCTCGGTCGCCGGCCTGCTCGTCACCACCGAAGCCATGATCGCGGAGGCTCCCAAGAAGGAGTCGGCTGGCGGCGGCATGCCTGGCGGCATGGGCGGCGGCGGTATGGGCGGCATGGGCGGGATGGGCGGTATGGATTTTTAATCCAGCCCCTATCAACTTACAGCGGACAGGGCGGCAGCAATGCCGCCCTTTCCTTGTGTGCCGAATATGATCGAAACCTTGGAGTGCGTCCCGAGGATCTCGTTCGAGCCTCACCGCATGGTCGAGAATTAGGATCTTGTCCGATCGAGCAATTCGCGGGCTCAACCTGGTCAAACCGGCGCCCCCTACGAACTGCCCGATCCTTGAGGATTCCGCTGCGCGACAATCACGATGATTCATTCAGTTGTTAGCTATAGGCGGTGAATCATGAGGGGTATTGAGGAGCGTGGCAAGGCGCCCATCTCGGCATTTAACTCCATCGAGCGTGATATCAGGGACAATTCTCTCATCGGAACCTGGCGGCTGGCGTTGAAGGACCCGGTGAATCATCCTGATCTATAGTGGAGCAGACGCGCTCTGAGCCTCAAGAGCGTTTCCTCCTCTGAGTATCCTTGATCTGCCGCTGGACATTCTCGTTGATATTGCTGAGCGGCTCAGCCCGATGGATCTGCTGAGGATTTCGCACACAAATCAAGAGCTGCGTGTCGCCGCGATGATAGTCGCAACGCCTCAAGAAAGGCGGATTCAGGTTCAGGCCATCTGTGGCAGCCCGTGCAACCGGGCTCCAGCAGCGTCGCGGACAAACGGGAACTGCGCGATCTTGCTCGACATGAGCGTGTCGAGCTGGTCGCGGATCGCCGTCAACTTCAGCCGATCCAGGATTGCGATCAGCAGGTCATGATCTAGGGTCGTCATCACCAGCTCCCTCCGGCCGCCGCTTCGTACTCGGCGAGTGGCCGCACCAAGGTGGCCGGGGGTGATCTTGATCCGCTCGGCGCGCACCGGCCCCTCGAAGCCGGCAACGCCGACAAAAGGCTCTGTCGCAAACCTGAAATGGGGTTGTGAACGGCCATTTTGGCCTGTCCGTCAGCCAGCGAGGATATCGCAACAGCGATCGACAGACTTGTAGGCATACCTCGCCTGTCGCTTGCCCATCATGTGGATCATCTTGATGCCGGAGAGGATAACCACGTCGTTCGCATGCGACTTGAACCCGAGCATGGATCGAATGCGGCTTGATACGCCGGTGATCCTGTTCGATCCGATTGTTTAGATGCCGGCTATTGTGGAGCGGATCGGCTTCAGTGGTCGCCGCGATCGCTGCCGCAGCCGGCTTTCAGCGTCGCAGGAAAGGATTGCTTCGTAATTGGTCTGGCTGCCGTCGATGACGATGCGCTCCGGCCGGCCATGGCGCGTCAGCGCCTTGCGGAGGAAGCGTTGGGCCGCCACCTGGTTACGGTTTTCGCTAAAGAAGAACTCGACCGTATCGCCGAGGATGTCGATAGCGCGGTAGAGATACCGCCGCGGACCTTGATGTACGTCTCGTCCAATGCCACTTGCTGCCGACCACACGCTTGCGCCGGTTGAAGCGCTCCAGCAGCTGCGGCGAGAAGTGGGCGACCCAGCGATGCACAGTGGAGTGGTCGACCTCCAACGCGTTAGGCCATCATCTCTTCCAGATCGCGCAGGCTCAGAGTGTAGGCCAGGTACCAGCGCACGCACAGCAGGATCACCGACTGGTCGAAATGGCGGCCCTTGAACATCACGTGCTCCTCCACAGCTGAGGCGTTTTTCTTGCCATGCTCGCTTACAAAAAGGTTTGCGACAGAGCCGTTCGAACCGCATGCCGACACCATCGTCAAGGGCGGCCGCGGTGTCCATTATGGCCACAAGCTCAACCTGACGACGGGCAGGCAGTCTGTTCTTTCAATTTAGACCAACTATGCGGATGCCGCCTCAGTCAATTCAAGAATGTAACCAATGCCGCGCATGGTCGTGATACGTGGCGTTGCACCTGACCTACTCAGGTGTCCACGTAAGCGATAGATTCCGACTTCAAGCGCGTTGGCAGATACCTCGTCGTTGAACGAATAGAGGTGATCTTCCAACTGCGCACGAGGCACGATGCGGCCTGCACGGATAAGCAGATGCTCTAAAATACATAGTTCGCGGCGTGCGATCTTCAGAGGATGACCCGAGACGGAAACCTGTCGGCCGATCGGATCGAAATTGAGATTGCCAAATACAACGATGGGGTCGGTCACCTGTGTCGACCGGCGCAGAATGGCTCTCATTCTGGCGATGAGCTCATCGAAAGAGACGGGCTTGAGCAGAAAGTCGTCCGCGCCACCGTTGAAAATTGCAATCCGCTTCTCGAGATCGTTGATGCTACTCATAATGAGGGTTGGAACTGAATGCCCGTTGCTCCTTAGCTGTCTCAGCCAGCCCAAGCCATCGCCATCTGGCAGAGCCAACTCCAGCAGGAGAATTTCATAGGTTGCGCAACAAAATGCCCTCGACGCCTGTTCCAGGTTGCCAACTACATCAACGGCAAAACCGCTATCCCCGAGCGCAACTCGCACAGCGCGCGTAAGATCCACATGATGATCAATGAGCAGCGTTCGCATTTCACGTCCTATCAAGGTCGGACAGGTCACCGTCCGCTGTAAGACCGGGGCGACAGCGGAAGTCGCGCAACTCTTCGTAGTGTTCGTAACGCTCTTTCCGATGGGTGATCGCGGGAGCATGCAAGCCGCACGCCTGCAATAGTCGGGGATGGAACACGTGAAGACCTGTTGACGGGCTGAAACCGTCGGTCGGCCAGCCCACAATGCCACCGACTCTGCCTGCGATTTCTCTGCGCATCGATCCTCCTATGGGTTGCGTCGCAAACTCCAGCTGAGGTCGCAAGGGCAGGTTGCGGCTTTGTTCATTGAGAGGACCCCCTGGAGGCAATACCAGGAGGATTCCCTATATGGCACTTCCCGATTTACCACCGGTCATTCCGAACCACGTTCGGCGGCTTTGAAGACCTTCATTGAGCGCGGCTACGTAAATCAAGGGTACGACCTGCCGGGTGTCGATGCCGCTTTTGAAGCAGGCATCGGCACCAGCTCGGTGAGCGTCGCCCGCGCAATTCAGCGGACGCGCTCGATACACCCAGTCGAATCGTGCCGCGACTTGCCGCGCCGACAGGGCGCCCGAAGACTTCAGACTTGTGACCGAAGGTCTACGCTCAGTCCTCCTCCCATTATCCACCTCCCTCAAATCAAAGTGGACGTTCAATCTGAACAAATTACGCCATCGTATCACAAACGACTTACCGATCCCCGACGTGCTCTAGCCTTAGTGCTTGTTAAGAAGGTCGGCTACTGTCTCTCCGCGTCGCCGGACATCGGCGGCGAGCCACACCTCCCCCACCTCATACACGTCGCCTTGGGTACGGAACGGCACAATGACGTCAATGGCAGCCGACAGCAGGTCAAGAAGCGTGTGGTCTTCCACAGCAGCTCCTTGCGGGCTGCTCTTGACGAGTGAAAAGAGCTTTTTAAAGCCTTGGACCGGATCCGCCCCATGAATCGTTGATATTGATCCCGCATGGCCGGAGACGACTTCGCTAAGGTAGGCCCAAGCAGCATCATCGCGCATCTCGCCAAGCAATATTCGATCAGGGCGCATGCGCAAGCTGGCTTGCAACAGTTGCTCGGCTGTCACCGCACCTACGCCTGCTCGGTCCTTCGGATAGAGTAACCGGACATGGTTCTCGTGCGGGATTGCAAGTTCGAGCGTGTCCTCGATACTTATCAGTCTCTCTTGCGGGGGTATAGCGTTGATCAAAGTCTTGCTCATTGTCGTTTTGCCGCTTCCAGTAGGTCCGCAAAGCAGCATCGTGAGCCGCCCGCAAACGCACGCTCGCAAAAATTGCTCCAAGTCACCATTGTCGTAGTGCTGAAGAATCGTTTCGTCCTGCCGCTCTTGACGCTCCTTTCGTGACCGCCATTGATTCCAACGCGAGTATTCGTAGCGAGAGGAAACTTCCTTGAGTTCGGTCACACGACTTGAGGGACGCCGTATCGTCAGGCTTATTGTTCCTGAGGGAACAGCGGGCGGCAAACAGATCTGCAGCCGCTCTCCGTTCGGCAGCTCAGTCGCACAGAGGGGGCTTTGCGGTCCGACATCTTGCTTGCGCAGCGCTCCAGCGAGGATCGCGATGTCCTCCAGATCGTCATAAGATAGCGGTAGCGGATGTTTCGTGAAAACGCCGGCCTGTCGGACAAAGGCTTCCCCAGGCCGGTTGATAGCGACCTCTTCGGTCCTTGGCTCCTCAAGCCATTTCAAAACAGGGTTGAGAAGCAAACGCAATTGAGGGTCAGCCTCCGGTCGCATTGTTGTCTCTCCGGCGTTCGCGATGTTGGGGGGCTGGCGCCACGGCGGTCGCTCTAAGATCGTATACATCCGAGAAATCGAGGTCCCGAGCCACAAAGATGGATACAGCATCTCCCTGGTTTTTCTTTAGAGTTGGCGGAACGTTGATCGTTGCTCTAAGGGTTGTGTCAACGGCTTGTCCGGCGTTGCTCTGGAAGCTGTTGATGCCGCTTCCTCCACCTGAGCTGCCAGCGTATTGACCGGCGGCCTGAAACGCGCCTTGAATGACGCTCATGAGCATTGCTCCGCCAAAGCGCTGCCAGAAGTGATTATCCACCGTGCCAGGCATTCCGGAGCGGCCTAGCTCGTCAGCGCCCGGCGATGCTAGCGAAACGAGGGCATGGTCAGGCGTTTCGATGCGCGTCCACAGCACGAAGACACGCGCATCCCCCTGTTGGAGACCACGCTGGATCTCGCCAATCACGGTCGTCCCGCGATCCAAAAGCACCACGTTGTTGGTGGCGCCGCGGACGTCTTTAGGTAAGACGCACTTCACATAACCCGGTAAGTTTGTGTCGACTGCCGTTTGCAAAATGCAGGGAATTATCGTTCCTTGAGTAATCACGAGATCAGGGTGCGGCAAAAGTGTGGCCCGGCTCGCCTCCTGTATATCTGGCTTCAATCGCCCCGACAGATCGCCAGCGTCTGAAATCTCATCCGAGGTTGCAGGAGCATCCCTATGGTTGTCTTCGCTCCGCTGACCGTCGTTGGCCATTTGACTGCTGCCACTGTAGGCGAAAATTGGTGTTTCCTCCGGCGGCGGATCAGCTGGCGCCGGAGGCGGCGTAGATGGCGCAGGATCTCCTGCCTGCGCCGCCTGTACGGGTGCTGGAGCTTCGGGAGCAATCTCAATCGGCACGGGGCGGAATGGCTCGGCGTCGGCGACAATTGGAGGTTTTGGCTGAGTTGGCTCGTCTTGTGTGCTGGGACGACCGCCGAGCCAGATGAGCGATAGAGATGAGATGAGAACAAGTGCAGCGACGGCCAACTTCTGCAATCCCGAAACATGCCGGCGGGCCGGCTCCGAGACCATCGATCCGGAGGCATGGACATCATGTCCCGACTGTGGGCCGGTTTCATTCATCGGCCGAGCCTTTCAAAACGCGCCACACGTCGGGTGTCACTGTACCGGTCCCTGGCGCTCGTCCCACAGGGTCATAAGCCCTGTTGAAAATGGACAAGACCGTATTGCCATCTCTCAGACGCCATTCCCGGGCGACTGCGGATACTTCAACATAGTCCCCTTTGACCGTGTAATTGGCAGCGGCTTCCTTGCCGTCGGGATTGATAATGTAGAGGGAGGGTATGCGGGAATTGCTTGCGAAGCCAAATACGGTGGTAAAGCCATTATCGAAAACTTCCAGCGGCGACAGCGATCGATCGCCCTTTGCGACGTAGTGAAAATTGCTTTCGTCCGGACTGGTAGTTGCGGCGGGCCGATTCAACAAATCCTGAACTCTCTCGTCGTGCAGCACTTTCGCCCGGGCCTGACCAAGAATCGAGCGCCTTTCTGCGTCCTTTCTCTGAGCAGCAGCCTCATCAGCAGGATAGGTGAACTGCACGCTGTAGTATAGGTCAGGTTGCTGCTCATCGAGTTTTGGCATCGCTCTCGTTGAAATACTGAAGACGTATCTCCGTGTACCGGACTCACTCTCGGCCAGCACGATGACCGGCTGCGGCGGGAGCATCCGGCTAGCCTTAAAAAAGAGATAGTTGGCGCGCGGGAGCGCAGCCAGGTCTTTGCTATTGGAAACGGCCACGGCTGCGACTGTCTCGTTGGCCGCGAATGTGACAACCAGCGTTGCCCCCACTGCGGTAGACAGGCGCACCACTTCGTCGGGACGGTAAGCCAGGTAGCGCATGCGCGCATCATGCTTGCCGGCAAGTGGTGTGTCTTCCGCGGACGCTTCCATCGTTAAGAAGAGTGAACAGACCAGCGCGAGAAACGCTCTTTTTGTCATGGCTGCACATAGCCCAGGTTCGATACGCTATCTTCCGAGCCTTGATAGGAAGTGACGAGTAGACCTCCCGGATTGGTGAGCCTCGATTGCCCAGGCAGACCCGTCAAGCGCTCGTAGCGGATGGTAGCTGTCCAGGTGGTCACTATCGGCATCTGCCCATCGACAACAAGCGTACGTTTGTAACGGATCTGTTGAACGTCCGGACTGATGTCGTTTGAGGAAATATGCCCGACCTCGAGCTTGCCGCGCTTGCCGACCGTGACTTGCGGCGAGGTGGGATTCGGATAGTTGAAGAAATCTTGATATTGCTGTCGCACAGCCGGCGCGCTGAAACTGGATACGAGGTCATAGGCGTATTGGGCTGTATCTGCTGTGTACCCCTCGCGCAGGCGTACATATTCCCACAGCGAAGCATTTATGACGGCTCGGTCTTGGGTTGCCGGCAGTCGAGAGACTGACACTTCGCTGTCGACGGTCCCATCCGGCCGGACCCAGAGGAACACAGGTACGAGCTTGGCCAACGGGACCATGGCAGCGATGGTAAATGCCTGGGCAACATTTCCTAGGACCGCCGCTGCGGCAAAGGCTATCAGGGCCTTTGACAGGCGCCGCGCAGACTTCGCTCGTGAAGTTTGAAACGCTTCCACCTTCTTATAGTGGGCGGCTAGCGTTTCTCTCTCCACCAGAAGGGCATGTTCAGGAAATTTCACTTTGGCTCTTCCGCGCATTCGACCCGAAGATCCTCAGGGGTGGTTTCCCATTGTCCCACGTTCAGTTGGAATGGGGCACCCGCGCACGTCGCAAGCCCATGGCTTGTCTTGCAGGCGGCCAAAGCGAGGATTGACAGAAGTAGGCAATATTTCATGTTTTTGGCACCGAGCTTGTCGATTGATTAACCACCCGCCGTTTTGGCAAAGTGGCGATTGAGGCTGTTAAGAGGTCGGTTCGCACCTCCCCAAGAGCCGCCGGCGATGCTGCTGGCGATCGTCGGAAGCGCGACGATCAGAGCGTCACCAGCTAGGAAAAGCATGTCGAGCTCGTAAAGCCCGATGATCTTGGCTGCTGTCGTGCCCGAGAATTTGATCATCAAAAGCATGGCTGCCAGCGAGACTGCTTCGGCAGCGATTACTATCGTTGCCACGATGTTGAGGAGGAGAAGCAGCAGCCCGTACGAGAGCAGTTGGCCGATCCATCTGGTGGCTATGTCTCGAGTGTGGTCAAAAAGGTAGCCTACAAGGACCAGGGGGCCGATCGTCAAGAGCACCTTCGTCAGAATTCCAACGGCATCGTAGATCTCGAACGCTGTCCACAGCGCGCCATAGAAAATCCATTGCGCTCCCTCGAAAGCAAGTATGTCCTGGCCGTTCATAGGCCCAATTTCGGAAGCAATCAGCTGAAAGACATACTGGCTTGAAGCAAACATGAGATCGAGCTTCTGGGGGATTCCGGTGAAGGGCAAGTCGCTGCCACTGATGTCGTGAGCCAACCTCGGAATCGTGTCGTCGAAGAGCGCTTCAATGTACAACTGATAGTTGGCCTGCCCTAAGATAAGGGCGACGACAATCGACACCATGATTACGCGCGAGATACCCCCGCGCGCATCGACTTGACCACGCATGACCAGAAAGCCTTGGATTATTATCCAAAGCGTGACACACGCCACCAGAGGCGCACTGACCGCCTCTTGGATCTTTCCAAGCACTTTGTGCAGCCCCAACGTGAAGGCCCCATGAAAGATCGCGTGTATAGTCGTGAATGGCGCGGGAATTTTGAAATTCATGGCGTGAGCCTGATGTGTCCCTGATCAGCGCAGCTGAGCCTGATGAACTCAGCGTTCACGGGAGGGGGTCAAAAATGCGAGCGGTGTCCCGATGTTCGCGACGCTGCGTGGCGGCCTCCTCAGCGGCGTGAAGGCTCCCTTGTGCAGTGGCCATCGTCAGCAGACTCGTGGCCTGGACATTTTGGATCATCGCATCGTGAATCTGCTTGAGGACCAGACCGTTGGTCACGGTGGCCTGCATAATATTTCCCGAGCGGGAAAGCTGACCAAGCGTGCCGGCGTTATCCTTAAGGCGCTTGTCCATTATGCCCAAAGTGTCGGCTGCAATAGCTGCGGCATTGGCGGCCCCAGCGATTTGTCCCTGTAACAGTTTCGCTTCTGAATCGGTGCCGTTGACTATCCGATTCGGGTCCTGCGCAATGTTACGGGCCATAATCGAAGCTGGCGCCCGAGCATCAAACATCTGCCCCTCCAGCTTATTGCTCGACGGGTAGTGATTTCCTTGGTTCAGTGAGCTTAGCAGTCCCGTGACAGCGAATGACGACGTTAGCATTGTCACCATTTCGATCGTGGTAGCGAGCGTCTCGATTGACCTCTCAAGGATCGCCGCATTGGAAATCGCTGTTAAGGTCGTTTGTATTTCTGTTCCAGGGTCGGTGACGATAAATTGCGACCGGGCCTGTCCGTGAAGCAGAAGGGAAGCAGCAAGGGTCGTTACTGCAAGTTTGGCAAGTTTCATGAATATTCCTCCGTCAGTCTTGAACTTCATGGTACCGGGCCATGAACTTGTCGAGCCACCCACTTGGGGCGTCTCCGTGCTGGTTACGAAGCTGGTCGGCAAAGCGCACTGTGTTGGCCCGCCCCGAGAGTACGGCTACGTACTCGCGCATCTGCCCAAGATCGAATTCGCAAACAATACTCCCGCTATCGCGCTTGAGCAAAAACTTGCGGCTGCCGATTGCCATTCCCTGGCGGATTGCCTCGAACTCCTGCGCAGTGCACTTCAAGCCATCGACATACGCAGAGCGGTCCGCCGTCGGTGATGGGTAGAAAATTTTCGTCATACATTGCGCAACGAGACTAGCTCCGAGAGGCGATTCCAGAACGTGTTCAGGCTGCTGCGTTGCGAGTATCAACATGCCGTTGTTTTTGCGGACCGTGAGCAAGAACTTGTCGATAGTGGCCGAGAATTGGGGGTTGAGTAGATAGAATCGAAATTCGTCGCAGCTCATGACGAACCGACGACCATCGACGATAGCGCCCACTCGATGCAGAAGGTATGCGGCGGCCGGTGCACAGACCTCCTCATATTCCAGGAGCTGCGTCATGTCGAAGCCCGTAATGGAGGCATCCAGCCTTACTTCGTCCACGTCGCCGTCAAAGGCCCATCCAAGCGCCCCCCCTCTACACCACCGCTGCAGCCGTGCTCCTGCGCCCTCGGAGGGGCTGTGCAATAGGAACTCGCGCAGGCCCGCAAGTGAGCGCATAGGGGGTTCGAACGAAAGCTGACGAACAATGCCGCGTTCCAGCCGACGGCTTTCCTCCGGCGAGATCGGACCACGGCCGTCACTCTCGATCAGGGCCATCAACCACTCGCGCAGAAAGTCCCGAGAGGCGGAGGTGTTGTCCAGTCCACGCAGAGGGGCCAAGCCGCTCGGAGCGCCTCTGCGCAACGCAAGATATGTCCCTCCCGTGGCTCGCACCAGCAGTTCACCACCCCGATCCTTGTCGAAGAAGACGATCGCACCATTGCGATCGACCAAGCTTTGCTCAAGCATCGCGAGGACAAAGGTCATCAGCGTCGTCTTGCCTTTGCCAACGGGCCCGAATATTGCCGTCATGCCGACGTCATTCTCATGGGGGATGTAGTCGAAAGAAGTTCCACCGTTTGTGCGAAAGCGCGCAACAGCATTGCCCCAGTGGCCGGAACTGGAACCGCTTGGGAAGTTCTCAAATGAGACGAGCCCGGCAAAATTGTGTGAGGTGATCGCCCCCGGGCGCGTGCGCCACCTGTTGTTCCCCGGAAGTTGGGACCAATATGCGGCCTCCATGCCGATGCCCTCTTGGACGATAACGGCGCCCGCGTCGGCCAGCCGTGCGCGGGCACTTGCTGCGCGATCTGCAAGGCTATTGAGGCTGTCGGCATAGACGCACAGGCTCAGATGATGCGAACCCATCACGAATTCGTTGCTTGCCAGTGCGTCCTCTGCCTCGGCAAGTTCATTGATCTGGGTGAGAGCCTTGTCGCCGGCACTCGTCATCTGGCTGGACTTAAGGCTTAGTTTGGCATGAGCTTGTGGGCGAGTGAGGAAGGAAAAGCTCTGGCTCAGGACAAGCGGGAAGTTGGCGGACAGCAAGGAATTTAGCATGCCCGGCCGCGTCGTCGCCGGATATTCACGGAACGAAAACAACGATCCGACGGAGCTATCCCCGGGCCTTCGAATCTCAAGCGCCCGCTTCCCGCAGATGACCTGGTCAGTGTAGATCGAGGCGCCAAGTGAGCCGGTAACCATCGGAACCGGAAGAAACCGGCAAGTCATCATGAGCCGAAGCGCCTCGCCGATTTCCGTGAAGAGCACGTTGCCTTTCTCACGAATGCCCAACCGGCGCAGACCGTAACCGCCGAGTGCGCCAGCAATGATGTGCCAGAGGTCTTCCAGGCTCCGTATTTGGGTGGCTAGATCGTGCTCATTCCGTCTGCGGGACTTGGCAATCCGCAAGCCGATCTTGCCGATTGCGGTGCGGGGGGACACGATCAAAGTGAGGAAGTGATCGTTGCGAAAGAGCTTTCCCGACAGCACACGACGCTCGTAGGCCTCGCTCAGACTGCCAGCGAATGCACTTTGAAACTGGCGCGGCGCCGGCGCCGGCACATCGTTGTGTCTCACAAGATGAGCGTATATCGAGACATTGTCATCGGCGATGTTGCGCAAGAGAGTGTTGAACGCGCGGCAGCGCGAGTTGCGCATCTCAGCGTCTTCCAAATCAAAGGGCACACCGTTCACATGTGCCATGGCCATGATCGATCCGTCTTCCAGAAGGACAACCTTATCGCTTACGTGACCAACATACGGAAGGTAGATCTCGCCAGACCTCTCGGTCCGGCCGCTGGCGCCGAACATTACACCATTCCTCTTCCGCGTTTCGGCACTCTGATCGGATTGGCGCTGACGCTTGCGCCTCCCCAGACCGGCCCGTCCACGCTTCTGCCGGCCGTCTGCAAATAGAGCAGCACGACGCTTGCCGCGTTATAGTCACGCTCAACAACCAGCCGTGCTCCGAACCAGAGTGGCGCGAGAACGATTTCGTAGAGCGGGTTCTGAAGGATAATGATAACAAGCCCAGCCAACATCATGAGCAATCCGGCCAGCGTCAGCGGCACCCCCAGAAACAGTGCGGGGCGCGTCGCCGCCACATAGAGGGTGCTCACTTCCAACCGGTCGCTCATCAGCCACCGCCTATGAGCGCCTTGCCCAGGAAGCTGGCCCCGAACATGATGACGATCCCTCCAACGACACCCGCAACCAGGCCAAGTGAAGCACGACCGAACATCCAAGAGATACCGATGGCTACGAGCCCGAGCACGGCCAGTGATTGTCCAAAGGGGCCAAGGATGAACGTGCAGATATTCTGGACCATCTTGGCAGGATCCGTCCCTCCGGTCACCTGAGCCGCGGCTGGCCCGCTGTAGAAGACCGTCCACGCCGCGCCTGCAGCAGCGGCCGGTACATATTCAGCCGCCATGCGCAGCATGGAAAAAGGCGAAGGAACACGCGTTTTAAGCGCACGAAGTATCTTGAGTGGCGTCATCATTGCATCTCCATGTTTCAATCGAATACGAGTTTGTTCGGGTTCGCGGGTTCCCGTGCTTTCGCAGCCTGGCTGCCTGTCGGACCGGAGGGATCGGCCCCGGAGCGGTCTGGCTGATACGAGCCCCAAATGTCCCAAGAATCTTGGTTGGGCTGCTTCTTTCTATTGGCCTGTTGGCTCTGCTGGAGCAGAGGCGGCACGGCTTTCCGACCGGGTGCCTCAAGGTGCGGCACATCTCGAGCAGTCGGCTCCAGCGTTCGCTCAAGGAGACTTGAGATGTCCTTTGCGGCCGACTCGACCTTGCGTACATAACCGTTGGCGAAGCCACGCGTGACGTCGCCCGTGTTATAGGCCGAGATGGCACGGCGAAGCGCCAGTTGCTGTGCCACAGCAGTGGTGCCGCCGGCATACCGGCTTTCAAGCAAGTGGGCGGCAGCCGAAAGCGAGGCGCAGGGCTCGAAAGCCCTTTCCGGCGTAAGATTGAGCATGGCAAAGTTCTTGCTGTTTATCTGCATCAATCCAACATCGACAGAATGTTGTGCTTCGAGGCGTTCCTTGATGCCCCGCGTGGCTGCCAGGTGGTCTATCCAGCGAAGCTGCTCACCTGTGGTGTTGTCATGAGCCACCAGCGTGTCAAAGCCACTTTCAATCTTGGCAATCGCGGCGAGGGTGGACGGCGCAACCCAGGGAGCGCATTTGCGCGACAGGCTGTGGAACTCACGCGGAGAAAGTGGCGCGGGCTCGGCTGGGAGTGACATGGATGTCAACAGGACGATGGCCAGCGGCCAAGCTGCAATAAACATTCCCTATCACCTACCTTTCCAAGCCGCCGGACGGGTTCTGGCCCTGTCCGGCACGCGCTTATCGGGGAGGTTTGTTACTGTGTGATGTTCAAGTTCAGCTTTTCGGTTTCAACTGAAGCAAAGACCGTGTTCGTATCAGTTGGGTGAGCATCTTGCGCATGCGTGGGTGGCGCGGGCCCGATCAGCCAGCGACATCCGGAGCATCTTGGTACAATGACTCCTGTACAGGATTGCTCGTCCCGGCCGTCCGTTGCTCCTAGACTGTGGGTCGCGACTTCGGCGTCATGGATGGTACTTCTGTCAGCGCCAAGCCAAGGACAAAATGGGGAGCTTGGCGGGTTTGTTCAGGCTCGGGATCACCGTGGGGAATCGACGAAGGCGATAAAGCAGCCCAACTTTGCCGGTATGCTGCCGGTGCTTAAAGAGCAGCCATGCGCGGCCCTGCACACTCAGATCATTGCTTGAGACGCGAGCTCGTCCGCGAAGCTGGCTCGAAGGCGCAAATCCGCGGGGGGGCGAGGGTCAACTGGGAAGACGTGGCGGCGCAGCCCATCCTGGTGCGAGCCTCGTTCAGCTGTTCGGCCGCCGCCGCCAAAGGGTGGATCATGCACAGTCCCATCGGCAGATAACGGCACGTCATTGACGGAGTCCGACGGCGCAATGGACAAGCATAGTGACACGCTCAGGATGGAGGAGTTGCAGTAACTGAGAAATGTTAGCCCGGACGTTCACCGCAACCGGCGACCTGCCGGTCGCCGAACAGCATTTGAGGCCGCCGGCCACCTTGGACGAAGCCGGCTTGGCAGGAGACACACTATTTTGCACAAGGCCGCTGCAGCGAATCACGGTCTTCTTCCGCCGACCGCCTCTCCGATCAAGCCAAACGCCGCGCTGCTCAATGTCCGAGCTGGATCCACGAGCCGGAGGATATCGAGATGATCCAGGTCCGCAAACTCCAGGATGACCAGGATGCAAGGGCATAGCAGGAAACTTGGCATCCATGAGGTCGAACTTGAGTCGATATTGGCAGGCCTGCACCAACGGGGGAGCTCGAATCGAAAAAGCGAAGGACCACACGGCAGGGTCATGTCGGCGCTTGGACCTGTCTGGTGGCCACGGGCTGCCTTGGTGCGGTCAATTCGCTGGGGATGAAAAGAACAGGACGAGCACGGCCTCACATTGGCCGCACGCAACGGCGAGTGGTATCAAGGAGCAGCTGTTCTGGGTCGGTGCCCCAGGGTTGCTCGGCAACAGGTTTAGACAAGGGGATTCAAGATTGAAGGTGTGCCGTTGAAACATGTTCTTGTCATTGACGATGATGCCGCAATGCGGCGCCTCATCGCCGAGTATCTCACGATGCATGCC
>NZ_JAMYRV010000075.1:0-14898 GCF_040321555.1 Mesorhizobium sp. M0317 | reverse complement strand
GGCATGCATCGTGAGATACTCGGCGATGAGGCGCCGCATTGCGGCATCATCGTCAATGACAAGAACATGTTTCAACGGCACACCTCGCTTTGGGGGTTGCGCCCCGATCAGGGTTGCATTACCTGAATCTGCAAGCAAAAGGCATGTATTAGTGATGACATTAAATTGAACAACTGGTTCTCAAAACCCTCAACGCTCTAGTTGCCGAAAAAGTAGAGGTGTCGATGACAACCCGAATGCGGGATCTCGGCCTCCACAGCCTCGACTATAACGAGCTTGCTACGGCGATCGAGAGCCGACTTGGCTGGTTTGTCGACGATTACAAGCTCTGGCAATACGAGTCCGTAAGGCATGTCGCCGACGCCGTCGCCAGTCAGGAGTTGCGCACCCCTGGCCTGGTCAGGACATGTTAAGCGGAACCACCAGCAGTGCGGCAAGTGCTGGAGTAGTGCTGTAGGCACAGGTTACGGTGAGGCCAGCTTGGGCCGTTGCTCCGCTGTGGTTTCTATTCGTGACTGGTGCGTTTGAGAACTGTTGGGTCAGCCCGGTCCATGTCGCAGTGCCGATGCCCCCATTGGTGGCGTTGCCCGCAATTGCGATCGCTGCGCCCAGGGCACCAATGCTGACGGTCGTTGTCAGGCCACCCGTTGAATTGTTGTCAGAGGCAACAGTGCCCACCACACCATCCCAATTGGTGGTCGTATAGACCGACATGTAGTCACGGAACACGCTCTCACTATACGTGGTCACGATCGTTGCCGTCGTACCGGTTGGCACGAGGGCTGACCACATTGACAGATAGACCACACCAGAATTGAAGATGCTTTCCACCTGAGCGAGAAGGGTGGCAGCCACACCCCCAATCGTCATACTGTTGACGGTCACTGCACTTTCGGTGTCAGTGGTCTCAGTTGTCACGATGACACGACGATTAGCGTGTGGCGCGACAACAAGCGGAATGCTGGTGTGGGTGTAAACGGTCGTGGCAGTCGAGTCTTCGTGAGTGCCACCAGATCTATCGGGAACATTTTCTCCCAGACGCCCGAGCTGCGCACATAGACCTGTCGAGCCTTGGTCCAGAGGCTTGAGATTTTCACCCAGACGGCGCTGGCCGCCCCCCAGACCCCGGAGGCTTTGACGTAAAGGGCCATTACGGCTGCACCCAGAAATCACCGTCCACGCCGCCAGAAGGGGCAGCGGCCGAGATCGTGACGCTGCGATTTGCCATCGTGCCGACGCCGAGAAGCGCCTTGGTCTGGGCAATGGACTGCGGTGGACGATAATTGTCCCCGGTGCCGTCACTCGACGCGCGACCGACGAAGCTCGTCACAGCGTCGGCACCTGTGGCGTAGGTCGAGCGGTACAAACGCGTCGTGATATCACCAGCGCCATCGCGCTGAGTGACCGTGCCGGCCGTTCCAGTCTGATCCATCGAAGCGCCGCCGAGCTTTGCGCTGTCAACGGCCTGAGCGGTTGCACCAAGCTTGCCCCTAACCGTCGTCGTCAGATCGGTGATCTGCTTCTGCAGCTTGCCCAGTGCCGACAACACCGTGTCGGCCGCGGTGATCACGCCTCCCGTGGCGGTCGACAGACCCGTCAGGGCCGCGGTGATGACCGTGGCGGCAAAGTTCGAGATCGTGGCGGCCAGCTGGGTGCCGGTATGGGTCGAACGATCGCGCAAACTCGCGTCGGTAGCATTGGCGGTCGCGGCCGACGCAATACCGGCGAGCTTCGTTTTCTCCGTCGCCGTTTAGGCTTTGTTGGTCGTGCCGTCACTGATATCGTCGGCGGTCAGAATGACAGCACCAGTGCGGCCTGCGATCGACAGCACGGCGTCGGTGTAGTCTTCCTTGAACCAGTTGGCTGCGAAGGTCGTGGCCGAGGCGTTGGCGGCGTTGGCGACGATACGATCGCCGTTGGCAACGTCTGACCCTTGACGGTGCCACCGGTCGAGACGATGTAGGTGAAGCCGGCCTGGGCCACGCCAGCGCCGGGGAAGCTGCCAACAGAGGCGTCCCAGGTGCCCTTGAGGATAATCGCCTGATCGAGCCCGAGCACCTTCGCGCGCAGATCGTCCAGGTCCACGTTGCCGGTAACCGTGATGAAGCCAAGCTTGGCACTCATGGCGGTCGTAAAGGTGCCGGTCGTGCCAATCAGAGCTGCGTTGTAAGCTTGGACCGAGGCACCAACAGCAGCGCTGATGCGCGCGTCGGCTGCTGTTGAGACGTTCGAGATCGTGGTGGCCAGCTGGGTGCGGGTGTGGATTGAGCGATCGCGCAGCGCTGCATCAGTCGCATTGGTGGTGGCACCTGATGCGACACCATCGAGTTTGGCCTTGTCCGCGCCCGACATGAAGCCGGAAGCTCCAGTGGTTGCGTCAGCGTGCGAGTGGGCCGCTGGTGGGAACGTCACCGGCTTGTCCGTGATGCCGGCCCACGGCGCGCTGTCAGCAATATCGGCGGCGGTGACCTTACCATCAGCGTTGGTGTCGTAGTCCACCTTCTCCATGTCACCGGTGCCGGTGCCAGCGGCGCCGCGCACGTCAACCGCGTCAGCCATGATAGCCGTGAGGCCCGTCGCGCCGATGTAGTCGCCGGTAGCGGGCTTGGTCCCGGTGCCGCCTACCCAGTCAGCAACCTGGAAAACACGTCTGGCCCCGTCCACGACGAGGCTGGGCACGATTGACCAGCCCTTATCTCCCTGGTCGCCCTTGAGGCCCTTGGTGTTGAAGCGGAGGGTCCAGGCGGTAGCCCCCCGTCTTTTTTAGACATTCGCGGCGTCGGAGAAAGCGAAATCACCAACGTGGCCATCGGCGTTGGCCGGGGCGCCGATCGTATGGATGATCTCCCTCCGCACCCTTGGGACCGACGCGTCTCCCGGGGTCGGGCTGTCCGCTCTCGCGGCACCGGTGCCGTCCTCGCTGCGCCGGGCAGTCCCCGATGCGCAAACCGTTGAAGATGCTGGGATCGCATGCGGCGCCGCGATCGCCACGCTCGATGCGGTCGTGCGCCGGGATGAAAAATGGGCCGGCGCCTGGCGGCAGCGCCTCGCACTCGGCGCGGCCGCGGCGACGGTGCGGCAGGCGGGCCGCACCGAGGACGAGGCCGCGCTGCGCGACGCCGTGCTGCTGCTCACACGACCGGGCGACAATGCCGGGCCCGCCGGCATGTGCTGCTCGCCGGGCGCGGGCTATCAGCCCGGTCCGCGGCGGAGCTTCTGACGGAGCAAAACCTCGCCGCGGCATTGGAGGAATTCGGCTTTTTTGCCCGCGCGTCGGTTTTGGCGATTTGACGACATAGGCTTGTTGGCCGGGCTTGTCACGTTGTCTGAAATTGGCCGGCCGAGGGCTGCTGCTGCAGAATTCATGCGGGCGTTCCAGTCACGGCCTTCGATTCGGCGATGGCTTGCAGGCGATGAACATGTATGGCGAGAGCAGAACGTTTGGGGCGGGGCGGGACGAAGAGGTTGCGGAGGGCTGACAAGGTCGAGACGAAGCGTTGCAGGCCTCCCGGCGATCGGACCCCTGCATCATCCGCTCCCGTTTTCGCGGCGGCACATGGGAATTCTCCGCTCCGTTGTTCAACCCCTTGTGCGACCGGTGCTTGACGTCCGGCATCACCTGTCGCTTTGCCGCTCCATACGAGCGCAGCTGGTCGGTGATCATGCGCTTCGGCGCGAGCCCCTGCTTCTTCAACAGCCGCGTCAGCAAGCGCTTGGCGGCCTTGGTGTTGCGGCGGTTTTGCACGATTTCGTCCAGCATATATCCATCCTGGTCGACGGCGCGCCACAACCAAAGCTTTTTGCCGGGCGATGGTGACGACCACTTCGTTCAGGTACCAGACATCATTCCGGCACGGCGGCTTGCGGCGCAAGCAGCGAGCGCAGTCCAACCCGAACTTGATGCCCCACCGGCGACTTGTCTCATACGAAACCACGATGCCGCGTTCCAGCAGCATTTCCTCAACCAGGCGCAAGCTCAGCGGAAACCGGAAATAAAGCCAGACCGCGTGGGCGATAATAGGCGGCGGAAATCGGGGGGCGTGTAGCTGACGGCGGGCGTATTCATGCCCCCCGGCGTCCATGTCGCAAATCTTGACTATTGCTTTGTGTGTCAAGCCCGCCGCAGGTCTCAACGCGTTCATATGCAGACATTGTGAAAATCGCCCTATTCCGCCTTTTTTTACCGCCCCTTAAGTCCCCCGCTCGCATGCTTGTCGATGCCATTGAACTCATAGCCATCGGCCAAGGATTTTGGAAAATATGTTTCCGCTCGCAGCAGAAAACCTGAGAGTCGCTGTAGGCCTAACGTTAAGGGGAGAGAGCGGTTTGATTGGACGAAATGGGTACCGGAGTACCGAGTCATGAAGCCACGAGGTAATCTGGTCCGACTGAAGCAATTTCAGGTGAATGAGAAGCGGCGACAGTTGCACCAGCTAGACATCATGATTGCCGATTTCGAACGCATGGCGCGAGAACTGGACTTCCAGATAAACGCCGAGGAAACGAAGGCCGGCATCTCCGATGTCAATCATTTCGCTTATCCGACGTTCGCCAAGGCCGCTCGCCTACGTCGTGACAACGTCAAGAATTCGCAATCGGACCTTCTGCGGCAGAGAACCGCAGCCGCGCAATGCCTCGCCGAGGCTGAAGCAGAGCTCTCCAAGGCGCAAATGCTAGAATCGCGCAGCGGCAGAGGCCACGACCTCGAACCCGGCAACCGAAGCGCCATGATCGGCTGAGCCGGACGGCTTCAGCGCGCCTCAATTCGCGACACCGACTGGCCGTTGGCGCGCGAGAGGCGTGCGGGCATTGTAAAGATATCAGCGTCTTGATGAAGCGATAGCTGGCCGGCACGGCTGTCATGCTGCGGCGACATACGCGATTTTATTCCAGATTTGCATAGCGGCGTTACGCAGGTATTGGGGGAAAGTGGAACTGGTTGGCAATCGGAGCATCGGTGGAGACGAACCGCTGCCGGCGGACCGGCGCCTGGCGGCAACGCCTGGCGCTTTCGGCGGCGGCGGTAACGGCAAAGCAGGCTGGCCGCGTCGAGGATGAAGCGGCCCCTGCGCGATGCCGTTCTGCTCACGGCCGGGAGACGGGGTCGGCCCCGCCGGCCGGATGCTGCTCGCTTGGCGCGGCACCGTAAAGTCAACCGACAGCTATGAAGATGTGCGTACATTGGGCCATGTCAGAAGTTGCTCGTGGTCCGCTCTATGGTCGCCACCGCTTTCCCCCGAGATCATTGCGCACGCGGTATGGCTCTACTTTCGCTTTCCGCTCAGCCTGCGCATGGTTGAAGGCATGCTGGCGGCCCGCGGCATCATCGTCACGCATCAGAACGTTCGAAGCTGCGCGGAGAAATTCGGACGGAATTTCGCCCGAGAGATCAAGCGACGGTCAGCCGGCTGCCTGGGCGACAAATGGCATCTCGACGAATGTGTCGTGGCTATCAGTGGCAAGAAGCAGTGGCTCTGGCGTGCCGTCGATCAGGACGGCTTCGTCCTCGAAGTGCTGGTACAAAGCCGCCGAAATGCCAAGGCGGCAAAGCGTCTGATGCGCAAGTTGAAGGCTCAAGGGCGGACACCACGGATCATGATCACCGACAAGCTCCGATCCTATGATGCCGCCATGCGCGACCTCATGCCCGGCGTCGAACACCGGTCGCACACAGGCCTGAATTATCGAGCGGAAAATTCGCACCAGCGGCCCGACGACGCGAAAGGATCATGAAACGCTTCAAGTCGGCACGCCAGCTTCAGCGGTTCGTTTCCATCCATGATCCGATTGCCGACCTGCTCCACTTTCCCTGCAATGCGCTGTCATCGGCTCAACATCGAGACCTGCGTAACGCCGCCATGCATTGTGTCGCCACAGCGTGACAGCCGTCCCGGCCAGCTATCGCTGCATCAAGCCGCTGAAACTTACAGTGCCGGGCGCGCTGCTACCTGAATTTCCTTACCGCTCAATCAATGTGACAGCACCGATTCTTCTCAACCGCGGCATGCCCTAAATCGTCACTTGCGTTCCGATCTCGACGACGCGTCCGGTCGGGATCTGGAAATATTCGGTCGCATCGGCGGCCGTGCGTGCCAGGCCGATGAACAGCTTGTCCTGCCACACCGGCATGCCCGAATTGGGCGAGGCTTTGAGCGAGCGCCTCGACAGGAAGAAGGATGTCGTCATGATGTCAAACTTCCAGCCTTGCTTGCGGCAGGTCGCCAGCGCGCGCGGAATGTTGGGCTGCTCCATATAGCCGAAGGTCAGCGTCACCCGCATGAACAACTCGTTGACTGTCTCCATCTTGACCCGCTCGCTGTCGGGCACCAGCGGCTGCGGCGCGGTGACCACCGACAGAATGACGTTCTGCTCGTGCAGCACCTTGTAGTGCTTCAGGCTGTGCATCAGCGCTGTCGGCGCGCTTTGCGGATCGCTGGTCAGGAACACGGCGGTGCCGGACACCAGCTGCGGCTTCTTCTTCAACAGATTGCCGGCGAGGAAATCGAGCGGGATTTCGTTGCGCCGGGTCTTGTCGAACAGATAGCGGCTGCCGCGCACCCAGGTCCACATCGCCAGAACGATGGTGAAGGCCACCGCAAGCGACGCCCAGCCGCCCTCGAACACCTTGACGATGTTGGAGGCAAAGAAGCCGATGTCGATGAACGCGAACACCGCCGTCATCGCCACCGCCACCCACAGGCGCCATTTCCAAATGCGCGTCATGACGACGAACAGCAGCACCGTCGTCACCAGCATGTTGCCGGTCACTGAGATGCCATAGGCGGAGGCCAGCTTGCTCGATTCGCCGAAACCGACGACCAGCAACATCACCGCCAACGCCAGCAACAGATTGACGCGCGGCATGTAGATCTGGCCCGACTGACGTTCCGACGTGTGCAGGATTTCGAGGCGCGGCAGCATATTGAGCTGCACCGCCTGCCGGGTCAGCGAGAAGGCGCCGGAGATGACCGCCTGGCTAGCGATAACCGTCGCCGCGGTTGCCAATACCACCATCGGGATCAGCGTCCAGCCTTCGTTCATCTCGAAGAATGGATGGCCGACGACGCCGTTCTTGGCCAGCACGAAGGCGCCTTGCCCGGCATAATTGAGCAGCAGGCAGGGAAACACGATCGCCAGCCAGGCCAGCACGATCGGCTTGCGGCCGAAATGGCCGAGATCGGCATAGAGTGCTTCGGCGCCGGTGACGGCGAGGAAGATGGCGCCGATGGTCACGAAAGCGACGTCGGGCGAATTGATCAGGAAGGCGACGATGTAGTGCGGGCTCACCGCCCACAGGATTTCTGGATCGGCGATGATGTGGTTGAGACCGGAAAGGCCAATTGCCAGGAACCATACGGCGGTCACCGGGCCGAACACCAATCCCACCCCGCCGGTGCCAAAGCGCTGCACCGCGAACACCATGGCCAGGATGACCAGTGTCAGCGGCACCACATAGGGCTGGAAGGTCGGCGTGACGACGTTCATACCCTCGACCGCCGACAGCACCGAAATCGCGGGCGTGATGACCGCGTCGCCGAAAAACAGCGAGGCGCCGACGATGCCGATGCCCAGGATCACCGCCGACCGCTTGGGGAAACTGCCGCGCGGTAGCGCCATCAGCGACAGCACGCCGCCCTCGCCGCCGTTATCGGCGCGCAGCACGAACATGATGTACTTGATGGTGACGATGATAGTCAGCGACCAGATGATCAGCGACAGCACGCCGAGGATATCGCCGCGCTCGGCGACATTGCCGCCCGACGACGCCACCAGCGCCTCACGGAACGCGTAGATCGGGCTGGTGCCAATATCGCCATAGACAACGCCGAGCGCGCCTAGCATCAGCACCTTGGTGCTGTGCTGTTCGATTTCGGGATGGCTCGATTGTTCGACGGGTTCTGCCTCGCTACCAGCATTGGTAAGGGCCATGGACGACACTCCGATAAGGGGCGGCCCTCTACCTTTGCTGCACTGCAATATCAAGTGCCGCGACGTAATGGCTCCGTATGCGGACCGCATTTGTTGCCGCAACCGGCGGATTGTCTCATACGAAACCACGATCCCGCTCCCGGGCCATTTCCTCGACGAGACACAGGCTCAAGGGGACCTGAAGGAGGGCCAGACCGGATGGGCGATGATCTGCGGTAGGAAACGATGGCGCTGCTTGTAGCTGACGGCATATCTTTCTACTTTGTGTGTCTGCCAGACGAGCGGGCGGGCACGGAAGTGGTCGCGCTCTGGCTGCCAGACATACTCGTCCAACCTGATGAAAACCTGACTTGTACACCCAGCCCAAACAGGTGCGAGGGGTCGGTCTATTACCAAAGGCTCTGAGGGCTGATTCTCTAGGGTTCCCGCCCAGATTGATCCGTGACCCTTGTTGTGAACCGCGCCGGGTTGATCGGAGGCTCCAACTCCTGAGAAGGTGGAACCATGACAAGCAAGACGACCAACAAGTTCTCTCCCGAGGTCCGGGCCCGCGCGGTGCGGCTGGTTCTGGATCACGAATGCGAGCATACGTCGCGGTGGGCGGCGGTTTCATCGATCGCCGCCAAGATCGGCTGCACGGCGCAGACGCTGCATGAGGGGGTGGAGAAGGCCGAGCGCGACAGTGGCGTGCAAGTCGGTGTGCCTACGGATGTGGCGACGAAACTCAAGGCTTTGGAACGCGAGAGCCGCGAGCTTCGCCAGGCCAACGAGATCCTTCGCAAGGCTTCCGCGTATTTTGCCCAGGCGAAGCTCGACCGCCGGTTCAGGCCACGATCGCGTTCATCGACGCTCACCGCAAGGCGCATGGGGTCGAGCCGATCTGCAAGGTGCTGCCGATCGCCCGGTCGACCTACCACGACCATGTCGCCAAGCGCGTCGACCCCTGCCGGCTGTCGGCTCGGGCAAGATGGGATACAGCCTCGAAGGATGAGGTCCGACGGTTTGAGGCGAACTTCCGCGTCTACGGCGTTCGCAAGGTCTGGCGGCGGTTGCGTCGCGAGGGCTTCGACGTCGCCCGCTGCACGGTTGCCCGCTTGATGAAGGCCATGGGCCTCGAAGGCATCGTCCGCCGATCCGCACTACGGTGAGCAACAAGGCCGCACCTTGCCCTCTCGACCACGTCAACCGCCAGTTCCACTGCTCCGCGCCGAACATGCTGCGGGTCTCCGACTTCACCTGCGTCGCGACCTGGACGGGCTTCGTCTATGTCGCCTTTGTCATCGACACCTATGCCCGTCGGATCGTCGGCTGGCGGGTGAGCCGGACGGCGCATGCAGCCTTCGTTCTCGATGCCCTGGAACAGGCTCTCCATGATCGGCGGCCCGTGCAGGGAGGCGGGCTCATCCATCACAGCGATAGAGGCAGCCAAGGCGGATTCAACCGGATCGTCGCAACCAAGGAGTTGGTCGAGGAGTTCGGCAGGTGTTTTCCAGCCGAGCGTTTTGCGCGGTCTTGTGTTGATAGCATGGGCGACTGCGTCCCGTTCCCGGGCTGTGTGCCGACTGAGATCCGTGCCCTTTGGAAAGTACTGTCTCAGCAAGCCGTTTGGTGTTTTCGTTGGAGTCTCGCTGCCACGGGCTTGGGGATCGCAGAAGAAAATCTCGAGCCCGGTGTCGATGCGCAGGTCGGCTGCTGCGCCATTTCCGCTCCATGGTCCCAAGTCAGCGACTGACGCAGTTGCTCGGGAAGTTTGCCCATGGATCGGGCTATGGCTCTGCGGACTGCTTCAGCGCCGTGGCCGGCAAGTGGTGGACCGTTCTTGATGCGCATGCTCTGCTGATAGCCATGCATGCGCGGCAGGTGAAGCACGCATTGTGAAGCGTGAACTTCGTTCCACGAGCGTACCGATCGCCTAGCTTCCGAGGCCAAGGATGAGGTCGCCTTCCCAATGTCCGGGGACAGCCCGATCGGCAATTTCGGCCGGACGGTCGCTTATTATAAGGGCGTCTCCAACGAAGGACTTGTTGCGAACTCGGGCCCGTTCGCGCGGTACGCGCAACGCTCGGCCTGAACGCAGACATGCGGTAAGTCCTCGGCGCAATGCTCCGCGTCCTTGAATGTACAAGGACTGATAGATCGTCTCTTGGCTGATCCGCATGGTTTGATCCTCTGGGTAATCGATCTGAAGCCGATTTAGCGATCTGCTCGGGGCTCCAGGCTGCCGACCACCTCCGGCTCTGTCGTTTTTTCCATACCCACCTTGGGGCCCTCGAATGAGGCGCCATTGGGATTGGTGACTTTGCCGGCCAAGCGCTCCTCAACATATTCACGCAGAGCCGGATTGACCGCCAGCTTGCCAGGAGGCCGGCGGGACTCACGATCGGCGTGCCATTGGGCGGCACTGGCCGGTAATCCAGATTGCCGCTGCGCGTCGCGGCATTGCGCCTGACCTCCCGCGAGATTGTGCTCGGCGGCCGACCTAGCTTACGAGCAATGGCCCGGATGCGGATTCCCTTGGCAAGCTCAAGCGCAATATCCTCGCGCTCCCGAAAGAAAGATATCGCCCCGAAGGCGGCTTCGCCCACGGCGCCAAATGCGTTGGCGGCATCCCTCCTGCACTCCGAAACCAGCGCGGACCAAGAGGCGTTGATGTACCGGCATCCAGTGCGGCCTCCTCGCTCGAATGTCCCAAGGCAATAGCTTGCCAGAACCGGAAGCGATTCTCACGCTGCCAGGCAGGCGGACGCCCGGGCGAATCCAGCTTCTTTCGAGTGCACCGATCTAAGCGCGTTGGTGAACCGTCATTGCAACCTCCAATCCCTTGGTGTTGCGACGACCGGTTGAATCCGCCCAACACGTCAGCATTCAATACACCGAGCGCTTGGCGGAGGCCGGCGTCGAACCCGCAGTGGGCAGTGTCGGCGACTCTTTCGATAATGCTCTCGCCGAAACGATCAACGGTCTTTACAAGGCCGAGGTGATCCATCGACGCGGACCCTGGCGCTCATTCGAGGCCGTCGAGTTCGCCACGCTCGAATGGGTCGACTGCTTCAACAATCGCTGGCTGCTGGAGCCCATCGGCAACATCCCGCCGGCCGAAGCCGAGGAACGCTACTACGCCATGTTGGATGAACCAGCCATAGCCGCGTGACTCAAACGAAACGGCCTCCGGAATGCCCAGGGCAGTTCACATCGCATTTGATGCCAGCTTCATCGTATTTTCTTCGGCTTGGACGGGCACTTGGCAGACCCACAGAGCTGGGAACCCTTTGCCATACTACAACTGTAACATCATATCGGTTTAGCAGGTCAAGCTTCGGTGGTAACCTCATTGGGTAGAATAACTACTTTGGAGGCGAGCAATGGATCGCGATAACAAACGGGCACGTGCAGCTGCAAGATCATCTCAAGGCGTGGGGAGCAGTAGCCTCCGTGACGTTCCAGAGGGGCCATTGAGCGATGTTGCAGAACGGCTGGTAACCGCTAACCCGCGCGATACAGCGCGAAATCTTGGGGGCTTCAAAGGCCTCGGGACGCACGAGCGAACAGCCGTTCGGGGCACTCAACCCGGGCCAGAAACCGACCTCGCGAGATTTGAAAGGCGGACCAATCGGCTTGGACGATCAGCCATCAATCTGGCCGCGACATTAACAGCCGAATTGGGGTACAGCACGGATGACATAGCATTGCAGAAAGTCGGAGCGGCCAGTAATCTAGGCGATTACCTAACGCCAGGGCTGCAAGATGCTATTGTTAATCGCATTGGCAACATGGATCCGCCGTCGCAAGCTCTCGGAGCTTATTACGTTGCGCCACACTTCAGTAAGTTTACTGACGAAAATAAATCTCGCATTCTTGATCAGGCCATTGGATTGGCTTCTTCTGATCCGGATGGCAATGTCAGAAACATGGCATCCAATGCTATTCTCAACATGTATCCCCAGTTAGACGCAAATCAACAGGCCCAAGCTCACTCAGTTTTTCCCGGCATGCAAGACATCTTGCCGCACATGCCGCCGCCGCAGCATGCAGCAGAGGAACGGAGTGCGAATCTGGACGGCCACATAGCAGGTATTGAGGCTGCAGTCCGTGATACAGTAGGCCCGCAAACCTCCTATGAACAGCTGCAGCGGGGTGCTCAAATCGGGCGGTCCATAAACCACGCCTTCAATCACGCCCGAGAGGACCTAATGGAGGCCACCAGAAGCAGAGATCGCTCCGGCCGTTGAGGTCTCGGCCATGGTACAGTGACGCTTTCTCTCCCGAAATCCGTTTACGGCCTTGCCGTTTCCAATTCGCTGGCCGTTGACGTACCTGCTTAGTGTAACTTTCAAAAACCACGTCTGCCGGGTGATGCGCTGCAAGCATCGCACCACCCACTGCGGCATCGATCTGTCGAGCGGCGACATCGCGCGACGCCGGTTCGGTCTCTGAAGCACGCGCAGCATTAGCTACGGCTAATCCGGCAATGGAACAATGCTTTCAACAAAAACGACGCCCCCCAACATAGCCATTAGCATCGCGTGCTCACTCGCCGTGGGCTTCTGTGCGGCAAGTCTTTACGCAACCTTCCGCCACGGCGGCAGCGGCGAGGCTCTGATGGCGTTTGATGTCCGTGCCTTTTGGTTTGAGACGCCCTTGTATTTGGGTTTCGCAACCCCCGTTTTCTATCGGGGCGCGGCTATCGTGCTCTCGACGTCCGCGGTCGTCTTGCTGATTCAGCAGATCGTATTGCGCCGCAAGCTCGAACACCACGGGACGGCTCGTTGGGCTCGAGTGGATGAAATGCGACGCACGGGATATCTGCGACGATACCGTGGCGTGACAGGGCCGGTGTTTGGGAAGACAAGTGGCCCTTTCTGGCCTGGCTACTACCTGACCAATGGCGAGCAGCCTCACAGCCTCATCGTTGCACCGACCCGCGCTGGCAAGGGCGTCGGCATAGTCATTCCAACGCTACTTACATTCAAAGGCTCGGTGATAGCTCTGGACGTCAAGGGGGAGCTCTTTGAGCTCACCTCGAGGGCGCGCAAAGCCGCAGGTGACGACGTGTTTAAATTCGCGCCGCTGGATTCGGAGCGGCGCACAAACTGCTACAATCCGCTGTTGGATCTTATAGCGTTGCCTCCACAGCAGCAATTCACCGAAGCCCGCCGCTTGGCCGCAAACCTGATTACGGCCAAGGGGGAGGGCGCGGAAGGTTTCGTCAGCGGCGCGCGAGATATCTTTGTCGCGGGAATCCTTGCCTGCATCGAGCGGGGCACGCCAACAATCGGCGCCGTCTATGACCTCTTCGCCCAGCCGGGGGAGAAGTTTAAGCTCTTCGCGCGACTCGCCATGGAGACCCAGAACAAAGAGGCACAACGCATCTTCGACGACATGGCGGGGAACGATACGAAAATCCTAACCTCCTACACTTCCGTGCTCGGCGATGGCGGGCTCAACCTGTGGGCGGATCCCGCTGTAAAGGCGGCCACAAGTCGCTCGGACTTTTCGGTCTATGATCTTCGCCGTCGCAGAACGTGCATCTATCTTTGCGTTGGTCCGAACGACCTTGAGGTGATCGCGCCTTTGATACGCTTGTTTTTTCAGCAAATCGTTTCAATTCTGCAGCGGTCGCTGGCCCGTCGGGATGAAAAGCACGAGGTTCTCTTCCTGCTCGACGAGTTCAAGCACTTGGGTAAGCTGGAGGCGATCGAGACCGCAATCACGACTATCGCGGGCTACAAGGGGCGTTTCATGCTCATCATCCAAAGCCTTTCGGCACTGACGGGGGCTTATGGAGAGGCTGGCAAGCAGAATTTTCTCAGCAATACCGGACTGCAAGTGTTCATGGCCACGGCTGATGACGAGACTCCGAACTACATTTCCAAGGCCATCGGTGAATACACGTTTGAAGCCAAATCGATTTCCCACAGCCAGGCGCGAACGTTCGACTGGACCATTCAGAATTCACATCAAGGTGCACCGCTATTGCGTCCCGAACAGGTTCGGCTGCTCGATGACGACTACGAGATTGTTCTTATCAAAGGTCTGCCACCATTAAAATTGAGGAAGGTGCGTTATTTCTCGGATCGCATTCTGAAACGCATCTTTGAAAGCCAGACAGGCGCCCTCCCGGAGCCGGCGCCCTTGACGGGAGCAGAGGAGGCGCTCTCCGTAGAATCTCAACTCGATGACCCGCAGTGTGAATTGGCGCAGGACTTTGCCGATACAGTTTGATGAGGCTGGTGTGGACCCCGCGAAAAAATCCATCCCGTGTAACAGCTTTGTCGCAGGTGCAGGACGCCGGCTTGGAAGACGGGCAAGCGGTCCAGGCCCGGCGAGTGGGCTTTGAGCAGCACGTGTCCGAGGCGCTCCGGCCGCTGTTCGATGGTCGAGCTGACGAGCCGCCTACCGGTCCAGAGGAGCTTCTGCGACTGGAACAGGGGTTTCGCGAGGTGCTTCAGCGAGGGCAGGATCATCAAGCCGCCTCGTCTTTTTTCAGCGATCCAGGGATGCCCGCTGGACGGGATGACCTCAACAGAAGCGTGTCGGAGGCTTTCGCAAGCTCTGGGACGCCGGAGTTCGGGCCGCCGCCCCCAGTCTTGGCTGCCAGCCAACAGCAGATCCGCCCTTCGCCGGATGAGCTTGACCAGGGCAACCACCTGCCACCCGAGTGAGTCGTCCCAACAATGAACATTCACCAGCGCTGTTGTGGCCAGCGGAGACGCAGAGGGCCCTGAATGCGCCGCAAGCCGTCGCCATTCAGCAGCAGCTGAGCGAAATCGGCAATTCAGGCGGCCGCGTGCATATGCAGAGAGGGGCTGATGCGATCTCCGGACCGGTAGCTCTCGCCGTAATTGATCAGGCTGGTACTGTTGGAAGGCTTGATCAGCCTCGTCACCCCAATCTCCAGCATAGCTCACTGTCACGCGGCCAACGTGCCTCCGTAGCTAACATCTACGTCAGCGTTGAAGAAGTACCCTG
>NZ_JAMYRV010000074.1:0-15878 GCF_040321555.1 Mesorhizobium sp. M0317 | reverse complement strand
GGCCGCCTGGCCTGTGGGGGGTCGCCGCGGGCCACGGGCGCACTCCTTAGCCCCCCGCACCCGAGGTTAGCGCTACCCGCGCAACGACCCCCTCTGTCGCCTTCGGCGACATCTCCCCCTCGAGGGGGGAGATTGGCGCCTAATCACGCCTTGCGCTTCTCCACCTCCGCCTTCCTCAGCAGGAAGCGCTGGATCTTGCCGCTTGGGGTCTTCGGCAGTTCCGTGATGAACTCGACCTCGCGCGGGTAGGCGTGCGCGGAGAGCCGTTTCTTCACGTGCTGGGCAAGCTCTTCGGCGAGGTCGGGGTTGCCCTTGTAAGCCGGCACCAGCACGACGAAGGCCTTGACGATCTCTGTGCGCTGCGGATCGGGTACGCCGACCACGGCCGCCTCGTTGACCGCCGGATGCTCGATCAGCGCGCTTTCGACGTCGAACGGGCCGATGCGATAGCCGGCCGAAGTGATGACATCGTCGGCGCGGCCGATGAAGGAGACCGAACCGTCCGGCTCGTACTCCACCGTGTCGCCCGTGCGGTAGTAGCCGCCCCTGATCGCCGGCGTCTCGGCTTGGTGATAGCCGTCGAACCAGCGCAGCGGCGACTTCGCGATGTCGACGGCGAGGATGCCGGGCTGGTTGGGGCCGAGCTCGTTGCCGGCCTCGTCCAGTACCACCATGCGATATCCGGGCATGGCGAAGCCGGCCGAGCCCGCGCGCACGACATGCGAGAGCCCATGATGGTTGTTGACCATCATGCCGTTCTCGGTCTGGCCGTAATGGTCGTGAATGGGCGCGGCGAGATTTGCGTCGAACCAGCGGATGACTTCCGGGTTGAGCGGCTCGCCGGCGCTGCTCACCACGCGCAGTCTGCCTTTGACACGGGCCGCAGCTTCCGCGCCTTCCGCCATCAGCAGGCGATAGGCGGTCGGCGAGCCGGCAAGGCTGGTGACGCCGAGCCACTCGATGATGTCGTAAGTGCTCTTGGCGTTGAAGGCGCCTTCATGGAAGGTCGTGGCGATGCCGAGCTGCAACGGGCCGGTGATGGCGTAATAGAGGCCGTAGGCCCAGCCGGGGTCCGCGATGTTCCAGAAGATGTCGTCGGGCAGCAAGCCGATCGCGTCGCGCATATAGGCGCCGAAGGCGAGCAGGGCGCGAAGCGGCACCGGGACGCCCTTGGGCAGGCCGGTCGTTCCCGACGTCGACATCATCATGAACAAATCGTCGCCCTTGCGCATCACCGGCTGGCAGTCGGGCGAGGCGGTGCCAAGCGCGGCGCGGAAATCGATGTCGCCTGCAGGCAGCACATCGCCATTGCCAAGGATGGTGGCGATTTGCGCTGATGTCTCGACCTCGTCGAGCTTGCCGCGATTGGCCGGGTTGGTGACCACGATCCTGGCGCCGCTATAGCCGAGACGGTGCTCGATGGCCTTCGGGCCGAAGGCGGTGAACAGCGGCTGGTAGACCGCCCCGATGCGCCATGTCCCGAGGATCAGCGCCACCAGTTCGGGGACGCGCGGCAGCATGCCGGCGACGACATCGCCGGCACCGACGCCGGCGGCCTTGAGCACATTGGCGGCGCGCCCCGACATGTCGGCGAGATCGTCGAAGCTGAATTCGCGAAGCTCGCCGCCGGCCGAGATCGCGCGCAGCGCCAGCCGGTCTTCTCCGGTGTAGCGGCCGCAGCATTCGACATAGGCATTGATGCCGGTTCCAGGGTTGCCATACAACCGCGCGATCTCATCTTCGATGCGAAAGCGCTGAACGGCATCCTCATAGCGCGGCATTTTGCTCATCGCAGTCCTCCCTAGGCGGCGCCCATCTCCCCTTGGAGCGCCTTATCGGTCAGATTGCCTGAAATTGCTGCGCTGGTCGATTACGGCGATAGTCGGGGAATGCGAAGGATCGCAGCGCAGCGACAATCCGCGCCGAGCCACTGCTGTTGACCGAACCGTCCATCCGGCCGATAGCACCGCCAGAATTGCCTCGAGGCCCCAATGATCCCAGACTCAACTTTCGATGACGCGGCCATCGCCGACGAAGGACGCGATGCTGACATCGCCTGGCAAAACGACATCCGCGCGGGCGTGCGCCACGTCCGCGATCTCGCCTCGCTGCCGCTGTCACCCGCCGAGCGCGCGGCGGCGCAGGAGGCGGCTACGCGCCACAAGGTGCGTGCCCCCAAAACCTATCTCGACCTGATCGACTGGAACGATCCCGCCGATCCGATCCGCGCGCAAATCATTCCATCGCCGGATGAGCTGACCGAAACGGAAGGCGAGCTCGACGATCCGATCGCCGACCATGCCTTCAGTCCGGTGCCGCGACTGACGCACCGCCACGCCGACCGCGTGCTGTTGTTTGCGACCTACCAATGCGCGGTCTATTGCCGCTTCTGCTTCCGCAAGGAGTCTCTGACCTCGATCGGCCGCGGCTACACGCGCGAGGCGCTCGAAGACGCCTTTGCCTATATCGAAGCCCATACCGAAATCCGCGAAGTGATCCTGACCGGCGGCGATCCGCTGTCGCTGCCGGACAAGGCGCTGGCCGAAATCCGCGCCCGCATCGAGACGATCGCGCATGTCAGGCTGCTGCGCATCCACACACGCGTGCCTGTCGTGCTGCCCGCGCGCATCACGCCGGGGCTGGTTGGCGCCTTGCGGGGCCGGCTGATGGTCACAATCGTCACCCATTTCAACCATGCGCGGGAGATCACGCCGGCCACCGAATTGGCCTGCCGCGTCATGCGCCAGGCAGGCTTCGTGCTGCTCAACCAGAGTGTCCTGCTCAAGGGCGTCAACGACACGGTCGAGGTGCTGGAGGAACTCTGCCGCGAACTGATGTACCGGCTCGGGGTCAAACCCTATTACCTGCACCATGGCGACCTCGCGCGCGGCATGGCGCACAGGCGCACCACGATTGCGCAGGGACAGGCGCTGGCCGGCGCGCTGCGCGCCCGCCTGTCGGGCATCTGCAATCCGGTCTATGTGCTGGACCTGCCGGAAGGCGGCGGCAAGGTGCCGCTCGGGCCATGCCATGTCGAGGGACGGGACGGGCAGGATTGGCGCATCCGCGGCCAGGATGGCGAGGTGAGGGTATATCGGGACGTGGTGGTGTAGGCACGGCGCAGCGGCGACGATGACCGCCGCCGTCACATTGTCGATCGGGATGACCATCGCACCAAACTCTCGCCACTACGCGTTCGCCTGCATTCCGTATGTTGACATAAAGATATCCTTATGTGATGGTTGTCGCCTCAAGGATAAAAAATGTCGCAGAATTCTGCATCGCTGGACGCATTGTTCGGCCCCGTCGCGGCAAAGCCCGATGGGTCCGAAGTGCTTGCGGCGCTGACGGCAGCGGCACGCGAGCGCATCCTCATCCTCGACGGCGCCATGGGCACGCAGATCCAGGGTCTCGGCTTCGACGAAGAGCATTTCCGCGGCGAGGCTTTCGCGGGCTGCGCCTGCCACCAGCAGGGCAACAACGACCTCTTGATCCTGACGCAGCCGAAGGCGATCGAGGAAATACATTATCAATACGCCATCTCTGGCGCCGATATCCTCGAGACCAACACCTTCTCCTCGACCTCGATCGCCCAAACGGACTACGGCATGGAGGATGCCGTCTACGCGCTGAACCGGGACGGCGCGCGACTGGTGCGTCGGGCAGCGGCGAGGGCACAGCAGGAAGACGGCAAGCGGCGCTTCGTCGCCGGCGCGCTCGGGCCGACCAACCGCACCGCCTCGATGTCGCCCGACGTCAACAATCCAGGCTACCGCGCCGTCACCTTCGACGATCTGCGCCTGGCCTATGGCGAGCAGCTGCGCGGCCTGATCGACGGCGGCGCCGACATCATTCTCATTGAAACCATCTTCGATACGCTGAACGCCAAGGCGGCGATCTTCGCCTGCAACGAGATATTCATCGAAAAGGGCGTGCGCCTGCCGGTGATGATTTCCGGCACCATCACCGATCTCTCCGGCCGCACGCTGTCGGGCCAGACGCCGACCGCCTTCTGGCATTCGGTGCGCCATGCCAACCCCTTCACCATCGGCCTCAACTGCGCGCTCGGCGCAAATGCGATGCGCGCGCATCTGGCCGAAATTTCAGGCGCCGCCGACACCTTCGTCTGCGCCTATCCGAATGCCGGCCTGCCCAATGAATTCGGCCGCTATGACGAGAGCCCGGACTTCATGGCCGCGCAGATCGAGGATTTTGCGCGGGAAGGGCTCGTCAACGTCGTCGGCGGCTGCTGTGGCTCGACGCCGGACCACATCCGCGCCATCGCCGAGGCTGTCAAGAAATATCCGCCACGCGCCATCCCCGAGATCGAGCGCAAGATGCGCCTGTCCGGGCTGGAGCCGTTCACGCTGACCGACGAGATTCCCTTCGTCAATGTCGGCGAACGCACCAACGTCACCGGCTCGGCCAAGTTCCGAAAGCTGATCACGGCGGGCGACTATGTCCCGGCGCTCGACGTGGCGCGCGACCAGGTCGCCAATGGCGCACAGATCATCGACATCAACATGGATGAAGGCCTGATCGATTCGAAAAAGGCGATGGTCGAGTACCTCAATTTGATCGCCGCCGAACCCGACATCGCCCGTGTTCCGGTGATGGTCGACTCCTCGAAATGGGAGATCATCGAGGCCGGGCTGAAATGCGTGCAGGGCAAGCCACTGGTCAACTCTATCTCGATGAAGGAAGGCGAGGAAGCCTTTCTGCATCATGCGAAGCTGGTGCGCGCCTATGGCGCGGCGGTGGTCGTCATGGCCTTCGACGAGGCCGGCCAGGCCGACACCAAGGCGCGCAAAGTCGAGATCTGCACCCGCGCCTACAAGCTGCTCACCGAACAGGCCGGTTTCCCGCCCGAAGACATCGTCTTCGACCCCAACGTCTTCGCGGTCGCCACCGGCATCGAGGAGCACGACAATTACGGCGTCGACTTCATCGAGGCCACCGGCGAGATCACCGCCACGCTGCCGCATGTGCATATCTCGGGCGGCGTCTCGAACCTGTCCTTCTCCTTCCGCGGCAACGAGCCGGTGCGCGAGGCGATGCACGCCGTGTTCCTCTACCATGCCATCCAGCGCGGCATGGATATGGGCATCGTCAATGCCGGCCAGCTCGCCGTCTACGACACGATCGAGCCGGGGCTGCGCGAAGCGTGCGAGGACGTCGTGCTCAACCGCGCGCCCAGGGCCGGCGGCACCGCCACCGAACGCATGCTGGAGATCGCCGAGCGTTTCAAGGGCACGGCCGGCAAGGAAGCCAGGGAGCGCGATCTCGCCTGGCGCGACTGGACAGTCGAGCAGCGGATTTCCCATGCGCTGGTCAACGGCATCACCGAATTCATCGACGCCGACACCGAAGAGGCGCGGCTTGCGGCCGAGCGGCCTCTGCATGTCATCGAAGGCCCGCTGATGGCCGGCATGAATGTCGTCGGCGATCTGTTCGGCGCTGGAAAGATGTTTCTGCCGCAAGTGGTGAAGTCGGCGCGCGTGATGAAGCAGGCGGTGGCCGGATTGCTGCCGCACATGAAGGCCGAAAAACTGGCCAACGCCGCCAATGGCATCGACAATGGCGAGCGCCAGACAGCCGGCAAAATCCTGATGGCGACTGTAAAGGGCGATGTCCACGACATCGGCAAGAACATCGTCGGCGTCGTTCTGGCCTGCAACAATTACGAGATCATCGATCTCGGCGTCATGGTGCCGGCGGCGAAGATCCTGCAGACGGCTCGCGAGCAAAATGTCGACATCATCGGCCTGTCCGGCCTGATCACCCCGTCGCTGGACGAGATGGTGCACATGGCCGCCGAGATGGAGCGTGAAGGGTTTGACATTCCGCTGCTGATCGGCGGCGCCACGACCAGCCGCGTGCACACGGCGGTGAAGATCCACCCGCGCTATTCCAAGGGACAGACGGTCTATGTCAATGACGCCAGCCGCGCCGTCGGCGTCGTGTCATCCTTGCTGTCGAACGAGACCAAGGGCGGCTACGTCGACACATTGCGGGCCGAGTACAAAAAGGTCGCCGACGCGCATGCCCGCTCCGAGGCCGACAAGCAGCGGCTGCCGCTGGCCAAGGCCAGGGCCAATGCGCACAAGGTCGACTGGTCGACCTATGAGCCGCCGAAGCCGTCCTTCACCGGCGTCAAGGTTTTCGGCAACTGGGACCTGACGGAGCTCTCGCGCTACATCGACTGGACGCCGTTCTTCCAGACCTGGGAGTTGAAAGGGCGTTACCCCAAGATCCTCGACGACGAGAAGCAGGGACCGGCGGCACGCCAGCTTTTCGAGGATGCGCAGGCGATGCTGAAAAAGATCATCGCGGAAAAATGGTTCGCGCCGCGCGCCGTCATCGGCTTCTGGCCGGCGAACGCCGTCGGCGACGACATCAGGCTGTTCACGGATGAGGCACGCTCGCAGGAACTGGCAACCTTTTTCACGCTGCGCCAGCAACTGACCAAGCGCGACGGCAAGGCCAATGTCGCGCTGTCGGATTTCGTCGCGCCGGCCGACAGCGGCAAGCCGGACTATATCGGCGGCTTCATCGTCACCGCGGGGATCGAGGAGGTGGCGATATCAGAGCGCTTCGAGCGCGCCAATGACGATTATTCCTCGATCATGGTCAAGGCGCTGGCCGATCGTTTCGCCGAAGCTTTCGCCGAGCGCATGCACGAGAAGGTGCGCAAGGAATTCTGGGGTTACGCCGCCGACGAGACGCTGGCGCCGGATGAACTGATCGGCGAGCCCTATCGCGGCATCCGCCCCGCGCCCGGCTATCCCGCGCAGCCCGATCATACCGAGAAGGCGACCTTGTTCCGGCTGCTCGACGGCGAGCGCAATGCCGGCGTCGGCCTGACCGAGAGCTATGCGATGTGGCCGGGCTCGTCTGTGTCCGGCATCTATCTCGCCCATCCCGAAAGCTATTATTTCGGCGTCGCCAAAGTCGAGCGCGACCAGGTCGAGGACTATGCCCGCCGCAAAGCCATGCCGCTGGCCGATGCCGAGCGCTGGCTTGGGCCGATCCTCAACTATGTGCCCGTGGATTATGCCGAGGCGGCGGAATAGCCGGGACGTGATCTGGCCCAATGGCTCGACCGCTCCCTTGATTTTCACCGTCGAAAAAAATCGCGCCGCACCCGGTTCTCGGCGAGCTGCCGGTTGTGGGTCGGTCAGACTTAGGTCCCTCGCGCCTGCTTTTCTGGAACAAGCCGTGATGTCCCGCATTTTATTGGCAGGGACACAAGGAGTGTCGAGTGAAAGCGATTTTGGGACTGGTCGGCGGCTTCGTGCTGACCCTTGCGGTGTTCGGCAGCGGGCTGGTTTTCGCAGCCTGGCTGCTTGCCGCCAAGCCTGTGCGGGAGGCAAGGCCCACCGTCAGTCGTGGCGGAACTGTGGACCCGGGAAGCGCGGCCGGTGGACAAGACGGCGCAGGACTTCGAACGTCTGCCGCCCGAGCAGTCCGCGCATGCCGACATCGCCGCCAGGGAGCCAGCCCAGGACCCGGCCAGGCAGCAGCCCGATCCCACAGTCACCGGCGCCATCGCGCGGACCGAACTGCCGCCGCCGCATCTCGCCTGGTGCGCCAGCCGCTACCGCTCCTACGATCCCGACGACAACAGCTACATGTCCTATAGCGGACAGCAGCGCACCTGCGTATCGCCCTATCTCGCCGCCGACCGCGTCGCGCCGCGAGAGGCAAGCTATGTCGAGGGCGCGGGCGCCTACGCGGCTGCCGGCGGCGAACCGGACCATGTCGCCTCCTGCTTCAGCCGCTATCGCTCCTACCGTCCGGAAGACAACAGCTACCAGCCATATTCCGGCGGGCCGAGACGGCAATGCGAATAGCCAGCGCGAAGGGCGCCGCGAACGATTGCGACCGCGCGATTTCTGGGGTCGTTCGGATCGTCCTCAAAGCCCAGGGGAGGAACCACCATGGAAGACGACCGCCATCATAAGATACAGCAGCGCGCCTACCAGATCTGGGAGCGCGAAGGCACTGGCGACCCCGAGCACCACTGGCACCGGGCCGAGGCCGAAATCGACCGCGAAGCCGCTCTGCCGCTGACCGCCGACGACGCCCTGCCGCGCGAGATCGCCAGCACCGACGTGCTGACCGTCGAGGAACTCGCCGTGCGCACCGGCATATCGGGCGACGAGGCACAGGAGCTGATCGACAGGCTGGGCGCGGACAGGGCGGCGGTTGAGCAGGCGGCGCGGGGGATTGAGGGAAAGAGGCGGGCGACGTCCTGATCGGAGGGCTAGGACGATCTTTCAGAGTGTCTTGTTGACACTTATCACTTTGGCAGTCGCGACAGAGGCCGTCATTTCTGACAGCTTTGCGCCCAAATTGATCCGTGCTGGCCATCACAACATCCGTAAGCGGACGGTGCCGACGCCGGCGAAGCAGCCCAGATGCCGCGATACGAAGTGCCAACCACTTCGCGGCACCAGCGTGCCTGTAGACACTCTCGCCACTTTCTCTATACGACGTCGAGACGGGGTGGCGAGCAACGATGATCACAGTGTTGGTGCACGAGTTGAATCAGACGCCGATGCGGCGGCTGATTTCGTCGGCAGGGCACTTGTTGCCGCTTTTGCGCATGGAAACCTATCAGTCAGTCTTCCGCCGACTGAACTTTCCCGCGGGTACCTTGGTTTTTACGGATTTTGAGTATCTGAACGGCATGGAAATGATGGCGGCGGCGGATATTGCCGAAGCCGCAAAGCGCGCCGACCCTGATGCTCGAATTCTAAACCATCCAGCGACTGTCCTGGAGCGGTTCGCCCTGCTCCGCCGGCTTCATATTAGAGGAATCAACCCGGTCGAAGTATCGCGTCTGGAGCAGGATGAGCGACCAACCCGCTACCCTGTTTTTATCCGGATGGAAGATGGCTTTTGGGGGCCGGAAACGAAGCTTCTGGAAAACCCACGCCAACTTGAAGAGGCGATCGCCGTGCTCCAGGGCAACGCCAAGCCGATGAAGCGGCGCATCGCCGTCTCCTTCGAAGCCGATCGCGATTCGAACGGCTACTATCGAAAGTATGGCGCATTCCGCATTGGGAACGCTATTGTGTCCCAGCACGTACTTAGGTCCATGGACTGGAACGTTAAGTCATCGGCAAGCAGCACCGACCCGGATTTCGTGCGCGAGGAACTCGCCTTCGTAAAGGACAATCCGCACGCTGAGGACCTGCTTCGCGCCTGCAATACGGGCCATATCCAGTTCGGCCGCGTGGACTACACGTTGCGTGACGGCGCACTGGTGATATTCGAGGTCAACCCCAATCCGACTTTTCCGAAGTTCAAAGGTGGCGCAGCCGCCCGTGAGGAACGACGTGGCCACATCATCGCAGCGTTGAAAGTTGCATTCGCGGCCATCGACAGTTCCGGCACCGGGAGAATCGACTTCCTGCCTTCAGCCAGATCTTACCAATTCATTCAGTCGGGCCGCTGGATATGGCCAGTGAGATGGCTTTGGAGAACAAGAATGGCCCGGCGAAGGAAGATGCATTCGCAATGAACGGCCCGCGAGAAAGCCCACCGGCAGGGCAACGGATCTCGATCCACACCGACGAACCACTCACGCAACTTGCCCGTTTTTCGTTTGATTGGGCTGAGGTGCTGTGTGACCCGAGCCATGGGTGCAGGCCCTACCATCGCACGTGGAGCATGATCCGCCTGCTGGAATCGAAAGGTGCCAAGCCGGCCGGCGGGGGGTTCTTTGGACGTGAATTGGCTGCCGTGGCCCAGGAGGGACGCTGTCGGATTCTCCTGTCGGGCGCGGCCGACACCGGCCTGGCGGCAATGGTTCTGGGCCAAACGAGGCCGGTCGGCATCGAGCCCGAATTTGTGCTGATCGATCGCTGTGAAACGACGGTCGAACAGAACAGGCTGTTTGCCCGCTCCGCCGGTTTTGCGCTCGAGACCCACCGCGCCGACATTCGCGGTTGCGACTGTGCGCCGGTGCAGGCAGTTGTCGCGCATAGCGTTCTTAATTTCTTCGACCGCAGCGCACGCCAGCAGGTGGTCGACAGTTGGGCACGTAATCTCAAGCCTGGCGGACGCCTGCTTCTCTCCCAGAGGTTGCTATCGGAAAAAGACCAGCCGAGGGGGCCTCGCAGCAGTGCTGAAATCGGCCGAAGGCTTTCGACCATCGAGAAGGCCGCCGTCGCGGCGCATTTTCCTGCCGCTGCCGTGGCGGAGCTGAAGACGGCCGTCGAAGCGCTCTGGGATGAACCGCTACATGAAGATCGCACTACATATTCAGACCTTGCGGATATGCTGAAGCAATCCAACCTGACGATTGTCGGCTCGGAGCAGCATCATACCGGGAAAAGCGTTTCCCCGCTTGCCGCTGCCGACAGCGTCCAGACAATTCCTAGATACGAAATCGTCGCCGTCAGGATGTAGCCCGACCACTAGAATAAGTGCGACATCGCAGAAGCGGGAAGGTCGATAGCGGCTATCCGATCGAGATAAAACCAGGTCGCCACTGCGACCGCAACCGAGGTGCAAGATGCCAGTGCCGCCGACTTCAAGGTCAGCTTCTGACCGGCTGCAATCCATATCAGGGTAAACAGGGATAGCGCCGCCGGGAGGCCCGCCAGCCAGACAGCGGCCGGCAACAGGAGCATCATCATCAACGGCACACGATGGCTTTCCGGGATCGTATGGGTCAGTCCGCCTCCCTGTTTCTCGTGGCCAACAAGCGAGATCGTTTGCACAAGGGCGACCGCGAGCATCGCAAACAGACAACACCAGGCCACGGCCTGCGCGAAGATCGAATAGCCTGGCTGCCCTTGGAGCGATATCGCTGCCAGCACAGCGCATCCACCGGTCAACAGCCATGCGACTGCGGCATCGGCACGCTTTGGCTTGACACGTCGCGGCGGCAAAACACCACCGCGCACGATCCATGCGAGGGAAAGCGCGATTATGACCATGATCGTCAACGACGCCGGCCGTTGTAGAGGGTTCAGCCTGCCGACACGGGCCAACTCCACACTGAGCGCCAGGTTTCGCTCGATGAAGCCGCCCAGGACGAATGATATGACAAAAGGAATTTGCGGCCAGTCGAGGCGCTTCAGCATGTAGCCGGCCAGCCCGAAAGCGACGGCTACGTACAGATCGATCAGCAGCCCGTTTAGCTGCACGATCGTCACGAAGCTGACGACAATGATCGGGAGCGCGATGCGGTCGATCCTGAGAGCAGTCAGGCGCGCAAAATATGGTGTCAACGCCAATCCCACTGCGGACGTCAGCAGGTTCGACAGCAGCAGCGCGGTAATCAACGTGAACGTCAGGGGCAAGCCGGTCGTCAGCATCGGTATGCCCGGAACGATGCCGTGTACCGTCAGGACTGTCAGCAGGATCAAGCCGCCCTCGCTGCCGGGAAGGCCGAAGGCAACGGTCGGCAGAAGCGAGCCTCCGTCCTTCGAATCGACGGCCGCTTCCGGCGCAATGATGCCCCTGATGTCACCAGATCCGAACCTTGAGCGCTGGTCCTTGGGGGTTGTCTGGATCGCCTGCCCGTAGGCAACGAAGCTGGCGACCGTTCCTCCAACACCTGGAATGATGCCGACCAACACGCCGATGGCCGACGATCGCATTGTTAGTCCCCAATGACGAAAGACAGCAAGCATACCGGTCCAGATCGAGTCGTTCGCGTTTTCCAGGCCAGCCGCTTTTTCAAGCTGCAATCTTTTTCGCCACGAGATGATTTCAGAAACGGTGAAAAAGCCAAGCAGCAGCGCGACCATGTCGACGCCGTCGAAGAGAGCGATGCTCCCAAACGTCCAGCGTGGTTGGCCATAGGTCGGATCAGTTCCGACAAGACCGACCAAAAGCCCCAGCAGCGCCATCGCCAGCGCTTTCAGACGGGACGCGCTTGGAACCGCAATGATCGTCGACAGGCCCCACACGCCGAGCAGCACGTATTCAAACGGTCCGAATTGCAGGATGAACGGCCGAATGATCGGCATGAGCGCTATGAGGACGAGGACGCCAAAAAACGATCCGACGGCCGAGGCCGTTGCCGCGGCGGCTATCGCGGTGCGAGGCAGGCCGGCCCTGGACATCGGATGGCCGTCGAGCAGGGTTGCCGCGCTTGGCGCATTGCCCGGTATGTTGAAGAGGATAGCCGTTATAGATCCCATGAAGGTCGCGCCGCCGGTAAGGGCGCCAAACAGCAACAACACCGATACCGGATCCCAATGCACGGTTGCGACCAGCAGAAGGGTTGCAAGGCTGGCGCCGCCAATCCCTGGAAGAAAGGACGTAGCCATGGCAACCAAGGTGCCAAGCACCGGGATCAGTATGTTCGGCCAGGAGAATACATTGCCCAGTCCAGTGCCGAGGGCAGCCCAATATCCGGTCATCAGCGCGTTGCTCGCGCATCCCGCTCGAGTTCCGGGTGTTTTTTCAGATACGCTTCCGCCTCATGGAAGGCACTGAGCATATCGTTGATCACGATTACGGTCTGGTCAGCGTCGCGCGGCTCGATTGGACGTTTCTGAGCTTCAAGCGCCACCTTGAACCCATCGCTCTTGACCGCGGCGGAGACGGCGTCACGAAGACAACCTAGCGATTTCTGCTCCATGTCGGCAGGGGCAAAAAATCCCCGCGCTGTCGCCGAAGCTTTCGCGACGGCGATGGCCAACCGCAATCGTTCTTCCTGCTTCTCCTTGGAAAGGCCTTGGCTGCGCTGCCACACCAACCCTCCTTCACCCGCCAGGAAAGCCACGCCTGGCGCGTTCGGGTCAGGTCCCTCCGTGAGAACCAGACCGACTTTGGCTTCGCCTGCGGCGGTCGAGCGCAAGCCTGTCGTCAATGAATTGGATGTCATATCGCCTTCGCCACGCAGGAGCGCGGACATGAGTGCGCCGCTGCCTTCATAGCCCGAGACCACGTCGACCTTGATATCGAGGAGGTGCGCGGTGAGCACTATCGGCAGGATGCCGGCTTCAAGCGATGAAACCGACGCGACCAGATGTTTGGCGCTTTGCAAATCGACATCGTTCCGAACGATCCACGCTTCGGGATCGATGTGAATCAGTCCTATCGGATTTAGCCGATTCATCCAGTTGTCGACGCCAGCCGGAATGTCACCTTGCGAAATTATGTCGGAGACGCTTTCAATCATAAGGACCAGTTCGTCGGATGGCGCATTGGTTACACGCTTTAGCGCCGCAAATCCGCCTGCCGCGGGCATATTCACGACCCTGACATCGAGCTCGGTCGTGCTGGCAAGGGCCGGCGCAAATGCACGGGCATAGGTATCATAGCCGCCGCCGGCAGCGTTGGGGACAACGAGGGTGATTCGCCGGCCGGCGTAGGTGGTTGCGCAAGCGATCTCGCCGCCGCTTGCCGCGGACGGCAGGTAGATTGCCGCGGCGGTGATTGCCGCCAACGCCACACGAAAGAACTTCATCTCGCCAAGCCCCAGATTTCACCCAGTGGTGATACTTTAGATAGCCCTTGCAACGCCAGCGTTGTTCCTTAGCAATCGCGCTTAGTTTCGTGAATGTCGCGGTCTGTGTCGCCAATTGGCGTCCGATCTGCCATGCGGTTATTCAGTTCATTAACCTTTCATTAACCATACCACGGCTAGCGTTTACCTCTCAGTAAGGAATCGCCCGCCGTGACCTTTGCCGCTCCCCTCGAGGCCAAGTCCATTCGCTTTCGCGCCCGCTCCTTCGTCGCTTTCACGTTGACGCCGGAGGCGCCTTTGGATGTTTGGCTGGAGAGCTTGGATCGCTGGGTCGGCAACTCGCCGGGCTATTTTGCCGGGCGCCCGGTGGTGCTTGACCTGAACGTGCTGAAGCCGGATGTCGTCGCCATCGAAGCGTTGGTCGATTTGCTCGGCCAGCGCGGCATCCGCATCTATGCCATCGAACTCGACGGCGGCGCCGAGCTTGGCGCGCACCTGCCGCCGGTGCTGGTCGGCGCCAAGGAGGCGACCACCGACGGTCTGCTGCAGCCCAGCCGCAAGGCGGGCAGGGCGGAGGACGCCACTGCAGGAAGCGACATAAAGGCGGCCGGTGACATCAAGGCAGAGGCCGGCGATTTGAAGGCGGGCGATTTGAAACCGGCGAGCGATGCCAAGGCACAGCCGAAAGACGCCAAAATCGCCGCACCCGACGCCAGCACGCTGATGATCCGCTCGCCGATCCGTTCAGGGCAGCTGATCTTCCACCCGCATGGCGATGTCATCGTGCTGGGCTCCGTCGCGTCCGGCTCCGAGATCGTCGCCACCGGCTCGATCCACGTCTATGGCACGCTGCGCGGCCGCGCGTCGGCAGGGGCGCAGGGCAATACCGCCGCGCGTGTCTTCTGCCGCAGGAACGAGGCCGAGCTTCTCTCGGTCGATGGCTGGTATTGCACGGCCGAGGAGATGGACCCGTCAGTCCGGGGCAAGCCTGTGCAGGCATTTCTCGACAACGGCATGCTGCGCATCGCCCCTTTCAGCTAATGCGTCTCGCCCGACAACGACATAACGAACAACAACGGAGGCTTTATTGATGGGCAAGGTAGTGGTGGTCACCTCGGGCAAGGGGGGCGTCGGCAAGACGACCTCTACCGCGGCTCTGGGGGCGGCGGTCGCCAAGACCGGCAAGAAGGTGGCGCTGGTCGATTTCGATGTCGGCCTGCGCAACCTCGATTTGATCATGGGCGCCGAACGGCGCGTGGTGTTCGATCTCGTCAACGTCATCCAGGGCTCGGCAAAGCTGTCGCAGGCGCTGATCCGCGACAAGCGGGTCGAGACGCTGTTCCTGCTGCCGGCCTCGCAGACGCGCGACAAGGATGCGCTGACCGAGGAGGGCGTGGCCGAGGTCATCGGCAAGCTGCGCTCGGTCTTCGATTATGTCTTCTGCGACAGCCCGGCCGGCATCGAGCGCGGCGCGCAGCTCGCCATGCGCTTTGCCGACGAGGCGGTCATCGTCACCAATCCTGAAGTGTCGTCGGTGCGCGATTCCGACCGCATCATCGGCCTGCTCGATTCCCGCACCTTGCGCGCCGAGGAGGGCGAGCAGATCGCCAAGCACGTGCTGGTCACGCGCTACGATGCGGGACGCGCCGCGCGCGGTGAAATGCTGTCCATCGACGATGTGCTGGAGATCCTGTCGGTGCCGCTGCTCGGCATTATCCCCGAGAGCCAGGATGTGCTGCGCGCCTCCAACCTCGGTTCGCCGGTGACGCTGTCGGAGCCGCTGAACGCCGCTGCCAAGGCTTACATCGACGCGGCCAAGCGGCTCGAGGGCGAACAGCTGCCGGTCATCGTGCCCTTCGAGCGCAAGGGCTTCCTGGATCGTCTTTTGGGAAGGAGGGCGGCATGAACCTGCTCGACATCTTCAAGCGGCGCACCAGCGCGCCGGTGGCGCGCGAACGGCTGCAAGTGCTTCTCGCCTATGAGCGCCGCAACCGCAGCCAGCCCGATCTCGTCTCCATCCTGCGCGAAGAGATCATGGCGGTGATCGCCAAGCATGTGCAGATCGACCAGGATTATCTGCAAGTCTCGATGGACCGCGGCGAGACCATGTCGACGCTGGAGATCGACATCCAGATCCCCAACAAGAGCGCAGTGCCGCTGGCCATGGCCGGGTGAGGGCACTTTACCCTCCCCCTTGTGGGGAGGGTCGATCCGCAAAGCGGATCGGGGTGGGGGTCTGCGCGGACCTCCGCCGTCTTGGGTTCCTCTCCCAGACTTTCGTGAGGGAAGAGGAAATCCACATCCCCCACTGTCAGCGCTAGCACCCCCACCCGGACCTGCGGTCCGACCTCCCCACAAGGGCATAGGCGCTAAGATAGGTATTGCCCTGCGGAATCGGGTGTGATTCTACACTGCGATGACACACGAATCGCTTGTTGAT
>NZ_JAMYRV010000073.1:0-17002 GCF_040321555.1 Mesorhizobium sp. M0317 | reverse complement strand
CGGCAACACCGAAACGATCCGCCGCAGCCCGCCGCGACAGGCCACTCTCAACCGCTGCGATCACTCGCGAACGCAAATCCTCCGACATGGCTCTAACCATGCCTGCTGGCCTCCATACCCAGCCGACATGATGAATCAGATATTCTCGCCGATGGGAATCTGGAGGCTTCTGTGAGGTCCGTGGGCATGCGGGCTCGGCAGCGGACCTCATTGCAAGCCGGATTGAGCGAAGCCGCGGGGCGATCTGGCGCTATGGGGATTGTAGCCTGGAGGGGCAGTCGGGATCGTCACGGATGAGTTCTCGAAGGTCCCCCCGGATGGGATGGTGGCGGGTCACAACCGTATAGGCAAGGAAGTTTTGGCGTTGGTTGGGCTCAGCGTCATCGCAACGCTGGCCGTCATCAGGCCGGCAGTGTCCACCTGCATGAGGCGGGTCAAAACCCCGCATGCCGGCGCGCATTGCGGCCGATGCTGTACGCAGTGACCTGGACGCGTTGGGCGCGATCATGACGTGTCGTTCCAGAAGGGGCGAGGAGGCGCTTGTCCGCACCGCCAGATGCCCAGTGTGACCATCTGGCCACCGCAACAGAGGCAGCGGTGATTTGTCGAGAGGGCGCTGGCGACGGCGGCTTCGTCTCCAGGTGCAGCATCCTTCTGCAACGGAGCGTCCAGCAACCTGCGACACAATTCGAGCTATGCGGCACGATGGCCGTTGGCGAGGAAGCCGTAGTGGCGGATACGATGGAAGCCATCCGGCAGGGTGTGCAGCAGAAAGCGTCGGATGAACTCGTGCGCATCGAGCGTCATGACCTTCGACTTGCCGCGTTGGCGATAATCCCTCCAGCGGAACGCGACCTTGCCGTCAGCCATGCTGATAAGGCGAGAGTTGGCGATTGCAAGCGGTGGGTATAGCGGCCGAGATAGGCCAGCACCTGGTCTGGCCCGCCGAATGGCGGCTTGGCGTAGACGACCCATTCGAGGCGACGAACCTCGGCGAGCTTGCAGTTAAACGCAGCCGGCGCCGCCAGGTGGGCGAGATCGCCGAAGAAGCTCAGCTTGCCGGCGTCATAAGCTGCTCGCAATTCCTGCAGAAAGAGCCGGCGAAACAGGCGCGACAGGACGCGCACCGGCAGGAAGAATCCTGGCCGGCAGGCGACCCAACGCTTTCCATTGAGGGAGATCCCGCCGCCCGGCACGATGCAATGGATGTGGGGATGATAGTGCAGGCTCTGGCCCCAGCTGTGCAGCACCGCGATGTGCCCGATCTCTGCGCCGAGATGTTTTGGATCGGCGGCAATCACTCGCAGCGTCTCGGCCGCAGTCTTGAACAGGATGGCGTAGAGCGCTGCCTTGTTCTGGAAGGCGATCGCCGCGACCTGCGCCGGCAGCGTGAAGACGACGTGGCAGTAGGCAGCCGGCAGAAGCTCGTTCTGTCGCGCGGCAAGCCATTCGCGACAGGCCTGTCCCTGGCACTTCGGGCAATGCCGGTTGCGGCAGGAGTTGTAGGCGATGCTGATCGCCCCGCAGGATCGGCATCCCTGGACATGGCCACCGAGTTCGGCCGTCCGGCAAAGCTCGATCGCGCTCATCACCCGCCGCTCGACGCGCCCGAGATGGCCGTCATGGACCTGCCGATACGCCTCTGCGTGGCGGCGAAAGATATCCGCCACCTCCAGTCTCGCCGACATGGCGAGGCGAGCTCAGCCGGGTGGCACGACCTCCAGCCGCAGCCGGTCGAGCGGGCTTTCCGTCCGCCGCATGAGGCCGTTCGAGACCTTCGTGTACCGCGCCGTGCTCGACAGATTGTTGTGGCCGAGCAGAACTTGGATGATCCGGATATCGGTGCCGTTCTCCAGCAAATGCGTGGCGAAGCTGTGCCGAAGCGTATGGACCGTCACGCGCTTGTCGATGCCGGCGGCGGCACGCGCCGAGCGGCAGGCCGAATAGAGGACCTGCACATCGATCGGCGCGGTTGCGTCGCGACCGGGGAACAGCCAGTCCTTCGGCTTTGCCAACCGCCAATAGACCCGCAGAATCCGCAGAAGCTGCACCGACAGCATGACATAACGGTCTTTCCCGCCCTTGCCATGCTCGACCCGGATGACACTGCGTTCGCTGTCGATACTGTCGACCTTTAGGCCGACAGCCTCCGAAGCACGAAGGCCAGCGGCGTAGGCCGTGGTCAAGGCTGTGCGCGTCCTCAGGCTCGGCACCGCCTCCAGGAAGCGGACAACCTCGTCGGCGCTCAGAACCACCGGCAGCGTGCGCGGCGCGCGGGCATAGGCAATCCGCTCCGGGATCTCGGCATGGCCAAGCGTCACGCCATAGAAGAACCGCAGCGCGCATACTGTCTTGTTCAACGCCGGCCATGATATCCCGGTCGACACCAGATGCGCCTGGAAGGCCCGGACGTCCTCCAGACTAAGCCGCTCCGGCGAGCGGCCGAAATACCGGGAAAACTTCGCCACCGCGTGGATGTAGGATCGCTGCGTTGCCGGCGACAGATTGCGGCGTCCTCGATCATGCGCCGGCGCAGAGGGCTCAAATCGGCCATCGCTCATCTCCTGTTCTCAAGATTGCGCTTCAACAGCCGCAATCCTTCAAAACAGAAGCCTCAACCGCAAACCCCCCACCAAATGCCGCGTCAGCGGCTTCGTTCAATCCCCTCGCGATTCCATCAGGTCAGATTATGCTCTAGTTATGACGCCACGGGGCTTGCAGACCTGGTGCGGAGACGCGAAGTCACGCCCCTTGAACTCGCTCGACTCGCGCGCGAGGCGCACGACCGCGTCAACCCGGCGATCAATGCCGTGGTCGATTTCTATGAGGACGCCGAGTCCGTGCCAGGTTCGGACACGGGGCCGTTTTGCGGGGTACCTTTCTTGCGCAAAGACAGCGGTCCGAGCGAGGCCGGCCGGCTTCTGGAACATGGAAGTCGACTCCACTCGGGATCGCGCGCCTCGGTGGAGAGCGTATTCATAGAGCGTGCGAAGGTTGGAGGCCTGCGTATTCTAGGCCGCACGACCCTCCCTGGGTTCGGTACAACGGGGTTAAGCGAATCTTTGGCTTGCGGAATCACACGAAATCCGTGGAACCTGGAGCGAACGGCGGGCGGCTCTTCTTCCGGCTCGGCGGCAGCTGTGGCCGCTGGTATTGTTCCAATCGCCAGTGGTGGCGACGGCGGCGGATCTATCCGAATTCCTGCTGCGAACTGCGGCCTTGTGGGCTTGAACCCTTCGCGCGGTCGCATCTCCGGAGCCCCTAATAGGCAGGACGCCGGCTGTGGAAAAATCCGCAATTTCGTGCTTTGCCGCAGCGTCCGCGATATGGCGACCGCCTTGGATGTTCTGTCCGGGCCCCATCCGGGGGATCCATTCGAAATCACCCCGCCGCAACGCCCGTATGCGGAAGAACCGGCCGGTCAATTACGCCTAGGCGTGGCTACATCGCCGTGGGGAGACGCAAAGGTCGAACCGGAAATCGTAGCTGCCGTCAAGACAACGGCCATGTATCTGGAGGAAATGGGGCATGTCGTAGAGGAAATCCGCCCGCCATATGCCTCTGCCGACTATCGCAAAGTCGTCGGAGGCATGTTCCACATGGCGTTCGCATCGCTCGATGCAACCGCTCACGCCCTGGGACGCGAGATCAACGATCAGACGATTGAGCCTGTCAATCTTGAGCTTTATCGAATCGGTAAAAGCCTACCGCTCTCCTGTGCACCAAAAATATTCGAAGCAGCGCGCAAGATTCGTGCGGACGTCGGAGAGGCCACAAAAGACTTCGATATTCTCGTGACACCGACGATGCCGTGCGCACCGCTTTTGCATGGTACTTACTCCACCACCAACGAGCACCTGGCGGCTGACCAACTCATGGACGCCGATGCTGCACTCTACCAGTACCTCGGCGTCTTCAACGTCACCGGGCAACCGTCGGTCTCGCTGCCACTGTTCCCGAACGCGGAGGGTCTTCCCATTGGGGTTCAGATTGTCGGCCGCTTCGGCGACGAGGCCACCCTCGTCCGCGTCGCTCGTGATCTGGAGGAAGCAATTCCTTGGTTATCACGGCGACCTCCACTCTTTGTCGGAAACGACACATAGCTCCCGTATCCACTGCGGGCCAAAGATAAAACTAAAAGGTAAGACAAAACCTGAACGACCGCCGTCACTCCTCGCTTGGAGCGAACTCTGTCGGTAGTGGCTCTAGTGCCGCATTCGAACGTGCCGCAAAAGTTCTGCCTGGCGGAGTAAGCCGGGCCACCATTGAGCGTGACCCGATTGCTTGCTACATGAAAAGGGAGCTTGGCGCGTATGTCTTTGATGTCGATGGAAACAAGCTCATCGAACCTCAACAATAATTTCACAGCGCTGATCCATGGCCACGCCTTCCATCCTGTGGTCGAAGCTGTGTCCGAACAGCTGAAAAGTGGCACTTGTTTTGCCAGTCCCCACGAGATGCAAAGCCAAGCTTGTGGAGTTGCTTTGCGATCGGGTGCCGGCGTCGAGATGGGTCCGCTTTGTCAGTTCCGGTACTGAGGCAGTGATGTTCGCCATCAAGGCAGCACGCGCCTACACGGGGCGCAGCTCCATTGCCAAGTTGGAAGGTTCCTTTCGCCGCGCCTAAGACTGGGCGGAAGTGAGTCAGGGAGGATCGCCTGCAGCCTGAGGGTCGGATGAAAGTCTTCGCGCTGCCCCCGTTTACAGGGGAATGCCGCAAAACGTTTTGTCAGAAACGCTTGTGCTCCGATTCAATCAGCCTGACGAGGTTCGGCGTCGGATCCGCAAGAACGCGCAACGGCTTGCGGCCGTGCTTATTGACCCGATGCCCAGCCGGGCCGGGCCCACCCCACCCGCTCGACCGAAGAGCCTCTCAAATGCAGCGAGAGTTATCTGGGTGAAAATCAGGTGGCTATGCTGCTTACCCTGACGCATCATCTTGCTCATAGCGGGATTCTGTTGCCGCCGGCGGCGGCGTGCCTCTCAACGCCTATGCAGGAGCAAGAATCCGATGCGATCGCGGCGTCTGTCCACAGCTTTCTCCGGCAGCTTTCTGTGCGAGAGCAACATAGGAACCGGCGATGATCAAAGGTGGTAATTCCTTGACCATCCCGGCGGACAGCATTTTCTATCGGAACACAAGGGCTCCGCGTTGCATGGCGAGGACATACTCTAAACGAACTAGCTTTCGTAGAGAAACTCTTGGGATTCCAGCTGTTGCCAGATCTACACCTTTTCTTTGCTGAGTTGCATCGATGATGATTACCGCCTCCGAATTATAGCGCGACGATTTGTGCTCTGACATATCTTGTGTCTCCCGGTTAGTTCTGAACGGTCTGCGGTCATGCCGGCAGCGGCATCATCTGCCGAGAATCCTTAAGCGCGCTGCCGAAGAGCGAAAGCGCTGGATGGGAGTCGGGATCGGACATGATCTCGATCAGCCATGGATCATCGCTCGCCATTGCATTCGACAACGCGCCGTGAATATCTGCGGGTAGGTCCACTCTCAGTGACTTGCATCCACAGGCGGCAGCGATCATCGCGTGATCGACCGGTGCAAAATGGCACGCCGAGGTATAGGCACCAAATTTCACCTGCTCGGCGTGCTTCTGAAAGGCCAGGACGCCGTTGTTCAGAACCACGACTGTCACAGCGAGCCGACTGCGCACAAGTGTCTCGAGTTCCGCCCAGCTGTGGGCGAAACCGCCATCGCCAACCACAGCCACGACATTTGAGTCTGGCCTGGCGATCTTTGCGCCGATGGCCAACGGCAGTCCCCAACCAATCCCGGCCAAGCCACGTGGGCTGATGAACCTCTGCCTTGCAGCCGTGCTGCGGAGCTGGCCGACAACCCACATCGAGGAGTAGCTTGCATCTGCCACCACGATTGTGTCAGCGGTGAGCAGCTTCTGCAATTCCGCCATTACCCTTTCCGGGCGAATTGGCTGTGCGTCTCCGGAAAGCAACGCCGCGCGACTTTTGTCGAAGGCCCGCCAGAACCCGGCAATACGGTCAGCTAGTCCGGGCCGTTTCGTCTGGCGCTTGCTTAGGTCGAGTTGCTCTAGGCAATCGCACAAGGCACCAAGGGTGCTTGCAGCCTCTCCGGTCAGTCGCAGCGCTTCGTAGTTCCGGCCAATCTCCTGTGGATCTATGTCAATCTGGACAAGAGTGGCAAGCTTTGGGATGTTGCGCCAGCCATCCGTGCCATTCTGATTGGTGCGCGTCCCAACCATCAAAACAACATCGGCCTCATCAAGCAAAGCCTGCGCATAATGTCCCAGCGAGCGCGGACCATTGAGCGAGCCAAGAACGCCGCAAGATAGCGTATGTGTTTCGTCTACGACTCCCTTGCCCATATTGGTGGTGATGACCGGGAGGTGCGTGTTCTCCTGCAGCCGGGCCAGGGCCGCACTGGCGGCCGCAGACGTTGCTCCTCCTCCAGCGACCACGACGGGGCTCCGTGCGGCGGCAAGCAGCTGAGCTGCATCTGTGATGGCATCATCCGAAGGCCGCAGGTTATCCAGCGGCCAACGACCGAGCCCTGATGTGCGTTCGACCAAGGGGCAAAAGGCATTTTCTCGCAGAAGATCAGCGGGCAGCAGCAGCACTGCAGGACCAGGCCGTCCGCTGCCTGCGGCCACAAAGGCCATGTCTACATAGTCCTCGGCGCGATCGGCCGTGAGCAGGCGCCGGACCCACTTCGAACACCCCGAAAACAGCTGGAGATGATCCAATTCTTGGAACGCATTTCGATCGACCTGCTGCCTCTCGACATCTTGCACGATAGCGACGATCGCGACACTTGCCTTCAGCGCTTCCGAAAGCGGGGCTACAAGCAATGCTGCTGCGGGACCATTTTGCGCTGCCACAATAGAGGTCTTCCCCGAAACCCGCGCATACCCGTCAGCCATGGCACCACCCATGTTTTCCTGACGGTACGACAGCTGGCGGATACCCACATCCTCGCAAGCAAGTATAACAGCAGAGGGAAGACTCTGCCCAAAAACAACTTCCACACCGTGACGCCTGAGCGCTCGCGCTATCGCCTGCGCAACTGAGCCCGACATCAGCTACCCCTGAGCTTATCTAGCTGTCCTGCGTATTTGTGGAGAAACTCGGCGAATAGCTGGACCACCGTCTCGCACTGGCTCTCCTGCATTGGCGTCGATAAGCAGGCGGCTGTGCCACTCGGTAGAAGCACGCCATTCGCTGCGTAGTGCCGACTTAGCTCACGCATTAAGGTAGCTTTACCGGATGTCAGAAAGGCATCTCGAAACTCTGCCGGCTCTGTTGCGCTTGGGTGGATCCTAAACAAGGACGCCGCGCCAGAGACGCTGAAAGGCGCGCCGTGCTCGGCAATCACTCTGCGAAAACCTGAGCGTACGCTTTCGCCAAGGCGGTCAAGATGGTCGAAAGAGGCCTTGTCGAGGGCCTGCATGGAGGCGAAGCCTGCAACCATGGATATGGGATTGGCGGAGAAAGTACCGGACTGCGGCAGGGCAGCCTTTCCGGAGCCGCCATCGAACACTGTCATGATGTCGCGCCGACCACCAATCGCGCCGATGGGCAGCCCCCCACCAATGATTTTGCCCATAGTGATAAGGTCTGGTTCCAGTCCAAAGCGGGCGGAGGCACCGTGGTAGCCTTGGCGGAGATTGAGCACTTCATCCGCTATGAGTACGATGCCATATTCACGGCAGCTCTCGTGAAGTGCGCGCACAAACTCCGGATCAGGAGGGGCCAAGCCGGGGCGACCTGGCATGGGGTCCACGATCACGGCGGCCAATTCCTTTGCTCTTTCGGCAATCAAGCGTCTTGCCAGATCAGGTGCATTGAAACGCAAGACCAATGTCTCTTCGAGAACGCTGTGCGGAGTGCCGGAATAGCCGGGTGTAGGATGGGGGCGGTCTGTTGGGCCCCAACTGTCCGGAGCGGCACCCTGGCTTACCTCGGCCCAGTCATACGAGCCGTGATAGGCCCCTTCAATCTTGGCAATACAGCTGCGTCCAGTGTAAGCCCGTGCCGCCTTGATCGCGAACATGACCGCTTCCGTGCCCGTGTTAACGAAGCGGACTCTTTCAACGTACGGTATGCGGTCACAAAGTAACTCGGCAAGCTTGATCTCAAATCTAGTCGGGTTGGCAAAGCAACTACCGCTCTTCAGCTGCTCGGTGACAGCGTCGACTACAGCGGGAAAGGCATGTCCATGAATGAGTGTTGTGAAGTTCCCGTTGAGATCAAGAAACCTACGTCCGTCGACATCAACGAGATAGGCACCGGCGCCGTATTCCATGTAGCGCGGAATGGGATCCCGTTCGATCGTTGCCCTGCTGACACCCCCCGGGAGGAAATGGACGGCTCGCTCGAATAGGCCCTCCGAGAGCCCGCCCACCGCGGTCGCCGACCCTTCCGATTGCTGAACAGGTTCCTTCATGAGTTCATCCTATCTTCCGGACTTGGGTCTCGACCGTGCGCCACAGGCTCGACGCGGGGACCAGCCACACACACATTAGAACGCTCCAATGACCGTCAAGCGACGGCTTGTTTGGTGCGATCGCTTGCCACTTCAAGTAGTCTGCAAATATTTTCAATCTCTTCGAGGGAGTGGCTTGCAGTCAGGCATATTCGAAGCGAGGCAGCTCCACGAGCTACGGTCGGGAAGAATGTTGCTGATGTGTAGAAGCCCTGATCAAGCAGCCACTTTGTCTGTGAGATTGTGCTCAGTTCGTCGCCAACCGGCACCATGCGGATGGGCAGGCTGTTGCCTTGCTGAGGAGTTGCTACCTTCGTGTCGAAGAAGCGAATGCGCTCTGTTAAAGCCTTCTGCCGCATCGAGAGTTCCTTGCTTGCGTGGAGGCTTGCAGAGGCAAGGCCCGCGCCGACAGCCGCCAGATTCGGCGCTGCTGTGAATACGTAGGATTGAGCAAAACGCCGAAATAGATTTTCTTGATGGGCGGTCCCCAACATCACGATGCCGCCGGAGGCGCCAAATCCCTTTGCGAGAGACGCGGCAATGATGGTCCGGTCGCCAAGATCGTCGGGAAACTGAGCGCGAGCGAAGCCTTCACCGTTGGCCCCAAAGAGCGAGATCCCATGCGCGTCGTCAATGTAGAGGAATAGGCCGTATCGTTCCTGTAGGTCGCGCAACGCATTGATCGGAGCCTCACCGCCCATCGAGTAGACACCATCCGCGACATAAGCGACGCAAGCTTCATGCTTGCAGATGTCTTCGAGCGCATCGACATCATTGTGCCTAATAGTAACCACGCGTGTTTCGTCGGCGATTGCGGCTTTGTGGTACTGAAGCGACGCGTGACACTCCCGATCAAAGACCACGACAGGCTTCTTTCCTTCGGTCAAATGACCTGACGCAATGATCGGCAAAGCACCCATATTGGTCACCATGACGTTTGAAAAACAAATCACGCGAGCGCGGAACAGGTGCGACAGCTGGTTCTCCAGCTCTTGCAGCAGACCATAGTTGAGCCTTGTGCGCGCTGTAGACCAGTGCAACGCCCCGTAATCCGAGATGGCTGAGATCGCCCCGCTGACAATATCCGGATGGTTGTCGAGGCCAAGATAAGAGCAACGCACGAAATCGACGATCCGCGACTGCGCGCCATCCTTCTCGCGCAGGAGGACGTGGCGTCCTTGCAGGGATCTGCCGTAGATACCCATTACTCCCAGTTCATAAGCGTGGTCGAAGTGCGAGCGCGTCTGGTCAATCACAAACGCAATATTGCGAAATCGATTTAGCGACACATTTGGCTGTTCACTCATGGTTCCTCACATTCAGCTACTGCGATCTCGGGCTATGCACCTGCAGGACCCGAGCAGGCAGCCTAGCCAGAGTTCAGGCAAGGCTGATCAAGCAAGTTTGAATTGCGCCACTTGCTACGATGGCGCCTTTGAGAGCACCTTCGCACGAAGTATTAGCTGACAGGGCAATGAAGCAAGCAAAGTTTACGCTAAGCTTTTGTAAAGATCGAATACCGACCTTCCATTACGCGGTGCCTTTGGCGAAGGAGAAAATGATCGCCGCCTGATCCAATCGAACAGCCAGACCGACCACTTTTTGACACGAACTGTCCGATCAAGTGCTGACTTCGTATACGGTATGGGTGTGGTTCCGCCGCCTCTCGCCGTGGAAGTCGCTCGGCATTGCGCCCACCGCGCTTATCCTGTGCAGTGGAACATCCTTCGGTATCATGCTCTTCATCCGCGCCCGGGCCTAGATCGGCGTGCCGTCGTCGACCAGAAATCCTCGTTGGAAAGCAGCCCCCTGACCTGCGGGTGATCAACCCACCCCGGCGAAGAACTTGGCCGCGATATCGCAATCGAGGATCCGGTCCCGGTTCCTGCAGAGCACGATCGCATCCCACACCGGATCGTCGGCCGAAAAAGGCCGACAAACCAGCGGAACAGAACGTTGGGGTTGAGCTGCTCCATCAGCTGCCGCTCCGAGCGCACCGTGTAGGAGGGCTTGAAGAAGCAACCCAGCAGAGGATTGGATGGCTCCCGGTCTCGGCATCTGAGTGCCAAAGTGGAAGCTGTCAGGGCAACAACGGCCAGGGAGCCATCCGCGAACACCTGACAGCATAATTGCCGGCCGCCGACACCTCTGCCTCGAAGCCCAGCATGGATCAACTGCGGCATGAAATGGTGCAAACGACAGGCGAAATAACCTACACTTAAGTCGGTCCATTGCCGAGCAATTTGAAATCCTCGCCCTATCGTCAGCGCGCTGCAAACCGCTTCGCATTCAAATCTAGATCCGCGACAGGACCGTTTCAGCTTGGTGCCCATTGTCAAAATAGCTGGACGCGCCTACCCAGAAAGCGCATAGCCGACGCACCTGACGGTCCGGATGAGATCTCGTCCGCCGGCCTTATTGAGGGCCGCGCGCAAGCGACCGATGTGAACATCGATGGTGCGAGCACCAACGTGAACAGCGCGCGGCCAAGCTGCATTCTGCAATTCATCCCTGGAGTACACCCTGTGTGGGTTCTTCATGAGATGGTGCAGCAGGCGGAACTCGGTTGGGGGGAGATGGATCGTGCGGCCGTTTCGCCATACGCGATACCTAGTCACATCCAGTTCGAGATCGAGAAAGGTTAGCAGTTCTCGTGAGCCGTGGGCAGGAGCCCGATTCGAGTCGTGCCAGATAGCGCCAATACTTGTCGTCAGTGTCTCGGGCGAGAATGGTCTGTTAACATACTGGTCGGCACCGGACTCGAGGATCTCTTGCTGACCTGCTTCGTCACCTTCGGCCTCAAGCACGATAATCGACATTGACCGCGTTCGGCGGTCCAGGCGCAGGCGTGCACAGAGCGTCTGCGTCTCAACACCGGGTAGTCGTGATTCGAGAAGGATCACGTCCGGCGTCAGCTCCTGCAGGCGCTTGGTCAGCGCCTGTCCATCGCTCACTCCCGCGACAACAAGACCCTTGTCCTTAATGGTATATTCCAGAAAAGAGCGAAAGCTGTCGTCTGCCGCAGCGATCAGCACCATCGGAGGTGGGAGGGAATCTCGACCATTATCGTTATTCGACATTGCGTCAAACCCTTCAGACGTAGATTCGACCAGTCGCTGGATCATTTCAATCCGGACCCGATGCGTCGGCGCGCACGTGCGGCTCGCGCGCAATATCTCCGCCCACTACCCGTCAACGGCTTGGAGCGTGCATGGCAGCATGGTGCCGCGACCCCGGTGAACTCAGGCCAGAACTCGAGCCGCTTCTCGGGTGCCGCTGCCAGGACCGGCAGCCCTGCGAGCAGGGCCAGCGCGAATTCGGCTCCCAGGCAGGCGCCAGCGCCTCCTGCTTCGAAAATTTGTAACAATGATAAGCACAACTTCTTCGGAGACGGCACACGCGACGGCACACGACGCCTCGGCGAGACCGGCCAGATCAAGCCTGCAGTCGCTTCCGCCGCTGCCGGGAGGCAACTGGATTGAGATCGCACGGGCAGTCATAAGGGCGATTACCAGCATGTGGGACGGTCCCGTCTCAGGCGCCTTGAGATTCTGTTGCAGATGCCGCCGACCTGCGCACCAGCGCCAATGAGATTGGTCGCGAATTCAAGCAACTGGGGCACCCATTCGTCCTCTGGTCCATAAAGCACCGCCGCGAGCTTATACGGGTTGAAGTTGAGAGGCTGGTCAATCACGCTGAGCTTCGTGAGGTACTGCGGACATCCGCAGTGACAAAATCAATCGAAGCAAGCTGCGTGCCGGATTAGCGCGCCCTTGCGTTGCACCACTTGTCCGGTACCCGCGGCCGGCCGAGGCGACCCTTTGGTCGGGCTCCCGACATTCTTGTTCAGCTTGGGACACGAGGAGGTTTGCGGATAGACATGCTCGGGAGAACAAAGGAAAGAACATAAATCATGCAAACGCCCGCGATCCGACCCTCGGCGTGCGAATCAATGGCGCTCGCGCTTGCCCAGTATGCCGCCGCGATTATCAAGATGGACGGGCTGCGGGTCGCGCTCAAGGGCGGGTCGGACCGGTGGCTGGCTTGCTGAAGCGGGATGGCGCAGACCCTGATGAGACACTGTCGGGAGTAGCAGCAGCAGCAGCAGCACGCAATCGATGCCGCGACAGCGGGGTCTCCGCAGATCGCCATGCCTGCACACGCCCGATAACAACATTGCTGAAAACGCGCTCCGCGGCATCGGGACGATGCCTTCACAGTGCACCCCTCTCCTTAGAGTCCGTTTGGGAATGGGTTTCAATGGCTGATTCCGCGCATCAGAAGACCGCCTACGGCGACGTGGATCATGGCTTCGGAGACGTCCTCATTATGCGCGCCGCATACGCCGCAAGGCGCCGACGAAAGGCGATGTCTGGCACCTCGATGAAGTCGTGGTGCGCATCCTCTCGCGGCCGTATTTCAAGCAACGTGACAACGCCCTCGTCGGTAGGCCCCAGTTGCACTCAGCAACACACACGATATGCCCGGTTCTGCGAGGGTTGCGCCTTGCTTGAAGTCTGCCGTCTGAGGTAACGGCCGCGGCAAAGCCTAGCGAGCAGCCGCGAACCGAGTCTTGCGTGACGTCCGGGAACAGGCGTTGCGAAGTTAGACAGGGAGGTTGTAGGCCGGGTTGAACGGGAATATAGCCCCGAAATCGAACGTGATCGGAGTGGCCGACCCTGTCTCTCAAAGGGGAAGGCGGAATCGTGGACCGCGCCAGTGCGAGTGGTCCGAGGTGCTCCCGGGGTTCGTACCGCCAGCATGCAACCAAAGGAATCAACGGGAACAAGGGAGATCCATCCGGTTCAAGCGCAAGCTTGCAGGACCTGACAAGCCGAGGAGGTGAGGAGGGTCGGATGATCGGGTGGAAGTCAGACTGACTGATAGTACTTTGAGGACGGGAGAGCCGGCCACATGGATGGTGTCCCGCGGCGTGGTGTAGCTAGCGGCATTCCATGCAGGAGATTGGGCGCCGGCTCGGTCGGGCCGCCTCGACAATCTCCCGTGAACTGCGGCGGAACGCGGCCATCCGCAGCGGCGGGTTGGAGTATCGGGCGACGACTGACCAGTGGCATGCGGATCGATCAAGCCCGTCGGCCCAAGCCGACCAAGCTTGCGTTCAATGCAACCTTGCGCACTTATGTGGAGGAGAGACTTGCTGGGTTTGCCGTGGCCCCGAGCGGCGCTCCCGTTCATGGTCCCACCGTTCCGTGGAAGGGCCGCGGGCATGGCCCGCGAAAGGACCGGCGATGGGCCAGGGCCTGGAGCCCGGAGCAGATTGCCCGACGCTTGCTGATCGACTTCCCGGACGACAAGACAATGCGCATCAGCCACGAAGCAAGTCTATCAGGCCATCAGCCACGACGCCATCTATCAGGCCCTCTTCGTTCAGGCCGCGGAGTGCTGCGCTGCGAGCTGACGGCCTGCTTGCGAACAGGACGTGTATTACGGGTCCCCAGGGCCCGCGTACGCAGTCAAGGTAAGAGCATTGTCTTGCCGGAGGCCCTGTACCCTGAGAAATGCGATCTCCTCACGTTCCGCAAACCAGAGGTGCCGCCGGGACCGCGGCTTGGCCATGCCGCCTGCCTGTCCGAACAATCTGGTTCCGACAGGCTGCGCCAATACCAGCCGCAAATGCAGCATCCTCGCTGGTCATCCCCTGCGCGATCCCCAATCAGAATCGCTGGAGTTCAGATCGCCCCGCTACTGGCGGCCGTCCCGGTGACGCCAACGGCGCTCGCTCGGTACGGTGTGATCGTCGCTTTCGAATGCCCATCGCAACCTCCTTCGTTCAGGTGTTGCGACGACCGCTTGAATCCGCCTTGCGAGCCGTAATGAAGCCCCTGGTCCTGATCGACGGAGCCGCTCTGCCACGGTGTCGGCGCGAGGCCCGCATAGCCGGCAACCTGTCGTCGGTTGTCGAAGTGACGTGGCAGCCCCTCCGACCATAAGACGGCGGCAAACTCCGGCCCGATGCCCTTGAGGTCGAGCAGCATCGCCGGTGCCGGCGAGACGACCCGCACGTCAGCAAGCATGGCATCGCGCGCGGCCTCGACAGCCTTGATCTGCTCCAGTAGCAGTTCGAGCCTGTCGAGTTTCCGGCCGACCTGCGCCTGCAGATGTGCCGGCAAGGGTCGGCCGTCGCCGGGCTTAATCGCCTCCAGTCGCTTGCCCCCGGTCGCGGCGCAGCGGCTCATAACCGGATACGCCCTGGGCGAACAGCAGGCCTTTGACGCGGTTGACGTGGCGCACGCGCTCGTTCGTCAAGGCCTTGCGCTCACGCGTGATGCGGCGACGGTCCCTCCTCCTCGGGCGCCGGCACCCGGAGCATCGCACACACCCGTGACTCGCCTCGCGTAGGCCAGCATCGCCCGGACCAGCGCCTCACCGTCGATCTTGTCGGTCTTTGCGCGGCGGCGCCGGCGCGAAGTCGCAATCGAGGCCGGATCGACGAGGTGACTTTCGATCCCTTCGGCTTCCCACACGCGATGGATCCAGAAGCCATCGAGCCCGGCCTCCTGGATCACGATGATCGGAAAGCACTGCCCGGTCCGGGCCTGCGCCTTCCTCTTGAACTCGGCAAATCGCGCCAGCAGTCCGGCGCCGTCGCCGGCCACCACCTCGATGAAGTCGTGGTGCGCATCCTCTCGCGGCCGCATCTACTTTCTGGGCCTGACGCTGTAGTGCACGCGCAACCGAAAAGGCAACTTCAAGGTTGGGATGCGCACCGAGAAATCTCGGCTAAAGCGCAGCCTTCTGTCTCTGCGGGAGCTTATGCGGCGAATACGGCATTATAAATTCAGTGATCAGGTAGCGGAAATAAACCGCGTCCTGCGCGGCCACTATGCCTATTACGGCGTCCCGGGAAATCTCCGGTCGCTGATAAAGGTGTGCCAGGTCGTGGAGCGTTGCTGGCGCAGAATGCTATGCAGCCGCAGCCGTGATGGCGGTCGCCCCAGGTTGAGGCACTTTCAACCAAATCAAAGAACGGAACCCGCTACTGCGACCCAAACTGCGGCTCCCGCATAGGGAACTGCAGGCACTCGCGGTGCTGTGAACCAACTGCCGAAGAGCGTGGTGCGGTAGCTCCGCACGCCATGTTCTGTGGGAACCGGGGGCGGGTGACCGCCTCCGGTGACCCGGTGGGCACCGCCGTAAGGCGGCTCCTACCGATCAATCACTGCAACGAGGTTTTTGAAAACAGCACAGGGTGGCAAAACGCAGCCGTTCTCGGGTCGCTCCGCAATCCTGACCTGTTGGCCCGCACAGCTATTGATCGATCGCGCAGCAAACGACCGCGTTGGGTAAGCCTGATGCCTCCTCTCAAGCATCTTTGGGAGACCAGGACGACATTTGGCCCGGCGGTCTAATCCGGGACAACTTTTTGAGCCCGATGCGTACCAGTTTGCTGAGCATCACCGAGGCGGACGGCGCAATTCCAAGAACTGATAGTTCGTTCCATCAACGACAACCGGCCCAATGCAGGTAAAGCCCTGTCGGGTTCTGGCTCTGAGAGATCGTATATTCGTCGGGCGTATGAGCGAGACCAACCGATTGATAGGTTGGGTTGCGAAGGCGAATTCGATCACTGGCTTAGCGCTTTCCGGCCCAATCCCCTGACCGCACTGGGCTCCGAACAAATAGCATCCGACTTCAATGGCGTTGTCATCGAAGCGGCGCAGCCCGGTCCGCCCCGCGAAGCGCAAGTCGCCACTGTTCTCTCTTTTATAGATCATCCAGAATCCATACCCGTAGGTTTCCCACTCATGAAGATAGAGGGACAGCCACGCATCAGACATTTCCCGCGTTGGCGGAATTCCCCCCATCGTCGATTCGACTACTAGTGGATCACAGTGCAGCCGATGCATGGCATCGGCGTCCCAAGGACGTATTGGGCGCATGAATAAACGTTTTGTTTCCAGATTAATATGAAATGCCATTTTTGTTCCATTCTCGATGACGGCAATGGGGCAGCTCTGCGGCCTCACACCGAAGGGTTTCAAAACCCATGCCAAATTGGCAGATCGGACCGAACAAGGAATGTTGTCAGCTATTTAGCCGGACGCAAAATAAACGATCGGCTAAACGAGGCCTGTGACGCGGACACGACAAACCCGACACGAGGTGTCAGCATGGGCACCGCCGAGCTCATGCCCGGACACCTGCGATCAAAAGCCTCCGTCACGTTAGTTGAGACTGCGACGTTCCACAACGGCTGGTGTTTTCGGGGAGCCCGTGTTCCCGGCGGTGACGCCGGTCGACAACGCCTTGCGCGGTGGTGACGCGCCTCTGCACGTTGCCGCCCATGACGTTTTCGAGCAGCATGCCGAGGTGGTGCACCTCGTGCTCGTCGATCTAGCAGGCTGTTGAAGAAGTGTCCCGTTTGGCTTTGAGGATGGCCTCATCGCCATTGTGATAGGCGAATGTGATCTCGATGGAGCCGTCGTCGAGTAGTTCGGCGGAGCCATCACCAGTGGCTTCGTCCATTTCGTCGAAGCCGGCCCATGTGAAGAATACCATCGAGGGACCG
>NZ_JAMYRV010000072.1:0-18845 GCF_040321555.1 Mesorhizobium sp. M0317 | reverse complement strand
AGACCGGCGCCTATTTCCGCGCCGAACTCGCCAAGGCCGTCGGCGGCCACAGACACGTCGGCGACGTGCGCGGCGATGGCATGCTGGCGGCGGTCGAATTTGTCGCCGACAAGGACGACCGGGTGTTCTTCGACGCCTCGCTCAAGATCGGGCCGCAACTGGCGACAGCACTTGCCGCCAGCGGTGTCATCAGCCGCGCCATGCCGCAGGGCGACATCCTTGGCTTCGCGCCGCCGCTCTGCCTGACGCGTGAGGAAGCCGACATCGTCGTTTCGAAAACCGCCGATGCCGTCAACAGCGTGTTTTCCAATCTCTGAGATCGACCATGAATGCCATGACCAAGACCCTCCCCGCCACCATGGCCGCCGTGCTGCTCACCGGGCATGGCGGACCGGAAAAGATCGTCTATCGCACCGATGTGAAAGTGCCTGTGCCTGCCGCCGGCGAAGTGCTGGTCAAGGTCAGCGCCTGCGGTATGAACAACACCGATGTCTGGGTGCGCCAGGGCGCATACGGAACCGAGGAGGACGCTGCCGCCGTGTCGACATGGCGGCGGCAAGGCAACACGCTTACCTTCCCGCGTATCCAGGGCACCGACACAGTCGGCACCATCGCTGCTGTCGGCAAAGGCGTCTCGCCCGATCGCATCGGCGAGCGGGTGATGGTCGATTTTTCGATCTACAACCGCGACGACGATTCCCTCGCCGACATCGACTATATGGGCCACGGCCGCGATGGCGGGTACGCCGAATACCAGACGGTGCCGGGCGAGAATGCGCATGTCGTCGATACTAACATGAGCGACGTCGAACTCGCCACCTTCTGCTGCGCCTACCTCACCGGCGAGCAGATGCTGGAACGCGCCGGGCTGAAAGCCGGCGAGCGCGTGCTGGTCACGGGCGCCTCAGGCGGCGTCGGTTCCGGCATCGTGCAGCTGGCGCGGGCGCGCGGCGCCATTCCCTACGCCGTCGTCGGCAAGGGCAAGGAGCAGGCGGTGCGCGACATCGGCGCCGAAGCGGTTATTACCCGTGGGGTTGCCGATCTTCCCGCCGCCGTGAATGAAGCCACTGGCGGCCAGCCGATCGATGTGGTCGCCGATCTCGTCGGCGGCGCGATCTTCAACGAGCTCTTGCGCATCCTGAGGCCCGAAGGCCGCTACACCACCGCCGGCGCGATTGCCGGTCCGGTTGTGCAGCTCGATCTCCGGACCATGTATCTGAAGCAGCTGCAACTGCACGGATCGAGCCAGGGGACGCGCGCCGACTTCCGCCGCATCGTTGGATACATCGAAGCGAAGAAAATCCGGCCTTTGGTTGGCGGCGTCTACAAACTGTCCGATTTCCACAAGGCGCAGGCCGACTTCATCGCCAAGGATTTCGTCGGCAAGCTGGTGATCGTGCCGGACGCCATGTGGAACCCGAATATCCGCACATAACGCCCCTACGTCAGAGCGCGTCGTAAACGGCATCATCAACACCTTGCGGCGTGGATCGATGTCGTCGAAACCCAGCATGCGGTTGGTGACGTAGCCGAATCCGACACCGGCGCCGGGATCGGCAAAACCGAGGGCGCCGCCCCAGCCGCCATCGCAGCGACGCGCGGCTGGCATAGGCGGCGTCGTCGAGTTGAAAGCCAGCGGCGAATTGTCGGCGCTTGAGACATAGCGCGCATGAGGGCGAACCGGAATCACCGCAACGAATGCAAGCCACAGGCCGGCAACCAGACCCTGCATCTTGACAGACCAGGCGAAAGCCAAAAGAGTGAAACCGGTTTCACTGGGGACCGCCGGTGCATTTCGATCTGTCCATTCTGCTCCCGCATCTGGGTTTTCTGGCGCGCGGCGCCGAACTTACGGCGGCGGCTTGCGCGCTGTCGCTGGTGGGAAGCGTCGTCATGGGCGCGTTGGTGGCGATCGCACGCACCTCCGCCTCGGCACTGCTTCGACGGATCGCCTTCGTCTATGTCGATCTCTTCCGCAATGTGCCGTTCATCGTCCAGCTGTTCTTCTTCTATTACGGCCTGCCCGAGCTCGGCATTTACATCGATGCCTTCACCACCGGCGTCGTGGCGCTTTCCATTGCCGGCGGCGCCTATGCCTCCGACATCATTCGCGCCGGCATCCTCGCCATAGACCAAGGCATCATCGACGCCGCTGAAGTGAGCGGCCTGTCCAGGCGCAAGATCTTCACCCGCATCGTGCTGCCGATTGCGCTGCGCACCTCCGTGCGACCGCTCGGATCCGTGCTCATCAACATGATCCTGACATCCTCGATCCTTTCGACCATCACGCTCAACGAGCTCACCGGCTCAGCCCAGATCGTCGTCTCGCAGACCTATCGGCCCTTCGAGGTCTATGTGGTGCTGCTTTGCGCCTACGCGGCCCTGACCTATCTGGTCTCGCTGGGCGTCACCCTGCTCCACCGCCATCTCAATCGGGACATGATGGAGGCGGTCGACTGATGCGGTTCAGCGACTTCACCTCCTACGACCTGATCCTGCTGGCGCAAGGTCTCGGCACCAACATCGCGCTGTTTCTCGTCACCTCTCTGATCGGACTGCTGATTGGCCTGAGCTGGGCGTTGGTGCGGTTCTACCGTGTGCCGGTTCTGGCCCAGGTCGTCACCTTCCTGTCGGAGCTGTTGAAGAACTCGCCGGTGTTGGTGCAGCTGTTCCTGGTGTTCTTCGGCCTGCCGGCGCTGTTGCATATAAGGGTGACGCCGGTCACCGCAGCGACCATCACTCTGTCGGCGAACACCGCGGCATTCATCTATGTCATCGCGGTCTCGGCGATCGAGTCGATCGAACGCGAACAGGTCGAGGCCGCGCGTGTCTTCGGCCTGACCCGGTGGCAGGTCCTGCGCCATATCGTTTCGCCCCAGGCTGCCGCCTTCGCGGTCGGCCCGCTCGTCGCGCTGCTGGTCAACCAGCTTCAGGTGACGTCGCTGATTTCTGTCATCGGCGTCGTCGACCTGACCAAGATTGGCCACATCCTCAACATGCGAACCTTGAAGCCGTTCGTGGTCTGGACCGTCGTCGGGCTGCTCTACTATGGCGCGGCAAAGCTGGTCGCCCTGCTTGGCGAGCGTCTTGAAAACCGCCTGCGGGCGCGCAGCGCCTGGCGGGGGCTTTAACATGCTCAAGATCGAAAACGTGCACAAAGCGTTCGGCGAGGTCACTGTGCTGGACGGCGTCGACCTGACGATCGCGCCCGGCGAAGTGGTCTCGATCCTCGGGTCGTCGGGGTCCGGCAAGTCGACACTGATCCGTTGCATCAACGGCCTCGAAAAGCTGAAGTCGGGCCGCATCACGGTCGACGATTTCGATGTCAGCAAGCCGAAGGAGCTGGCCGAGGCGCGCAAACGCTCAGGCACCGTCTTCCAGCTGTTCAACCTCTATCCTCATATGAGCGCGCTTCAGAACATAACGCTCGCCCCGATCGAGGTGCTGAAGATGGCGCGCCCTGAGGCCGAGGCGCTGGCGCGCAAGCTGCTCGAGTCCGTCGGCCTCGCCGATCGGGCCAACGCCTACCCGGCGCAGTTGTCGGGCGGGCAGCGCCAGCGTGTCGGTATCTGCCGGGCGCTCGCCATGCAGCCCCGCTATCTGCTGCTTGATGAAGTGACCAGTGCGCTCGACCCGGAAATGACTTCCGAGGTGCTGGCCATCCTGGCAAAGCTCGCCGCGCAAGGCACGACCATGCTGTTCGTCACCCACGAGATCGAATTCGCGCGCGAGATTTCCAACCGCATCGTCTTCCTCGACAAGGGCAGGCTGGTGGTCGATCTGCCGACGGATCGTTTCTTCGCCGCGGACGGCGGCCGGGCGCAGCCGCGGGTTGCGCAGTTTCTCTCCAGGATGCGCAAGGACTAGGAATGCTGCTGTTAGCCAACAACGAAGCATGGCCGGGATTCGAAACCTCGGTGCAAATGCTGCGCGATGGCGCCGTCAGCCTGGACGCGATGGTTGCCGGCATCGGCATGGTGGAGAAAGAGGTCAAGGTTCGCAGCGTCGGTTATGGCGGCTGGCCGAACATGCTGGGCGAGATGGAGTTCGACGCCGGCGTCATGGACGGCAATACAAGAGAGGTCGGTTCAGTCGGCGCCGTGCCAAGGACCTTGGCGGTCGCTGCCCTGGCGCAGCAGGTAATGAAGCGCCTGCCGCATGTGATGCTGACCGGCGAAGGGGCGCGGCGCTTTGCCAGCGAAATCGGTTTTGCCGAAGACGAAGTCTTGTTCGAGGACAGCAAGCGCGTCTGGTGGGAGCGGCTGCAACAGGAACTCACACCGCAACAGCTGGCGAAATTCCCCGATATCGATCTGGCGCCGCTCAGCCGTACTATCACCGATCCCGAGCGGGTCCGCGACACCACCGTCTTCCTGTCGGCGGATGCGCGGCGCGGCGTCCATGCCGCGAGTTCGACCTCGGGCTGGGCGTGGAAATATCCGGGCCGGCTCGGCGATTCTCCCATTCCCGGCGCAGGCTTTTACGCCGACAGCCGCTATGGCGCGGCGGCGTGCACCCATACCGGCGAGATGACGATGCGCTGCGCCACCGCACGGACCGTCGTGCTGGCCATGAAGCTTGGCCGATCCCTGTCGGATGCGGTCGCGCTGGCGGTCGAGGAACTGGCTGAACTCGACACCGGCTTCCTGGCCGGAGTGGTCATCCACGCCGTCGACGCCGAGCAGAACCACGAGGTGGTGAATTTCAGATGCGAGGGCGAGGTCCGCTACTGGCTCTGGAAGGATTCCATGCCCGCACCCGAATTGCGGACAGCAAAGCGTGTCACTAGAAAATAAGGAGAGGAACCATGAAAACCGTACTGCGTGCCTTCGCCGCGCTGGCCATCGTGGCCGGTTCGGCTTTTCCGGCCCTTGCCGGCATGATTGACGACATCCGCTCACGCGGCACCATTCGCATCGGCGTATCGCTCGGCGGCGAGCCGATCGGCTTTCGCGATGCACAAAACAACCCTGTCGGCTACGATGTCGATGTCGCGACGCTGCTGGCGCAAAAGCTCGGGGTGCCGGTCGAGTTCGTCGACGTCTCGGGCGATGCCCGTATTTCCATGCTGGTGTCGGGACAGATCGATGTCGCGGTCGCAAACACCTCGGCAACGCTCGAGCGGGCCAAGACCGTCAACTTCACCATCCCCTACAACCGGGCCGGGCTGCGCGTCATCGTCCAGAAGGATGCCGGGATAACCGACCTCAAGGGGCTCGCCGGCAAGAAGGTTGTCGTCGGCCGCGGCACCACGGGCGAAACCTTCCTCAAGGCGGCCGTGCCGGAAGCAGAGCTCGTCTATGTCGACCAGTTCGCGCCCGACGGGGTTCTGCAGCTGCAACAGAAGCGCGTCGATGCGGCGATCGAGGATTCCTCGCTGCTCGATTACCTCGCGACCAAGACACCGAGCCTGGTGACGCTGCCTGGCCTCTATTCCAACGATCCGATCGGCATCGCGGTCGCCAAGGGCGATCCCGAATTCGTCCGCTGGCTCGACATGTTCGTGTCCGACTTCATCCAGTCGGGCACCTACGAGACGACCTACAAGAAGTGGTGGGGGCCGGACTCCAACCCGCCGGCGCTCAACCCGCTGTGGTGACACCCACTACCGGCAACCGATCGGCGCACACTCGAGGCGCCGTCGCAACGATCGCCGATGTCGCGCGGCTGGCAGGCGTGTCGCGTGCCGCGGCCAGCCGTGCGCTGTCGAGCGGACCGCGACCGGTCTCGGCGGACAAACGCGAACGTGTCGTGCAGGCCGCCGCGCAGCTCGGCTACAAACCCAATCTCCTGGCGCAAAGCCTGACCACCAAGACCGTCAATCTGGTTGCCGTCGTGGTCAACCACATTCACGACCTTTCAGATCTCGACCTGTTCGACCGGCTGCTCGACGCGATCCAGTCGATCGGCAAGCAGGTCATCCTCATCCGCATCGGCTCGGCGGAAGGGGTCGAGGATTTTCTGCGCAACGGCGTTGCCTATCATGTCGATGCCGCCGTGGTGTTCTCCGACTTTGCCGATGCAGCGACGGTGCGGCGCATGTTTCGCTCGGACCTGGTCATCATGCTGAACGGACTGCATGACGATCTGTCACCCACAATCATTCCCGATGAAGGCGTCGGCATCGCCGAGGCCGTGGCGGATGCGGCGGCCAAGCGCGCGCGCACGGCCAGCCTGCTGACCGGCCGTTCGTCCTCGCGGGTCGAACAGCTGCGCATCGGCCACTACCTCGAAGCGTTCCGGCATCATGGAATTGAACTGCTGCAGACGGTCCAGGGAGACTATTCCTACGAGTCGGGCTATGCGGCAGCCGCCGGCCTGACGGGACGCGGCTGTCCAGATGCGGTCTTTTGTACGTCCGACGCGATGGCCATGGGTGTTCTGGATGTCTGCCGGGCGGATTTCCCCGACAACCGGCCCAGCCGCTTCCGCCTCTATGGCTTCGACAATGTGTCCCTGACCAATTTCGACGCCTACCCGATATCGTCAATCGGCTACGACAAATCAGACTATGTGGGTCATATCGTTGGCGCCCTCTCCAATCCGCAGGTCTTCATGCCCGGCCAGCCGCCTGTCGTTATATTGACCCGGCTGATTTCGCGCTTGACCGCGTAACTAGCGCCGATGTTGGACTGCTTGTCCGGCGTCGATCTCCCAGAGATCGGACGGAGATCGCGCCGGACAATGTACCAGCGCCTACTGCAATTTCGCCTGCAGCGCGTTGACGTCGTCGGTTGTCATTTCACCGTCCGTCGTCACCTTGCCGTCGACGATCTTCCACAACCGGAACGGGCCGGTGATGTCGCCATATTTGTCGAAGCTGACCGGACCGATGACGCCTTCATAGCGGATCGGCTTGCCATCCTTGATCAGGCCGAGCGCCTTGGCGAACTCGTCCTTGCCTGCAAAGATCGGTGTGCCGGTCGGATCGACCGCCTTGTACATGGCATCCTTGATCTTGGCTGGATCCTCGGAGCCGGCAATGGCAATGGCGAGGCCGACAATGGCGCCGGCATCATAGGAACGGTCGGCTGCCGGGTTCGACGGCTCGATACCCGAAAACTCCTTGTAGTTTTTGAGGAAGTAGTCGGTGGAGGCCGTCGGGCTGGTGCCGGAAGAGGTGCCATAAGCATCCTTCAGATAATCGGCGCCGACGGATTCGATGAAGTCCGGGCTGTTCATGCCGTCATTGAGCAGGAATTTTTGCACGCCGCCCTGCGAGATCCAGGTGCGGGCAACTGTTGCGCCGTCGACCGGCGTGCTGACGAGGTAGAGCCCGTCCGGTTCGCCTCCCATCGCCGCCGTGACCTCCGAGGCATAGCTCGACTGCTTTTCGTTGTAGGGCGTGTCGGAGACGATGGTGCCGCCGAGCGCTTTGTAGGCGCGCGAGAATTCGGCCACCATGTTGACGCCGAAGTCGTTGTTGACGTGGATGATCGACAGTTTCTTGAAACCCTTGTCGATGGCGTATTTGGCGGCGGCCACGCCTTGCAGCGCATCCGACGTGATGGTGCGGAAGAAGATGCCATTGGTCTTGCCGTCGCGGCCAAGGGCGGTCAGCGTCGGCGAGGATGAAGCCGGCGACACCTGCACGATCTTGGCCGGCCCGGTGACCGAGGTCAAAATCGGGATCGACACGGAGGAGATGATGCCGCCGATGATCACCGGCACCTTCTTGACCTGTACCAGCTGGGTCGCGGCATCGACCGCGATATTGCCCTGGCTCTGGCTGTCGCGCGTGTCGGTTGCGAGATCGCAGCCGCGTACGCCACCGGCTTCATTGATGTCGCGGAAGGCCATTTCGACCGACTTGGCGCCAGCCTGACCATATTCGCCGGCAGGGCCGGTCAGTTCCATTACGAGTCCGACGGTGATCTTGCAGTCCGCTGCGTGTGCGGCGCCGGCCATCGTCACGAGAGCCAGTGCTGTGGTGATTTGAAGTATCGTCTTCTTCATTGCCGTTCCCCTTTTCTTGTTTGAACTTTTGCCTGTTCAGCCTTCCGGCGCCTGCAGCCAGGTCTCATGCAGATGCCGCCATTCGACGCCGTTTGGTGCCGATGAACTGGTGGTGAAGACCGCACTGGACTGCCGGCGACTGTGTTTGCCGGCGCGCAGTTGCGCCTCGATGTAGAAGATGACGATCGTGTCCGCGTCCTGCCAACCCGGCCTGATGTCCTCGATCGATATGGCAAAACCGTCGTCGCAAGTGGCGCGGCTTGTCCGGACATGATCTACGACCGCGTCGCGATCGAGGATCTGGCCATTCGGCGCCACCATGGTGAGGCCTTCGCCCATGACAGCCTCGAAGCGGCCGAACTCCACAGCGTCGGCTCGCGCGGCGACAAACCAGTCGACGAAGAAGCGATGCAGGTCGATGATTTCAGCGCTGGCACGCGAAAAAAGGGAAGGCTCTCCGCTCATTTCTTCCCCGCATTGAGGTTGTAATGCATGATCGAGCCGTGGCGGCCATGACGGTCGCGCTCCAGCGCGTAGACATCGCCCGCGAGGCCGGTGCCTTGTGCGATGGCGGCAGCAATCCGCGCGCGATCGTCGGCGTCGAGCGCGACGTCCATGATTTTCGTATTGGCCAGCGCATGTGCCTGGTTGCGCGCACCCACAATGACGGCCGCGACCTGCGGCTGCTCGAGCACCCATGCCGAGGCGATGGTGGCGATGTCGACGCCGTGGCGATCGCCGACCGCTTTCAGCGCCTTGAGCAGGGACTGGAACAGCTCCCAGCCGCCGAAGTCGTCGATGATCAGCTTGTATTTGACCAGCGAGCGGTTTTCGAGCGGCGTGGAGGGCTCGGCCACGCCAAGCCATTTGTCGCTGAGGAAGCCGCCCGCCACCGAGCCGTAGCAGAGGAAGCGGACACCGTTCTTAGCGGCAAGGCCCGCAAGGCTGTTTGCCGGCCGCTGGTCGAGCACTGAATATTGCAGTTGCTGGCTGACCAGCGGGATGCCCGCGGAGAGGATTTCGGCTAGCCTCGGCGTATCGAAATTGGTGGTGCCGAGATTGCGCACCTTGCCTTCCAGCCGAAGCTCGTCGAGCCAACCCATCGCCTCGACGTAACGAGGCTGGTCATAATCCCACCAGTGAAACTGCACAAGATCGATCCGCTCCGTCTTCAGCCTGCGAAGCGACTGATTGACGATGCCCCTGATGTAGTCGCGGCTGATGCTTGCCAGTCGTTCGAGGTCCGGCACCAGCTTGGTGTGCACCTTCATCCTGGCCGCGACATCGAGACCGCGCTCGCGCGCCAGCCGCAGGCGCGCGGCGCCGATCAGTTCCTCGACGCCGGTGTAGATGTCGGCGCAATCATAGGTCCAGATGCCGGCATCGAAAGTGGCAATCAGGTCGGTCACCGCCTGGCCGCGGTCGACGGCGCCATGGCCACCGGCGAGCTGCCAGCCGCCGCGGATGACGCGCGAGATCGTATAGCCGGGGCTGAGTTCGACGGTCCTGGCGCTCATCTTTTGTCAGTCTCCTTCGGCAGCGGCACAGCCGTGGTTTGGGCATGGCTGAACCGCCGCTTGGCCAGCCTGACGATCCGCAGCCGGCTGGCGCAATTGGGATCGGGACAGGCGATCTCGGCATCCGAGGTCATCCAGTCATTTGCATGCGTCGGGCGCTGCTTTGCTGCGAGAAGCGGCAACACGGCGGAGATCGAATAGATCGAAAAACCCTGCCCCGCCGGCAGCGACAGCATTTCGCCCTTCAGTTCGAAATAGTCGCCGGCCCTGGCGCCGCAATAGACCGGCTTGCCTTCGGGAATGACCGCCTCGACGCGCAGATCGAAGAGCTCGAAACTGTCGTCGGCCATTCAGGCCTCCACCAGGCTGAAGGTGATGTCGCAGGCGCCGTTGCGGCGGATGACGCCGCAGGCGGTGGCGAACTGATCGCGCTCTTCGGCGCGGACCTGCGCCACCACGCTGCCGGCCAGCCAGCCGATCGGGAACAGCAGCCGCGCCCCCTGCCCGTAGTACAGGCCGATATCGAAGATGGCATTGGGATTGCCGCCCCACACGCGTGGCGGCACATAGGACAGCACGATATCGCCGGGCTGCGGCGTCAGCGTTGCATTCTCCGGTGGCAAAGACTGGGCATAGGCCTGGCCGTGGAGATCGGCTGACGGAACCGGGCACGAGATTTCCGGTCCTGTCCACATCGCATGGATGCCTGGGATGATGCGTGGCTGCGCCAGATACGCCAGCAGGAAGGCGGCATTCTCCGGCGCCTTTTCGGGCAATAGCAGCGCCGTCACGGAAAGCTTCGAGCGTGGTTCTGTGATGCCGATGGCGGGCTTGGGCATGTCAGTCCTTCGCCGATTGAAGTTTGTCGCGCAGGAAGGCGAAGGGGCGGCTGATGTCGGCTACCAGCGCCTCGCGCGCCGCTTGCGCATCCTGTTTGGCCAGTGCCGCGACAATTCGACGATGATAGTGGGCGGTATCAACCTCGCCGGCCTCGGAGAAGGCATAGATGGCGACGCGGATGCAGGGACCCGATTGAAGCCAGAGGCTTTCGATCATCGGGATCAGCACAGCCGAGCCGCAGCAGCGGTAGATCTCAAAATGGAAGCTCTGGTTGAGCGTCGCTTCGCGATCGATATCCTTCTTGTGCTTCAGGGCCCGCATCTCGTCCCACTCGCCCAGCATGGCTTCGATCGATGCGATCTGGCGCGGGCTCATGCGCCTGGCGGCAAGCGCGATCGCTTCGCCTTCGATGAGGGAGCGGGCACGCAGGAGGTCGTCGATGCGCTCCAGCGTGATCGGCGGCACGCGCACGGAACGGTTGGGCAGCGCCTCCAGCGCCTTTTCCGTGATCAGCCGGCCGAGCGCTTCGCGTACCGGCATGGTCGAGGTGACCAGCGCATCGGCAAGACCGCGGATGGTCAGCACCTGGTTCGGCTCGAAAAGGCCACCGATCAGAGCACGGCGCAGCTCGGAATAGACGCGATCCTGCACGGTCTCGCGGCCGACCGGCGTAAGCTGGGCTGCGATCGTCTCGTTGTTCTTTTCGATGGCAGCCTTCTGCATTACCGGCATTTGCCCCGTTTTCGGCTTGCGAATGGAATTAAAGCCGAATAGCGTGATCAAAGCAAGTGTGATCACAAATCAAAATCAGGAGGCGACAACGATCGTCTTCGGCCAGAGGGTTTGATGAGCGATGCAGCGGAGCGCCAACGGCAGGAGACCCGTGCGCCGGTTCTGACGGCACGAAACGTCGTCAGGCGTTTTGGCGGCCTTGTCGCCGTCAACGATGTCTCGTTTGATGTCAAAGCGGGCGAAATCCTCGGCCTGATCGGGCCGAATGGCGCCGGCAAGACGACGATGTTCGATCTGTTGGCGGGCAGCATATTGCCAACCAGCGGCGATATCCTGCTCAATGGCACGCGCGTCTCCGGCGAAGCCGCTCATCTGCGTATCGGCCGTGGTCTTGGCCGCACCTTCCAGATCCCGCGCCCCCTGCCCAATCTGACGCTGATCGAAAACATCATGCTGGCGGCGCAGGGCCAAGCCGGCGAAAAATTGCTCGCCAACTTCGTCACGCCTTGTCGGGTCGCGGCACAAGAAAGGGCTGCCAGGACAAAGGCGCTCGAGCTGCTGGAGTTGGTCACTCTCACCCATCTCGCGCACGAGCCGGCACGCGTGCTTTCCGGCGGCCAGCGCAAGCTGCTCGAACTCGCCCGCGTCATGATGGCCGACCCGGCGATCATCCTGCTCGATGAACCGGCGGCCGGCGTCAACGCGACGCTGCTCGAGATCATCATCGACCGTATCCGCGACATCAACGCGCGCGGCATCACCTTCCTGCTGATCGAGCACAATATCGACATGGTAACGCGGCTCTGCCACCGCGTGCTGGTCATGGCGAGCGGCCAGTTGCTCAGCGAAGGCACGGCAGAGGAAGTCGCCCGCGACCCGCGCGTCATCGAGGCTTATCTCGGGGGCGCCACATGAACGAGACCGTCCTCGACGTGCGCAACCTCGAAGCCGGCTATGAGCTTGGCGTGCCGATCGTGCGCGGCGCCTCGATCACCGTCAGCAAGGGGGAGATCGTCGTCGTGCTCGGCCCCAACGGCGCCGGCAAGTCGAGCTTCATCAAGGCGATCGCCGGCCTTGTCCCGATCACCGGCGGCGCGGTGTTCCTGGACGGCAAGGACATAACCGCCGCGCCCGCCCACACCATGGTCCGGCTCGGCCTCGCCTTCGTACCGCAGACGGAGAACATCTTTCCGCTGATGTCGGTCGAGGACAATCTGAAAGTCGCCTGCGGCATCCTCGAGCGACGCGAAATCCCTGCCCGCATCGAGGAAATGTATGCGGCCTTCCCCGACCTCGTCCGCCAGCGCCGCACCGCCGCCGGCAATCTGTCGGGCGGACAGCGGCAGATGCTCGCCGTCGCACGCGCGCTGATCGTCCATCCCAAGGTGCTGGTGCTCGACGAGCCGTCGGCCGGCCTGTCGCCGAAATTCGTATCGATGGTGTTCGAGATGCTGGCCGGCATCCGCAGGTCCGGCGTCACCATCCTGCTGGTCGAACAGAACGCCAAGGCAGCGCTGGCCATCGGCGACCGCGCCTATGTGCTGGTCGAAGGCAAGGACCGGCACGAGGGTGTGGCGTCCGAATTGTGGAACGATCCTGTCGTCGCCGAACTCTATCTCGGCCAACGCCCGTCTCACGCCGGCAAGGAAGGCGCGGCATGAGCCTGCAATTTGTCGTCGATGGGTTGCTGACCGGCTCGATGATCGGACTTGGCGCCATCGGCGTGACGCTGACCTATTCGATCCTGCGCTTCTCGAATTTTGCCCATGGCGACTTCATGGCCTGGGGAACCTATGCGACGCTCGCCGTCGTCAGCGCCATCGGCGCGATGTTCGGCAAGGTGGCGCCCATTGGACCGCTGTCTTTCGGCTGGCCGCTGCTGGTTGCGCTGGTTGTCGGCATGACTTTCACCGCCCTGCTGGCGCTGTTGCTCGACAAGGTGCTGTTTTCGCGGCTGCGTTCGCAGGGGCAAGCCATCATCGTGGTGATGGCGAGCTTCGGCGCCTCGATGGCGCTGCGCAGCCTGCTCGAATTCACCTTCAGCTCACGCCCGACCTATTTCAGCCGGGCGATCCAGATCGCCATGCCGGTCGGCTTCGGCATCCGCATCACGCCCGATCAGATCGCGCTGCTGCTGCTGACCGCAGTGCTGGTGCTCGGCGTGCATCTGTTGATGACACGCACGCAGACCGGCCGCTCCATGCAGGCGCTGAGCCAGAATGCAGCGCTGGCCCGCATCGTCGGTATCGACGTTGCCTCCGTTGTGCGTGTCACCTGGATCATCGGCGGGGCGCTGGCCTGCGTGGCCGGCGTGATGATCGGCATTCTGGTGCAGATCCGCCCGTTCATGGGCTTCGACATGCTGCTGCCGATGTTTGCAGCAGCCATCCTCGGCGGCATCGGCAGCATTCCGGGCGCTGTGCTCGGCGGCTTGATCATCGGTCTTGCCGAAGCCGGTGCGGTGCAGCTGATCGGCGCCGAATGGCGCGCCGCAATCTCCTTCATCATCCTGATGGCGGTGCTGTTCGTTCGGCCGATCGGCCTGTTTGGTGTGAGGGAACGCTGATGGACCTGCTCGGCTACGGCGCCTTCTTCCTGACCACCGCACTGATCTTTTCGCTGGTCACACTGGGGCTCAATCTGCAGTGGGGGCTGACTGGCCTTTTCAATGTCGGCCTTGCCGGATTCGTCGCCATCGGCGCCTATACATCGGCGCTGCTGACGACCCCGGACGATGCCGCGCGCTTCGGCGGCTTCGGTCTGCCGATCCTGGTCGGCTGGGCGGGCGCCATGGTCGTCGGCGGTATCGCCGCAGCACTTACCGGCATGGCCACGCTGCGTCTGCGATCCGACTACCTGGCAATCACCACCTTCGGCGTCGCCGTCGTCGTGCAGCTGGTCGCGCTCAACGCGCAGAAAACAACCGGCGGCCCGTTCGGCATCGGTTTCATCCCGCGCCCGTTCGGCGGCCTTGCCGAAACGCCGCTGCTGTTCAACCTGTCGAACCTCGCCGTCGTTTCGGCTGTGACGCTGATCGCCTATCTCGCTCTGGAGCACCTGTCGCGCAGCCCCTGGGGCCGCGTGCTCAAGGCGCTGCGCGAGGACGAGCGAGCGGCGATTTCGCTGGGCAAGAGCGCGCGCTTCTACCGCGTCCAGGCCTTTGCCGTCGGCGGCGCCATCATGGCGCTGGCCGGCGCTTTGCAGGCGCATTTCACCGGCTTCATCGCGCCCGATAACTATCTGCCGATCCTGACCTTCCAGGTCTGGGTGATGCTGATCGTCGGCGGCTCGGGCAGCAATGCCGGCGCCATTGCCGGCAGCATCCTGGTCTGGGCGATATGGGCGGGGTCGGGCACGCTGACCAGCGTGCTGTTTGCGCCCGAGCAGCAGGCACGCGCGGCCTCACTGCAGATCGTCGCCATCGGCGTCATGCTCTGCGTCATCCTGCTGATCCGGCCTAACGGATTGTTCGGCGACCGGCCGCGCCGGCCGAAGCCCGGCAAACAGACAAAGGCGGCGGCCAGCGAGAACGAGGCCGGACCATGAATGCCATGATCCGGCAAGACGTGCATGGCGTTTCACTCTGGCATGCCGTCAGCCGCAACCGCCGCGACCGGGGCACGCTGCAAGGCGGGCTCGACGTCGATCTCGCAATCGTTGGCGGCGGCTTTTCCGGCCTCTCGACGGCATTGCATGCCGCCGAGAAAGGGCTTTCGGTCGCGGTCCTTGAAGCCGAATTCCTTGCTTGGGGTGCGACCGGCCGGAATGCCGGCTTCGTCGTTCCGAACTTCGCCAAGCGGGATCCAGACGACATCATCGCTGAACTCGGACCCGAGCGCGGCGGGCGCCTGGTTGACTTCGCCGCCGGCAGCGCCGACCTGGTCTTCGGGCTGATCAAGCGGCACGGCATCGAATGCGACGCTGTGCAGAATGGTTGGATCCAGCCGGCGCATTCGTCCGCCGCGCTGGAAAAGACGCGATCGCGCGCCGCGAAATGGGCGGCGCGGGGCAGGCCGACCGTTGCGCTCGATGCCATGGCGGTCACGGAGCTCACCGGCATCGACGGCTACTCCGGCGGTTGGATGGACAACTCGGGCGGCGTCCTCAATCCGGTCGAGTATGCGCGCGGCCTGGCCGACGCCGCGGAAAAGGCTGGCGCACGCATCTTCGAGCAGACGCGTGTCACTTCCATCGACCGCACTCCGGATGGCTGGGCCTTGAAGACGGCGTCCGGCACTGTGCGAGCGGGCAAGGTCTTGGTCGCCACCAACGCCTATGGTGGAGAGCTGAACCCGACACTGGCGCGGACCTATATCCCGCTGAAAGTCTTCCAGATCGCCACTGCGCCGCTGTCGCGCGCCATACGCGCGCGCCTGCTGCCCGGCGGCCAGGGCGTTGGCGACACCAGGCGCAACCTGTTCACGTGCCGCTTCGATGGCCAGAACCGGCTGATCAGCGGCGGCATGCATGTCGTCGGCGCCGGCGCCGAGACGCGCGTGCCGCAAACGATTTGGCGACGGCTCGCCAGGCATCTCGATTTGCCTGACCTGCCGCCGCTTGCCTACAGCTGGACAGGCGTGGCGGCGGTGGTGCCGGATTTCCTGCCGCGTCTCATCGACCTCGGCCCGGGCCTGATCGCCGGCTTCGCCTGCAACGGCCGCGGCATCGCCATGACCACGGCAATGGGCAAGGTGTTGGCGGACTGGGCGAGCGGAACGGACGCAAGGGATTTGCCGCTCCCTTTCGCCGCACCATCGCCGATCCCGCTGCACAGCCTCGTGCGCTATGCACCGAATATGCTGCTCCCCTGGAGCATCCTGCGCGACCGGCTGGATTAGACAGCCAAGCCAGGTGATCCCCCTTGCCGGCGCGCTCATGGCGGCCCGAAAAGGACCGCCACCGCAATCGATGACCATGGTGGCCCAAGAGGATATCGTCAGATCCCCTCCCCAGCCAGCCGCATCTACTCCGCAGCCTGAACCCGATTGGCCTGGATGACCGCCCGGATCTCGGACCGGCAGGAGCCGCAATTGGTGCCGGCCTTCAGGGCGCCGCCTATGGCTTCGACTGTCGTGCACCCGGCCGCCACTGCCGCCACGATCTGGTTGACCCCGACGTTGAAACAGGAGCAGACGGTCGCGCCCGAATCGGGCCGATCGGCGCCGGCGCGACCGGCGACGATCCTGAAGCGTTCGCGCTGGCTGGTGTGAACTTCCTGGAGTTGCTGTGCCGCCCAGCTTCGCGAAACCGCCACCGGTCCCGACGCGATAAACAAAGCCCCGGCGAGGTGCTGGTCGTCGAAGGCAGCAATACGATGCTGGCCGGTATCACGGTCGTGATATGCGAGCATATCGGCTACGGGAACATCGAACAGCGAACCAGCAAAACCAGCCCAGTCGATGTCGTCGTCAGCAAAGGCAAGCTCCACCCGCCAGCCGCCCGTGCATTTGGCCACGGCCCAGTAATCTGCTGCGACCGGCACCGGCTTGTGGCGCACCACAGCGAAGCCGAAGGCTCTCGCGGCGAATTTCTCGATACGGGCGCCGACATGTTTCAGCGCAGGCTGACCGGAAACCGGATCGGTCAGAGGCGCGGTCAGCGCATCGAGCCGGCCCTTTGCCGAAAACTGGTCAGTCCAGTGCATCGGCGCAAACACGCTCCCCTGGCGCTGGCGTGCCCTCACCAGCGCGCGCACCAGCACATCGCCGCGCGGGCTGGAGACGCGCACGATGTCGGCGTCGCCAATGCCGTGATGCGTGGCATCCGCCGGGTGGATCTCGACGAAGGGCTCGGCCATGTGCTGGGAGAGACGTGGGCTTTTGCCGGTGCGGGTCATTGTGTGCCAATGGTCGCGAACGCGGCCGGTGTTGAGGATCAGCGGATAGTCCGGGCTGGTGCGTGTCTCGACGATGGGACGAATGGCGATGAAGCGGGCCTTGCGGTCGGGATTGTAGAAATTGCCGTTGGCGAAGAAGCGGGTGTTGGAAGGGTCAAGTCCCGCTTGAACACCCCCCTCTGTCCTGCCGGACATCTCCCCCGCAAGGGGGGAGATTGGCAGCTTTGACGCCGGCATATCTTCTGCATCGTTGGTAATTGGCGAAGGCCGAGGCGACGGCTGATCTCCCCCCTTGCGGGGGAGATGGCCGGCAGGCCAGAGGGGGATGGCTGGGCTCGGCGCCGGCCATTGGAAAGGCTCAAGCGCTGCATAGGCCTCCTTATCAACACCAGCATAACCACCAGTATCGAAATCCCGTGCGCCGTCATTCTCGAACCCGGACAGCGCGGCGTGTTCGGCGAAGATTTCCGCTGGCGACGAATAGGAAAACGCCTCGTCAAACCCCATCCGCTTGCCCACCTCGGCGACGATCAACCAATCCGGCCGCGCCTCACCAGGCACCGCAAGAAAGCTGCGCTGGCGCGAGATGCGGCGCTCTGAATTGGTCACGGTGCCGTCCTTCTCGCCCCATGCGGCGGCGGGCAGCCGCACATGGCCGTGGCGCACGGTGTCCGTGCTCGCCAGCACATCCGAAACCGCGACAAACGGGCAGGCCTTGATCGCTGCCTCGACGGCATCGGCATCCGGCATCGAATCGACCGGGTTGGTGGCCATGATCCACAGCGCCTTGATGCGCCCGTCGGCCACCGCCTGAAACATCTCGACCGCCTTCAGACCGGGCTTTTGGGCGACGGCCGGCGCATTCCAGAAACGCTGCACGCGGTCGCGGTGCTCGGGGTTTTCGATCTCCATATGGGCGGCCAGCATATTGGCCATGCCGCCGACCTCGCGGCCGCCCATGGCGTTGGGCTGGCCGGTCACTGAAAACGGCCCTGCCCCAGGTTTGCCGATGCGGCCGGTGGCGAGATGGCAGTTGATGATGGCGTTGACCTTGTCGGTGCCCGAAGACGACTGGTTCACTCCCTGGCTGTAGACCGTGACGGTTTTCGCAGTCGCGGCGAACAGGTTGTAGAAGCGGGTGAGCTCGTCCTCGCTCAGGCCGGTGGCGGCGGCGATGCCGGCAAGGTCGAGCGCCGATGCGGCGAAGAGAGCTTGGCCGAAGCCGGTCGTGTGTGCGGTCACATAGCCACGGTCGAGTGCGTTGTGCTGGCCGAGCCAGGCGAGCAGACCAGTGAACAAAGCAACGTCGCCATCCGGCGCGATCGCCAGGTGAATGTCGGCGATATCAGCGGTCATGGTGCGGCGCGGGTCGACCAGCACGACCTTCATCTCCGGTCGTTTTTCCCGGGCCGCCGCGATGCGCTGGAAGAGCACGGGATGGCACCAGGCGAGATTGGAGCCGACCAGCACGATCAGGTCGGCGAGATCGAGATCCTCGTAGGTGCCGGGCACGGTGTCGGAGCCGAAGGCGCGGCGGTGGCCGGCAACCGAGGAGGCCATGCATAGCCGCGAATTGGTGTCGATGTTGGCCGAGCCGATGAAGCCCTTCATCAGCTTGTTGGCGACATAGTAGTCTTCGGTCAGCAACTGGCCGGAGACATAGAAGGCGACGGAGTCAGGACCGTGCTCGGCGATGGTTCGCGAAAAGGTCGAAGCGACGCGGTCGAGCGCCTCGTCCCAGCCGGCACGGCGACCGTGGATTTCGGGGTAGAGCAGCCTGCCGTCGAGGTCGATGGTTTCGGCCAGGGCCGAGCCCTTGGAGCAGAGCCGGCCGAAGTTCGCTGGATGGTCGGGGTGGGGGGGGGGGGCGGGGGCGGGGCGCGCCCACGCCCCGGCGCCGCCGCGCCCCCCCCCCCCCCCCCCCCCCCGCCGCGGGGGGGGGCGGGGCCCCCCCCCCGCCCGGG
>NZ_JAMYRV010000071.1:0-19282 GCF_040321555.1 Mesorhizobium sp. M0317 | reverse complement strand
AGAACGATTACCGTATCTCGATGGCCATCGCAGGCTTCAGCCAGGATGAGGTTGAGCTGACCCAGCATGGACCCGAACTGGTCGTAGTAGGCCAGAAGGCTGATGATCAGAGCGGACGCCAGCTGCTGCACCAGGGCATCGCATATCGCAGTTTCAGGCAGACGTTCAAGCTTGCCGACCACATGAAGATCAAGGCAGCAAACCTTGAGAAGGGTCTCCTGACCATCGACATCGTCCGTGAGATTCCCGAAGAGCTGAAGCCGCGCCGCATCAGCATCGGGGCCGGCGACGCCCAGGTGGGCGGCAAGCAGATCGCCCAGGATACGGAACGCACCCGCAAAGCGGCCTGATCGTATCGATTCAGTTATCCCTGCGGTCCGCCTCCCGGCTTCGGCCGGGAGGCCCAGATTGCGGAGAATGGAGATGGACAACTTCTACGAGACACCGACACTTTCTGCGGCACGCTCGGGCAAAATTGAAACTTCTTTGTGCCTGCTCGACAATCCAGACGACGTCATCAACCATCCACGCCTCAGCCGTGGAGAAAAGCGGGCACTGCTTTCCTCGTGGGCGTCCGATGCCTGCGCGGTGGAAAACCAGCCTGCCTTGCGCCGCCTGGACAACGGCACGGTAATCCCTGTCGACCAGATTCTGAGGGCGTTGAAGGCTCTCGATGAGAAACCCACGCTGGGGAAAGCGACTTCAGGCCGGGTGCTGCCTTGGCGACCCTCCTCGCGCCGCAGCGCTCTCAAAGCTTGGCGGTGTCGTGGCCGTTCTTTCGGCCCCGACGATGACGACGACCCGCCCCCGTGCCCGGCAGTGATCGCGCCGCGCCCACGCCCACCACGCGGAATCGGCGCAGTGGCCGGGGTCGAACTCGCCTGTGCCTGAACTAACCCTGGGTTGATCCAGCTGCCTCGCCAGGGGCAGATGGATTCCAACCTTGGGTGCTTCATTTGCTTTCCAACACAGCAGGTCGCAGGTTCGACCTCAACGCCATTTCCTCGAACTTGTAATCACGTGCCTGATCTTCCGGATGCATCCTCAGGAATTGGGGTCTGGCATTGAAAAACGGCAGGTGGCTTGCCATATTGGGCGAACTGAGGCATAAGGCCCCGATAGCCGGGACGGGACGACTGGATGGTTCCGAGGCGGCGTTTGGCCATAAAGCGGACACTTGCCACTTGCGTGGATCAAGAATCGGTTTTATGTAGACACAACAGACACGCGACGCGTGGAGCTGGGAAGCCGGCTTTACGCGTCCGATTTGCATGGGCGAAATGGCGCTGATTCGGCGCCGACTTGAACCCAGGCGGCACGTCCCGGCCAGCGGGATCATCCAGGAGACCCGGCCAACGGGTCTTGAAGACAGAGCGGCATATGGCTTCGAAAACCACAAATCCTTTCGTCTTTCTCCAGCAGGTCCGCGCGGAAACTGCCAAGGTGACTTGGCCGTCGCGCCGGGAGACGATGATCTCGACGGTGATGGTGCTCGTATTCGCGGTCATCGCGATGATCTTTTTCTTCACCGCCGACGTGGCCATGGGCTACGCGATCGAGCGGTTACTGAGCCTCGGCCATTAAGTCCGGCGATTACGGAGAAGTCTTGAAATGACCGCGCGCTGGTACATCGTCCACGCCTATTCGAACTTCGAAAAGAAGGTCGCCGAGGACATTGAGAACAAGGCCAAGCAGAAGGGCCTGTCCGCCGATATCGAGCAGATCGTGGTGCCGACCGAGAAGGTCGTCGAAATCCGCCGCGGCCGCAAGGTCGATGCCGAGCGCAAGTTCTTTCCGGGCTATGTGCTGCTCAAGGCCAATCTGACCGATGCGGTGTTCTCGCTGGTCAAGAACACGCCGAAGGTCACCGGCTTCCTCGGTGACTCCAAGCCGGTGCCGATCACCGAAGCCGAGGCGCAGCGCATCCTGAACCAGGTTCAGGAAGGCGTCGAGCGGCCGAAGCCCTCGGTCACTTTCGAGATCGGCGAGGCGATCCGCGTTTCGGATGGTCCGTTCGCCTCGTTCAACGGTTTCGTCCAGGAAGTGGACGAGGAGCGGGCGCGGCTCAAGGTGGAAGTTTCGATCTTCGGGCGCGCCGTGCCGGTCGATCTGGAATTCGGACAGGTCGAAAAGGGCTGATCCGAAAACCCTGCGCCGGTTCGCCGGCAAGGGGAGGCGGCGCGGAAAGCGCGCGGCCATGAACGGGTGGGAGGCGAATGCGGCTTTAGCCGGCCGCGCGGACCGCACCACCAGACTGCAACCGCCGGTGTTCCCGATACTGGGGCCGGCATGAGATAAAGGCAGGAAAGAGATGGCTAAGAAAATTGCAGGCCAGCTCAAGCTCCAGGTCAAAGCGGGATCGGCTACGCCGTCTCCGCCGATCGGCCCGGCACTTGGTCAGCGCGGCATCAACATCATGGAATTCTGCAAGGCGTTCAACGCGCAGACCCAGGAAATGGAAAAGGGATCGCCGATCCCGGTCGTCATCACCTATTACCAGGACAAGTCCTTCACCTTCGTCATGAAGACGCCGCCGGTGAGCTACTTCCTGAAAAAGGCGGCGAACTTGACTTCGGGTTCGAAAGAGCCGGGCAAGATCAAGGCCGGCACGATCGGCCGCGACAAGGTGCGCGCCATCGCCGAACAGAAGATGAAGGATCTGAACGCAAACGACGTCGAGGCGGCCATGCGCATGGTCGAGGGCTCCGCCCGCTCGATGGGTCTGGAAGTGGTGGGCTGAGATCATGGCAAAGATTGCAAAGCGTGTATCGAAGTCCCGCGACGGCATCGACCCCAACAAGGCCTATGCCCTTGGTGAGGCGCTGAAGCTGCTCAAGGACCGTTCGACGGTGAAGTTCGACGAGACCATCGAAGTTGCGATGAACCTCGGCGTCGACCCGCGCCATGCCGACCAGATGGTCCGCGGCGTGGTCAACCTGCCGAACGGCACCGGCCGCTCTGTCCGCGTCGCCGTGTTCGCACGTGGCGGCAAGGCCGATGAGGCTCGCGCCGCCGGCGCCGACATCGTCGGTGCCGAGGATCTGGTCGACATCGTCCAGAAGGGCACGATCGACTTCGATCGCTGCATCGCCACGCCGGACATGATGCCGCTGGTCGGCCGTCTGGGCAAGGTGCTGGGCCCGCGCGGCATGATGCCGAACCCGAAGGTCGGCACCGTCACCACCGACGTCGCCGCCGCCGTCAAGGCATCGAAGGGCGGCGCTGTCGAGTTCCGCGTCGAGAAGGCCGGCATCGTTCATGCCGGCGTCGGCAAGGTCTCGTTCGACGTCAAGGCGCTGGAAGAAAACGTCCGCGCCTTCGCCGATGCCGTGACCAAGGCAAAGCCGGCTGGCGCCAAGGGCAACTACGTCAAGAAGGTGTCGGTCACCTCGACGATGGGCCCGGGCCTCAAGCTCGACGTCTCGACGCTCGCAGCGTCTTGATACGAACATCTGGATCGGCTGCCAAGGCGCTGATCCGCAAGTGAATTCCGGGCCTCCGACTTGTCGGCGGCCCGGTACCGGAAGTCGAGAGGCTTCCGGACATCCTGTCCGAGATTGCAGGCGGCCCAGAAGCCTTAATTGAATTGGGCCTGCATGAGACGGGTGAAAACCGGACAACGGAGCGACAAGCTCCAATGAAAGGTTCGAACCGTGTTTGCCTTTTGTCTGCGCATCTCCGGCTTGCCGTCGATGTGGCGAAAGGGGGCAGGATCCTCGAGCGTCGTTCGGGAGATCTGTAATGGATGGCCCGGCCGGCAAAAAGGCAACCCGACGCCTGTCCCACTAGCGGGGCAGGGGTCAACTGGAGATAGGCAGTGGACAGAGCGGAAAAACGCGAACTCGTCACGGGCCTGAATGGTGCTTTTGCAGGCGCTGGTTCAGTCGTCGTGGCCCACTACGCCGGTATCACCGTCGCGCAAATGAACGACCTTCGGTCGAAAATGCGCGCTGCCGGTGGCACCGTCAAAGTCGCGAAGAACCGTCTCGCCAAAATCGCTCTTCAGGGCACGGACTCCGCATCGATCATCGACCTGTTCAAGGGACAGACGCTGATCGCTTATTCGGAGGATCCGATTGCGGCGCCGAAGGTCGCGTCCGATTTCGCCAAGGGAAATGACAAGTTGGTCATTCTCGGCGGCGCAATGGGCACCACCTCGCTCAACGCCGACGGTGTGAAGGCACTCGCCACACTTCCGTCGCTCGATGAGCTGCGCGCCAGGCTGGTTGGCATGATCGCCACGCCGGCAACCCGGATCGCCCAGATCGTCAATGCGCCAGCGGCTTCGGTCGCGCGCGTCATCGGCGCTTACGCCCGGAAGGACGAGGCGGCATGAGGCCGTTCCTCGCTATCACAAACACACGTTCGAACCTGATGAAGGAATACAACAATGGCTGATCTGGCAAAGATCGTAGACGACCTTTCGAAGCTGACCGTCCTCGAGGCGGCCGAACTGTCGAAGCTTCTGGAAGAAAAGTGGGGCGTTTCGGCTGCTGCTCCGGTGGCGGTTGCCGCTGCCGGCGGCGCTGCCGCTGCTGCTGCTCCGGCTGAGGAAAAGACGGAATTCGACGTCGTCCTCACCGAGGCAGGCGCTCAGAAGATCAACGTCATCAAGGAAGTCCGCGCCATCACCGGCCTGGGCCTCAAGGAAGCCAAGGATCTGGTCGAAGCAGCTCCGAAGCCGGTCAAGGAAGCCGTTTCCAAGGCTGACGCTGAGAAGTTCAAGGCCCAGCTGGAAGCAGCCGGCGCCAAGGTCGACCTGAAGTAAGCGTAAAAGCGGCGGGCGGCCTCGCGCCGTCCGCCACTCCCTTCACCAGAGGGGAGGATGCGTAGCGCGAGATGTACGAGAACCTCTTTCCTGAGGGCCGAAACCGGCCTTCAGGAAACGGGTTTTCTCCCGTTTTAGCCGTCGCCGCCAGGCGGCGGGAAACAGATCAGGGGCCGCCGCCGAGGTGGCCGCGCATGCAAGGTGAGCCGCGGCGAGGCTCGCCCCGAGTTTATAGCTAAGGAGCGACGATGGCCCAGACCCAGACTTTCAATGGCCGCAGACGCGTACGCAAGTTCTTCGGAAAGATTCCGGAAGTTGCGGAGATGCCGAACCTGATCGAGGTTCAAAAAGCATCCTATGACCAGTTCCTGATGGTGGCGGAGCCCAAGGGTGGGCGTCCGGACGAGGGACTGCAGGCCGTTTTCAAGTCGGTTTTCCCGATCTCCGATTTCTCCGGCTCCTCGATGCTGGAGTTCGTGAAGTACGAGTTCGAAGGACCGAAATTCGACGTTGACGAATGCCGTCAGCGCGACCTGACCTATGCCGCGCCACTCAAGGTGACGCTGCGCCTCATCGTGTTCGATATCGACGAGGATACCGGCGCAAAGTCGATCAAGGACATCAAGGAGCAGGACGTCTATATGGGCGACATGCCGCTCATGACGCTCAACGGCACCTTCATCGTCAATGGCACGGAGCGCGTCATCGTCTCGCAGATGCACCGTTCGCCGGGCGTCTTCTTCGACCATGACAAGGGCAAGTCGCACTCCTCGGGCAAGCTTTTGTTTGCGGCGCGCGTCATTCCCTATCGCGGTTCGTGGCTCGACATCGAGTTCGATTCCAAGGACGTCGTGCACGCCCGCATCGACCGCCGCCGCAAGATTCCGGTGACGTCGCTCTTGATGGCGCTCGGCATGGACGGCGAAGAAATCCTGTCGACCTTCTACAACAAGATCACCTACAAGCGCGCCGGTGACCACTGGCGCATCCCGTTCAACGTCGATCGTTTCCGCGGCCTGAAGGCCGTTGGCGACCTCGTCGATGCCGATACCGGCGAAGTTGTCGTCGAGGCCGGCAAGAAGATCACCGCCCGCCAGGCAAGAGCGCTTGGCGAAAAGGGTCTGAAGGCGATCAAGGCGACCGACGACGATCTGCTCGGCAACTACCTGGCCGAGGACATCGTCAACTACGGCACCGGCGAGATTTTCCTCGAAGCCGGCGACGAGATCGACGAAAAGACGCTGAAGGTGCTGCTCGGCACGGGCGAAAGCGAGATCAAGGTTCTCGACATCGACCACGTCAATGTCGGCGCCTACATCCGCAATACGCTCAACGTCGACAAGAACGAGAGCCGCCAGGACGCACTGTTCGACATCTATCGTGTCATGCGCCCGGGCGAGCCGCCGACGCTTGAAACCGCCGAAGCCATGTTCAACTCGCTGTTCTTCGACTCGGAGCGCTACGACCTGTCGGCCGTCGGCCGCGTCAAGATGAACATGCGCCTCGAGCTCAAGGCTGAGGACACCGTGCGCGTGCTGCGCAAGGACGACATCCTGGCGGTGGTCAAGACGCTGGTCGAACTACGCGACGGCAAGGGCGAGATCGACGACATCGACAATCTCGGCAACCGCCGCGTGCGTTCCGTCGGCGAGCTGATGGAGAACCAGTACCGCGTCGGCCTGCTGCGCATGGAGCGCGCGATCAAGGAACGTATGTCCTCGATCGAGATCGATACGGTGATGCCGCAGGACCTGATCAACGCCAAGCCGGCGGCTGCCGCCGTGCGCGAGTTCTTCGGTTCCTCGCAGCTGTCGCAGTTCATGGATCAGACCAACCCGCTGTCGGAGATCACCCACAAGCGCCGCCTGTCGGCACTTGGCCCGGGCGGTCTGACCCGCGAGCGCGCCGGCTTCGAAGTGCGCGACGTGCACCCGACGCATTACGGCCGCATCTGCCCGATCGAGACGCCGGAAGGCCCGAACATCGGTCTGATCAACTCGCTTGCGACCTTCGCGCGCGTCAACAAGTACGGCTTCATCGAAAGCCCGTACCGCAAGATCGTCAACGGCAAGCTGACCAATGAGGTCGTCTATCTCTCCGCTATGGAAGAGTCCAAGCACCACGTCGCGCAGGCCAATGCCGAGCTCGACAAGAATGGTGGTTTCGTCGACGAATTCGTCATTTGCCGCAGCGCCGGCGAAGTGATGATGGCGCCGCGCGAAAACGTCGATCTGATGGACGTGTCGCCCAAGCAGATGGTGTCCGTGGCCGCGGCGCTGATCCCGTTCCTCGAGAACGACGACGCCAACCGCGCGCTGATGGGCTCCAACATGCAGCGTCAGGCCGTGCCGCTGGTGCGCGCCGAAGCGCCGTTCGTAGGCACCGGCATGGAGCCGATCGTTGCCCGTGACTCGGGCGCCGCCATCGGCGCCCGCCGCGGCGGCATCGTCGACCAGGTGGACGCGACGCGTATCGTCATCCGCGCCACGGAAGATCTCGATCCCGGCAAGTCGGGCGTCGACATCTACCGGCTGATGAAGTTCCAGCGTTCGAACCAGAACACCTGCATCAACCAGCGTCCGCTGGTGCGCATGGGCGACCGCGTCAACAAGGGCGACATCATCGCCGACGGTCCGTCGACCGAGCTCGGCGATCTGGCGCTCGGCCGCAACGTGCTGGTCGCGTTCATGCCGTGGAACGGCTACAACTACGAGGACTCGATCCTGCTCTCCGAGCGCATCGTGGCCGACGACGTCTTCACCTCGATCCACATCGAGGAATTCGAGGTCATGGCCCGCGACACCAAGCTTGGACCGGAGGAAATCACACGCGACATTCCGAACGTTTCGGAAGAAGCGCTGAAGAACCTCGACGAAGCCGGCATCGTCTATATCGGCGCGGAAGTGCAGCCGGGCGACATCCTGGTCGGCAAGATCACGCCGAAGGGCGAAAGCCCGATGACGCCGGAAGAAAAGCTCCTGCGCGCCATCTTCGGTGAAAAGGCGTCCGACGTTCGCGACACCTCGATGCGCATGCCTCCGGGCACCTTCGGCACCGTCGTCGAAGTGCGCGTCTTCAACCGCCACGGCGTCGAGAAGGACGAGCGCGCCATGGCGATCGAACGCGAGGAGATCGAACGCCTCGCCAAGGACCGCGACGACGAGCAGGCGATCCTCGACCGCAACGTCTATTCGCGCCTTTCCGACGTTCTCGTCGGCAAGGAAGCGATTGCCGGGCCGAAGGGCTTCAAGAAGGGCTCGAAACTGTCGAAGGACACGCTTGACGAGTATCCGCGTTCGCAGTGGTGGCAGTTTGCGGTGGAGAACGAAAAGCTCCAGAGCGAACTGGAAGCCCTGCGTGGCCAGTACGACGATTCCAAGAAGGCGCTCGAGCAGCGCTTCATGGACAAGGTCGAGAAGGTCCAGCGCGGCGACGAAATGCCTCCGGGCGTCATGAAGATGGTCAAGGTCTTCGTGGCCGTGAAGCGCAAGATGCAGCCGGGCGACAAGATGGCCGGACGTCACGGCAACAAGGGTGTCGTGTCGCGGATCGTTCCGGTCGAGGACATGCCTTTCCTCGAGGACGGCACGCATGCCGATATCGTGCTCAACCCGCTGGGTGTGCCGAGCCGCATGAATGTCGGCCAGATCCTGGAAACCCATCTGGGCTGGGCATGCGCGGGCATGGGCAAGAAGATCGGCGAGCTGATCGACGCGTACAAGACGGCTGGAGACATCAAGCCGTTGCGCAAGACGCTCGAGAGCTTCATCCCGGCCAACGACCGCAACGAGCCGGTCCGCGAATATGACGACGAGAGCATCGTTCGCCTGAGCGAGCAGATGCGCCGCGGCGTCTCCATCGCGACACCGGTGTTCGACGGCGCGCATGAAGTCGACATCAACATCATGCTGGAGCAGGCGGGCCTGCACACCAGCGGTCAGTCGCAGCTCTATGACGGACGCACAGGCGAGCCGTTCGATCGCAAGGTGACGATGGGCTATATCTATATGCTCAAGCTTCACCACCTGGTGGACGACAAGATCCACGCGCGTTCGATCGGTCCCTACTCGCTCGTTACCCAGCAGCCGCTGGGCGGCAAGGCGCAGTTCGGTGGCCAGCGCTTCGGCGAAATGGAGGTCTGGGCGCTGGAAGCCTATGGCGCCGCCTACACGCTGCAGGAAATGCTGACGGTGAAGTCGGACGACGTCGCCGGCCGCACCAAGGTCTACGAGGCGATCGTGCGCGGCGACGACACGTTCGAGGCCGGCATTCCCGAGAGCTTCAACGTGCTCGTCAAGGAAATGCGGTCTCTCGGCCTCAATGTCGAGCTGGAGAACACCAAGCTCGACGACAACCCTGTCCGGCTGCCAGATGCTGCCGAATAGGGGCGCGGCCGAGTAAGCAAGACATCCGGTCGCGGAACGCCGCGACCGGATGCACCAAATTCTACGGCCAGTGGGCCGACCACTCAGCGGGCATTTGGCCCGCGTTAGATGCAAGGGGTTTTCGAGGACCCCGAAAAGGAGAACGGCATGAACCAAGAGGTCATGAATCTCTTCAATCCGCAGGCGCCGGCGCAGGTGTTCGATTCCATCCGGATATCGCTCGCCAGCCCTGAGAAGATTCTGTCCTGGTCGTTCGGCGAGATCAAGAAGCCGGAGACCATCAACTACCGCACCTTCAAGCCGGAGCGTGACGGTCTGTTCTGCGCGCGCATTTTTGGCCCGATCAAGGACTATGAATGCCTGTGCGGCAAGTACAAGCGCATGAAGTACAAGGGCGTCATCTGCGAAAAGTGCGGCGTCGAAGTCACGCTGTCGCGCGTTCGCCGCGAACGCATGGGCCACATCGAGCTGGCGGCACCTGTCGCTCACATCTGGTTCCTGAAGTCGCTGCCGTCGCGCATCGGCACACTGCTCGACATGACGCTGAAGGACATCGAGCGCGTCCTCTACTTCGAGAACTACATCGTCACCGAGCCTGGCCTCACCGCGCTGAAGGAGCACCAACTGCTCAGCGAGGAAGAGTACATGATCGCCGTCGACGAATATGGCGAGGATTCGTTCACCGCCATGATCGGCGCCGAGGCCATTCATGACCTTCTGGCCGGCATGGACCTGGAGAAGATCGCCGGCGACCTGCGTTCGGAACTGGCTTCGACCACGTCCGAGCTGAAGCAGAAGAAGTATCTGAAGCGACTCAAGGTCGTCGAGAACTTCATGGAGTCCGGCAACCGTCCGGAATGGATGATCATGAAGGTGGTTCCGGTGATCCCGCCGGACCTGCGCCCGCTGGTTCCTCTGGATGGTGGACGTTTCGCGACGTCCGACCTGAACGATCTCTATCGCCGCGTCATCAACCGCAACAACCGTCTAAAGCGGCTGATCGAGCTGCGCGCCCCCGGCATCATCGTGCGCAATGAAAAGCGCATGCTGCAGGAAGCCGTCGATGCGCTGTTCGACAACGGCCGTCGCGGCCGCGTCATCACCGGCGCCAACAAGCGTCCGCTGAAGTCGCTGTCCGACATGTTGAAGGGCAAGCAGGGCCGGTTCCGCCAGAACCTGCTCGGCAAGCGCGTCGACTATTCGGGCCGTTCGGTCATCGTCACCGGTCCGGAGCTCAAGCTGCACCAGTGCGGCCTGCCGAAGAAGATGGCGCTCGAACTGTTCAAGCCGTTCATCTACGCCCGCCTCGACGCCAAGGGGTTCTCCTCGACCGTCAAGCAGGCCAAGAAGCTGGTCGAGAAGGAGCGTCCGGAAGTCTGGGATATCCTCGACGAGGTCATTCGCGAGCATCCGGTGCTGCTGAACCGTGCGCCGACGCTGCACCGCCTCGGCATCCAGGCGTTCGAGCCGATCCTGATCGAAGGCAAGGCGATCCAGCTGCATCCGCTGGTCTGCACGGCCTTCAACGCCGACTTCGACGGCGACCAGATGGCCGTTCACGTGCCGCTGTCGTTGGAAGCGCAGCTTGAAGCCCGCGTGCTGATGATGTCGACCAACAACATCCTGCACCCGGCTTCCGGCGCGCCGATCATCGTGCCTTCGCAGGACATGGTCCTGGGTCTCTACTATCTCTCGATCGTCAATCAGAACGAGCCGGGCGAAGGCATGGTGTTTGCCGACATGGGCGAACTCCAGCACGCGCTCGAGACCAAGGCGGTGACGCTGCACTCCAAGATCAAGGGTCGCTTCCGCACGGTCGACGCCGAAGGCAAGGTCGTGTCGAAAATCTACGACACCACGCCTGGCCGCATGATCATCGGCGAACTGCTGCCGAAGAACGTCAACGTGCCTTACGAGACCGCCAACCAGGAGATGACCAAGAAGAACATCTCCAAGATGATCGACACCGTCTACCGCCACTGCGGTCAGAAGGAGACGGTCATTTTCTGCGACCGCATCATGGCCCTCGGCTTCAGCCACGCCTGCCGCGCCGGCATTTCGTTCGGCAAGGACGACATGCTGATCCCGGACGCCAAGATCAAGCTGGTTTCCGACACCGAAGCTTTGGCCAAGGAATACGAGCAGCAGTACAATGACGGCCTGATCACTCAGGGCGAGAAGTACAACAAGGTCGTCGACGCCTGGGCCAAGTGCTCGGAAAAGGTCGCCGACGAGATGATGGCCCGCATCAAGGCCGTCGAGTTCGAGGACAGTGGCCGTCAAAAGCCGATGAACTCGATCTACATGATGTCGCATTCGGGTGCGCGTGGTTCGCCCACCCAGATGCGTCAGCTCGCCGGCATGCGCGGCCTGATGGCAAAGCCCTCGGGTGAAATCATCGAGACGCCGATCATCTCGAACTTCAAGGAAGGCCTGACCGTGCTCGAGTACTTCAACTCGACCCACGGCGCCCGCAAGGGTCTGGCCGACACCGCCTTGAAGACGGCGAACTCGGGTTACCTCACCCGTCGTCTGGTCGACGTGGCGCAGGACTGCATCGTCAACTCCGTGGATTGCGGCACCGACAAGGGCCTCACCATGCAGCCGATCGTCGATGCCGGTCAGGTCGTCGCTTCGGTCGGCCAGCGCGTGCTGGGCCGCACCTCGCTCGACGACATCACGCATCCGGTTTCGGGTGAGGTTCTGGTCAAGGCCGGAACGCTGATGGACGAACGTGACGTGGAAAAGATCGAAAAGGCCGGCGTGCAGTCGGTCCGCATTCGCTCGGCACTGACCTGCGAGGTCAGGATCGGCGTCTGTGCGGTCTGCTACGGACGCGATCTTGCCCGCGGCACCCCGGTCAACCAGGGCGAAGCCGTCGGCGTCATCGCGGCGCAGTCGATCGGCGAGCCGGGCACCCAGCTCACCATGCGTACCTTCCACATGGGCGGTACGGCGCAGGTGGTGGACAGCTCGTTCCTTGAAGCCTCGTATGAGGGCAAGGTCGAGATCCGCAACCGCAACGTGGTGCGCAACTCGGACGGCCAGCAGATGGTCATGGGCCGCAACATGGCGGTGCTGATCCTCGACGAAGCCGGCAAGGAGCGTGCCTCGCATCGCCTTACCTATGGTTCGCGCATCTTCGTGGACGATGGCGACAAGGTGAAGCGCGGCCAGCGTATCGCCGAATGGGATCCCTATACCCGCCCTGTCCTCACCGAAATCGAGGGCAAGGTGTCGTACGAGGATCTGGTCGACGGCATTTCCGTTCAGGAAACGGCCGACGAATCGACCGGCATCACCAAGCGCGAGGTCATCGACTGGCGCTCGACGCCACGCGGCAACGACCTCAAGCCGGCGATCGCCATCCTTGACCCCAAGGGCAAGGTCGGCAAGCTGTCGAAGGGCGGCGACGCCCGCTTCCTGCTCTCGGTAGAGGCCATTCTTTCGGTCGAGCCGGGTTCGCAGGTTCGTCCCGGCGACGTTTTGGCGCGTATCCCAATGGAAAGCGCCAAGACCAAGGACATTACCGGCGGTCTGCCGCGTGTTGCCGAACTGTTCGAGGCACGTCGTCCGAAGGATCACGCCATCATCGCCGAGATCGATGGCACGATCCGCTTCGGCCGCGACTACAAGAACAAGCGCCGCATCATCATCGAGCCGCATGACTCGACGCTTGAGCCGGTCGAATACCTGATCCCGAAGGGCAAGCCGTTCCATCTCCAGGACGGCGACGTCATCGAGAAGGGCGACTACATCCTCGACGGCAATCCGGCGCCGCACGACATCCTGGCGATCAAGGGCGTGGAAGCACTTGCTTCCTACCTCGTGAACGAAATCCAGGAAGTCTACCGTCTGCAGGGCGTGTCGATCAACGACAAGCACATCGAGGTGATCGTTCGCCAGATGCTGCAGAAGGTCGAGATCACGGTGCAGGGCGACTCGACCTACATTCCGGGCGACCACGTCGATGTGATAGAACTGGAAGAGGTCAACGAGCGCCTGGTCGAGGACGGCAAGAAGCCGGCCGAAGGCCAGCCGGTGCTGCTGGGCATAACCAAGGCCTCGCTGCAGACGCCTTCCTTCATCTCGGCCGCCTCCTTCCAGGAGACGACCAGGGTGCTGACCGAAGCTGCGGTTGCCGGCAAGACCGACATGCTGCAGGGCCTGAAGGAAAACGTCATCGTCGGCCGGCTGATCCCGGCCGGTACCGGCGGCACGATGAGCCAGATCCGGCGCATCGCCACCTCGCGCGACGAACTGATCATCGACGAGCGCCGCAAGGCCTCCGGTGTCGAGGTCGCCGAGCCGATGCTGACCGACATGGTCAACGCCGCGCAGTAAGCGCGGTAGGACGAGAAGAAGGAAGGGGGCCCCAGTGGCCCCTTTTCGCGTTTTGACCCCTAATCGAATCGAGGAAAACATGAGCAAGAAGGTTTGGACTGACGTCGACGACTACATCGTTTCCTCTCTCTTCGAGGCGGATCCCGTCCTTGACGCGGTGCTTGCGGCCAACCGCGACCAGGGCCTGCCGGCCATCGACGTATCGCCGGCGCAGGGCAAGCTGCTGTCGCTGCTGGTCCGCATCAGCGGCGCCAGGAAGGTGCTGGAGATCGGCACGCTTGGCGGCTACTCGACCATCTGGATGGCAAGGGGATTGCCCGTCGGCGGCAAGATCGTGACGCTCGAACTCGAGCCGCATCATGCAAAAGTCGCGCACTCGAATCTCGAGCGGGCAGGGGTGTCGGACAAGGTCGAGCTCAGGATCGGCCCCGCGCTTCAGTCGCTTGAGACGCTGGCTGTCGAAAATGCCGGTCCGTTCGATCTGATCTTCATCGACGCCGACAAGCCGAACAATCCGAATTATCTGTCATGGGCCATGCGCCTGTCGCGGCCGGGGACGGTCATCATCTGCGACAACGTCATCCGCGACGGCACCGTGCTCAACGACGATGGCCGTGACGCCTATGTCGAAGGCGCACGCGGTGCGTTTTCCTTCATCGGCGGCGACAAGCGCCTGGACGGCACCGCAATCCAGACCGTCGGCGCCAAAGGCTATGACGGCTTTGCGATTGCGATCGTCGAGTAAGGCTGCATGGTGAGTGTCCGGACTGCGGTGCGGCAGAACTCATCGTTCAATCGAAGAACGCTTCCACCACATTGCGCTTGCCGAGCATGAAGGCGTCGGCCACGTGCTGCAGGGGTGCCAAATCGACATCGGAGACGCCGTCGCGTACGATTTCAGCGAAGCGCCGGTAAAGCTGGGGATATTCGGCCTCCGGCTCGTCGTGAACCACCTTGCCGTCGATGGCGAGCCTGGTGCCGCCGCCGGACAGCACCATCTTGCCCTTGTCGGTGTCGGCCAGGATGTCCCAGCTCTGTGGTCCCGTCTGCAGCCAGTCGAGCTCCATGGTCACCGGCAACCCATCCGAGGTACGGAAGGTCACGTGGGCCGCCACAGGCGAGGCGCGGTTTTCCGGGAAGTCGAGGACGGCCGAGGTGATGAACATCGCCGGCAGGATGTGGGTTGCGATCGACAGTGCGTTTATGCCGGGATCGAAGACGCCGAAACCGCCCGGCGCCCAGATCCAATCCTGGTTCGGATGCCAGCGGCGGACATCTTCCTTCCAGACGATGGCAGCCGAGTTGACCTTGGCCGACGCCAGGAAGGCGCGCGCGGCCTCCACTGCCGGCGCGTAGCGCGAATGCCAGCTGGCGAACAGTGAAACGCCATTGGCTGCCGCCAGCCGCTTCAGGTCCTCGACCTCACTGACCGTGGCGCCCGGCGGCTTCTCCAGGAAAACATGCTTCTTCGCCATCAGCGCGGTGCGTGCCGCGTCGTACCGGAACTGCGGCGGCATGCACAGCGACACGGCCTCGAGTTCCGGCACCGCGTCGAGCATCGCCTCGATGGTCGGAAAATTCGGGATGCCGTCCACCTTGCCGTGCCGGCTGGCGGCGGCGATGAGGCGGTAGTCCGCATCCTTGGCCACTGCCGGCAGATGCTGGTCGCGCACGATCTTGCCGACGCCGACGATGCCGAGCTTGATGGGACCATTGTTCGAGGGCATGGGAACTCCGCGGATTCGAATTTGGCTGGTAAGTCGCGCGGTTCTTAGCAGAGAACCGGTGCCGGGCAAGCCGGCGCGGTGACAGGCGCAAGCAGCCGGCGACGCTCAGAGCGGAACCTCGAACGTAACGATCGACACTTCGCCTTCGAGCGCGCCCTGGAAGGCCGACAGATGCGGCTCCTCGTCGGGTACGCCCTCGATATCGCCGATCTGGTCGAGCTCAGCTTCGGCATAGCCTTCGGCGGCGAGCGATTCGAGCGCCCGGCGCACGGCCGAATCGTCGTCGGGCGCAACCAGCATCACATGGACGCCTTCCGGCTTGCCGCCCTTTTTTTTCCAGACCCGGCCGGTGACGATGGTGACCGGGCGCTCCTCATTGTCGTTCACGGGCTGATTCCTTTTGAGACGGGTGCGGGCGAGGGGATTTGCGCTGTCCATGGCGCCTTTTGCCATGAAGAACCCGCGCATGACAGCCAAAAGCCGGTCACTTTTCTTGTCTGCGCGGGTCACTTTCTTCCTCTGCCTTGCAAAATGAAGAAAGAAAATTTACATGCGTCTTTCACATGGCTGCCAAGCCGTCGTCAGCGCGCAATATTTGGCGTGCCGGGGTTGACGGTTCACGGTCTTGCGAGTAGAAGCCGCCCAGTCAGAACCGATGTGAGGCTCTCCCTTCCGAAGCGACACGCCTTGGAGTTTGCCTCAAACAGGGTTCGTTTTACGAGCGAAAAGACATTTCCGGCGCGCATGAAGCGGTTCCCGCTTCCTCTGCATTTTGTTCGGGCAGGACCGCGAGGCGCGGTTTATGGCCCGAATTTGCGTATGGAATTGGCGCTTTGAGCGGCCCTGACCGGGCGAGACACGGAATTGAGAGACAAGAGGGTTTAATGCCTACCGTCAACCAGCTGATCCGCAAGCCGCGCATTGCGCCAGTGAAGCGCAACAAGGTCCCGGCCATGCAGCAGAACCCGCAGAAGCGGGGCGTCTGCACGCGCGTCTATACAACGACGCCGAAGAAGCCGAACTCGGCACTGCGCAAGGTGGCCAAGATCCGCCTGACCAACGGCTTTGAAGTGATCGGCTACATCCCCGGCGAAGGCCACAACCTTCAGGAACACTCCGTGGTCATGATCCGCGGCGGCCGCGTCAAGGATCTTCCGGGCGTGCGCTACCACATCATCCGCGGCGTGCTCGACACGCAGGGCGTGAAGAACCGCAAGCAGCGCCGTTCGAAGTACGGCGCCAAGCGTCCGAAGTAAGATTTTCCGGCCCTGGCGCTGCTTGAATGCGTCGGGCTACGAGATTGAGAGACAAAAGCCATGTCGCGTCGTCACAGTGCAGAAAAGCGTGAGATCAATCCGGACCCGAAGTTCGGCGATCTGATCGTCACCAAGTTCATGAACGCCGTCATGTATGACGGCAAGAAGTCGGTTGCCGAGACCATCGTCTACGGTGCGCTCGACCAGGTTCAGTCGAAGACCAAGCAGGAGCCGGTCACCGTCTTCCATCAGGCGCTCGACAATGTCGCGCCGCATGTGGAAGTCCGGTCGCGCCGCGTCGGCGGCGCCACCTACCAGGTTCCGGTCGATGTGCGCCCCGAGCGCCGCCAGGCCCTGGCGATCCGCTGGCTGATCGCCGCGGCCCGCAACCGCAACGAGACCACCATGGTCGACCGCCTCTCCGGAGAGCTGATGGACGCGGCTAATAACCGCGGCACCGCCGTGAAGAAGCGTGAAGACACCCACAAGATGGCAGAAGCCAACCGCGCTTTCGCGCACTACCGCTGGTAAAGCGCGAACGAGACTGAGAAGGCATCCACGATGGCCCGCGAATACAAAATCGAAGACTACCGCAATTTCGGTATCATGGCGCATATTGACGCCGGCAAGACGACGACCACCGAGCGCGTCCTCTATTACACGGGCAAGTCGCACAAGATCGGCGAAGTCCACGACGGCGCTGCCACCATGGATTGGATGGAGCAGGAGCAGGAGCGCGGCATCACCATCACGTCCGCCGCCACCACGACCTTCTGGAAGGGTCGCAGCGGCAAGATGTACCGCTTCAACATCATCGACACTCCCGGACACGTCGACTTCACCATCGAAGTCGAGCGTTCGCTGCGCGTGCTCGACGGCGCCATTGCGCTGCTCGATGCCAATGCCGGTGTCGAGCCGCAGACCGAGACTGTCTGGCGCCAGGCCGACAAGTATAAAGTTCCGCGCATGATCTTCTGCAACAAGATGGACAAGATCGGCGCCGACTTCTACCGCTCGGTCGAGATGATCGGCTCGCGTCTTGGTGCGCATGCCGTCGTCATGCAGCTGCCGATCGGCGCCGAGACCGAGTTCAAGGGTGTCGTCGATCTCGTCGAGATGAACGCGCTGGTCTGGCGCGACGAGACGTTGGGCGCTGCCTGGGACGTCGTCGAGATCCCTGCCGACCTTCAGGCCCGGGCCGAAGAATACCGCGAGAAGATGATCGAAGCCGCCGTCGAAATGGACGAGACGGCCCTCGAGAATTACCTCGAAGGCAAGATGCCGTCGAATGACGAGATCCGCGCGCTGATCCGCAAGGGCACCATCGCGGTCAAGTTCTACCCGATGTTCTGTGGCTCGGCCTTCAAGAACAAGGGCGTGCAGCCGCTGCTCGACGCCGTCGTCGAATACCTGCCGTCGCCGGCCGATGTTCCCGCCATCAAGGGCGTCGACGCCAAGACCGATGCCGAGATCGAGCGTCATGCCGACGACAACGAGCCGCTGTCGATGCTGGCCTTCAAGATTATGAACGACCCGTTCGTCGGTTCGCTGACCTTTGCCCGCATCTATTCGGGCAAACTGACCAAGGGCATCTCGGTCGATAACACCGTCAAGGGCAAGAAAGAGCGCATCGGCCGCATGCTGCAGATGCATGCGAATTCGCGCGCCGACGTCGAAGAAGCCTTTGCCGGCGACATCGTTGCTCTGGCCGGCCTCAAGGACACGACCACCGGCGATACGCTCAGCGATCCGCTGCACCCGGTCATCCTCGAGCGCATGGAATTCCCCGATCCGGTCATCCAGATCGCCATCGAGCCGAAGACCAAGAACGACCAGGAAAAGATGGGCCTCGCCCTTCACCGCCTGGCCGCCGAGGATCCGTCATTCCGCGTCAAGACCGACGAGGAAAGCGGCCAGACCATCATTTCGGGCATGGGCGAACTTCACCTCGACATCATCGTCGACCGCATGCGCCGCGAGTTCAAGGTCGAGGCCAATGTCGGCGCGCCGCAGGTGGCTTACCGCGAGACCATCACCCGCAGGCACGAGCAGGACTACACCCACAAGAAGCAGACCGGCGGTACCGGTCAGTTCGCTCGCGTCAAGATCGTGTTCGAACCGAACCCGGAAAGCTCGGAGTTCGAATTCGAGACCAAGATCGTCGGCGGTGCGGTTCCCAAGGAATACATCCCGGGTGTCGAAAAGGGCATCAACAGCGTCATGTCGTCGGGTCCGTTCGCGGGCTTCCCGATGATCGGCGTCAAGGCGACGCTTATCGACGGCGCTTACCACGATGTCGACTCCAGCGTCCTGGCGTTCGAAATCGCCGGCCGCGCCTGCTTCCGTGAAGCTGCACCCAAGCTTGGCGTGCAACTGCTCGAGCCGATCATGAAGGTCGAAGTCGTGACGCCGGAAGACTATGTCGGCAGCGTCATCGGCGACCTGAACGGCCGTCGTGGCCAGATCCAGGGCCAGGAAGCGCGTGGCGTGGCTGTCGTCATCAACGCGATGGTGCCGCTGGCCAACATGTTCAAGTACGTCGACAACCTGCGCTCGATGAGCCAGGGCCGCGCTGCCTACACGATGCAGTTCGATCACTATGAGCCTGTGCCGACCGCGGTCGCCCAGGAAGTCCAGAAGAAATACGCGTAACCCCAGCGGGTTGCATCGGTAACTTAATTCAAGGCCCGTACGGGCGAGCAGATTGGAGACATCACATGGCAAAAGGTAAATTCGAGCGTAACAAGCCTCATGTGAACATTGGCACGATTGGCCACGTCGATCATGGCAAGACGTCGCTGA
>NZ_JAMYRV010000070.1:0-20663 GCF_040321555.1 Mesorhizobium sp. M0317 | reverse complement strand
AGAACGATTACCGTATCTCGATGGCCATCGCAGGCTTCAGCCAGGATGAGGTTGAGCTGACCCAGCATGGACCCGAACTGGTCGTGGTAGGCCAGAAGGCTGATGATCAGAGCGGACGCCAGCTGCTGCACCAGGGCATCGCCTATCGCAGTTTCAGGCAGACGTTCAAGCTTGCCGACCACATGAAGATCAAGGCAGCCAAACTGGAGAATGGCCTCCTCTCGATCGACATCGTCCGTGAGATTCCCGAAGAGCTGAAACCGCGCCGCATTAGCATCGGCGTCGGCGACACGCCGACGGCCGCCACTCAGATCACGCAAGACACGGACCGCGCGCGTAAAGCCGCGTAATCCTGTCGATCTGTCACACTTTGAACTGCGGGTCCGCCTCCCGGTTCCGGCCGGGAGGCTGTGATTGCGGAGAAACGAAGATGATCACTGCAGGACGTACTGGCGCGCCTCTGTCGCGCGCCTGCAGTTGGCCTGGACCGCGCAAACCATGAAACTCAATGGTTCGTTCAATTTGGAGGATCATATGAACGATCGGATGTTTGACAACGCCGTTTTCGTGAAAAGCGGCGACAACCTTGTTCAGGAAATCACGTGTCTCGAGGACGCTCTGGAGTTCCTCTATGAATGGCCGAAGGACAGGCGCGGCCCCATTCACCAAACCGCATTGCGGGCCTGCCAGCGAGCTTTCGATAGCGATTATCCGCTTTCCGCAGCCAGAGACGCGTTCAGCGGTTTTGCGAAAGCAGCCAGAATCCTTGAGGAAGTATCCACGACAATGCCGTGGATGATGGGCAGAGGTGGCGAAGGCGGAGGAGTGACTGCCTAAAGCGCGTCGCGAAACGGATTCATGCGACACGCTTTAAGTCTTTGTTTTGATGCATGTCGTTGTCCCAGAACCGCGGCATACTTCTGGGTGACATGCATTAGGAAAGGAGGTCATGATGCTATCGAAACCTTTTGAAAAGCCAGTCCGGGTGTGGGTGGGATTGGGCTTTCCCCGCCAACTCAACACGGTCGCGGATGCTTATCAATTCGCAGCCGAATGGTGTGGCAACAGCCCGGAGCAGAGAGCTGCTATTCGCGCTTGCAAAGCCGCTCTGATTGGTGATGTGGAACCCGAGACAGCACGAGGCGTCTTCGTCGCGTTCGCTCGCAAGAAGGATATTCTTATGGAGGACGGCATCGAGCCTGCGCCTTCAAGGACGCTAAGCCCGCACCACGTCTAAAGCGCGTCGCGTTTGAACGAGGCGGCTGCCACAAGCGGTGGCCGCCTTACCGGCTAAGTTGTCGAAGGGGTGCGCCAAAAACGGGCTTGGCCAAGTTATCGAAAGGATGGTGGGCGTGACAGGGATTGAACCTGTGACCCCTGCAATGTCAATGCAGTGCTCTCCCGCTGAGCTACACGCCCATCCGAAGCCGCGCATACACCATTTTTGGTCCAGCGCGTCAATAGCCGGAAAAGGGAAAGAAAGGCTCGTTTGTCGCGCCGCCGACGAAGCGGCGAGATCACACCATGCGTGCTTCAGGCGGCCTGGAGCATTTTTTCGACCTCGTTGACGAGATCGCGCAGGTGGAAGGGCTTGGACAGCACCTTGGCGTCTTTCGGCGCCTTGGAATCGGGGTTGAGCGCGACGGCCGCGAAACCGGTGATGAACATCACCTTCAGGTCGGGATCGATCTCGGTGGCGCGGCGGGCGAGTTCGATGCCGTCCATCTCCGGCATGACGATATCGGTCAGCAGCAGGGAGAAAGGTTCTTCGCGCAGCCGCTCGTAGGCGCTGGCACCATTGTCGAAATCGCTGACGTGATAGCCGGCCCGCTCCAGTGCCTTGACCAGGAACCGGCGCATGTCGTCGTCGTCTTCCGCCAGCAGAATGCGTGCCATCTTGTCCCGTCCGAATCACCCCAGCCAAGCCTGCCGTCCGGCAAGCCCGTTAACCATCCTGTATATGAGGAGCTGACGGTAAACATCAAGTGAACGTTGGCGGCATTAATCCTTATTTGACGGGGTTCCTGACGTGCCGAAATGCTGGACATGCGGCCGATGAGGTGGCAGTTTCCCATCATGATGCATTGCTGTTTCCGGGTTCGTTCAAATTGACGACGGCAGCCGAAGATTTTTCGGTCGTTCCACCCTTCGAAATCCGATCGGGCGCCGAGCAGCGCGTTCCCTTCGTCTTCAACTCACCGCATAGCGGCCGCTATTATCCAGACCGCTTCCTGGCCATGGCGCGGCTCGATCGGAACGCCATCCGCCGCTCCGAGGATTGCTATGTCGACGAACTGCTCGGCGGCGCGGTGGCGCTGGGCGCGCCGATGCTGGCGGCGAATTTTCCGCGCGCCTATCTCGACGTCAACCGCGAACCCTGGGAACTCGACCCGCGCATGTTCGCCGAGCCGGTGCCGTCCTTCTGCAACATTCGCTCGGCGCGCGTCGCCGGCGGGCTCGGCACCGTGCCCAAGCTGGTGGGTGAGGGGCTCGACATCTATTCCGGCCGTCTGCCGCTGGCCGAGGCCGTCCAGCGCATAGAGGCGGTCTACAAACCCTATCACGAGACGCTGAAGCGGCTTTTGACCAGAACCCATGCCAGGTTCGGCTATGCCGTGCTGATCGACTGCCATTCGATGCCGGCGAGCATCAGGGTGGGCGACAGCGGCCTGCGGCCGGATTTCATCGTCGGCGACCGTTTCGGCATCTCGGCCACGGCGGCCCTGACCGAGACGGCGATCAGCCTGCTCATCGGCATGGGCTACACCGTCGCGCACAACAAACCCTATGCAGGCGGCTTCATCACCGAGCATTACGGCCGGCCGGCGCGCCATCTGCATGCGCTGCAGATCGAGGTCAATCGCGGCCTCTACATGAATGAGCGGACGTTCCAGAAATCGGCCGGCTTCGATGCGCTGGCCGACGATATGGCGCGCTTTTCGGCCGACCTGATGGCGATGCCCGACCACCACTTCATAGACCTGCCGCTGGCCGCCGAATGACGCCGGAGCGGCGGCTGTTCATGCAATCCCGCGCTGGCCATCCCGCAGCGTAAAAAAAGACCGCATCGTTTGCACGACACGGTCGAAGTCTAGGGAGGAAACGCCCAAGGAGGGCATGGACAGGAAAACCTGTCCGAGAACAAATTTATTGTGCGATGCACAAATGTCAATCGATCTCACGCTTTTTTAATTCACTCTGATGTGAAAATGCGTTTCGATGGTCACGATGTGTGACATTTCGGCAACGCTGATGTCCTGATAAATTGATAAACCGGCTTGTTTTGGCGGGAAAGTGCCGGCAGACCGGGTTGGCACTCTGTAATGCGGGAGAATCACGTGGACATCAGCATCGATTTCATGCGCCGGATCGCGCAAGCGGCGGCGGCTGAAACCTTGCCGCGTTTCCGCGCACAGGGCGCCGTGGCCAACAAGGAAAAAGGCAGTTTCGACCCGGTCACCGAGGCCGACCGCGAGGCCGAGCGCGCCATCCGGGCGCTGATCTCGGCTGAGTATCCCGATCACGGTATCCTTGGCGAAGAACATGGCAGCGAAAACATCTCCTCAAGGCATGTCTGGGTGATCGATCCGATCGATGGTACCCGCGCCTTCATCTCAGGCCTGCCGGTGTGGGGAACGCTGGTCGGATTGACGGTCGACGGTGACGCCGTCGCCGGCATGATGGCGCAGCCCTTCACCGGCGAGCTGTTCTACGCCAACGCTTCCGGCTCCCACTACGAAGGCCCCGGCGGGCCGCGGAAGCTGTCGACCCGCAAGAGGACGAAGCTTGACGAGGCGACCTTGTTCACCACCACGCCGGCGCTTTTCAAGGGCGAGGCGCGCACCCGCTACGACGCGTTCGAGAAACAGATCCAGCTCGCCCGCTACGGAGCCGATTGCTACGCCTTTGCCATGATCGCGTCCGGCAGCGTCGACATCGTCGCCGATCCCGGATTGAAACCCTACGACATCGTGGCGCTGATCCCGATCATTGAAAAGGCCGGCGGCGTCGTCACCACATTCGAGGGCGGTCCGGCGGAAAAGGGCGGCGACATCCTGGCCGCCGCAACGCCGGAGCTTCACGCGGCTGCAATGGCAGCCTTGCGCGGCTGATAGTCGACCCGATCAGCGCGGCTTGATCGAGCGCTGGAATTCCGCCGGCGTTCGCCCGTAGACCTGCCTGAACGCTGAGCTGAAATGACTGTGGCTGGAGAAGCCGAGGTCCAGGCCGAGCGTGGTCAGATTGTCGTAGCGGCCAAGCAGGTCGAGCGCGCGCGCCAGCCGCAGGCGCAGATGGTAGCGATAGAGCGGCATCGCCTCGACCTGCTGGAAAACCTGCGTGAGATAAACCGGTGATACCCCGACTTCAGCGGCGATCTCGGCCAGCGTCCAGCGCCGCGAAAGATCCGAGGACAGGACGAGCTTGGCGCGGTCGACCAGCTTCTGCCGGCCAGCGCTTGCGCCGGCGGCATGCGAGGTGCGCTCGCCGAGGGAGCGCCGCACCAGCGTCAGCGCCAGGGTTTCGGCCTCCAGCGTTTCGGCAATGTTGCGGCTCAGGCTGTGGCGCAGCACCGCCACCAGCGCCTGAGCCCGCGGGTCGATGCGGCGGCGCTGACGACGAAACGCCACGGCGCTGCCCAAGCGCAACTGCTCCTTCGGCGTCAGCTCCTGCATTTGCGCCTCCTCGACAACGAGATCGAGGCAGGAATCGCCACCCTCGACGGGATGGCTGATCCGGTAGCCTTCGGCGTTGTTGAAGAACAACAACTGGTTGGCTTCGGCGACCGCATCGTTGCGGCCGACATGGCGCACGAAGACGCCGCGATAGGGAAACACAAGATGCGTGGCAGCGGTGCACTCTTCTTCGCTCTTGTGCCGGCATTCGCCGCTGCAGAGGACATCCCTCACCCTGACGGTGCCGGTGTCCAGAAGCGTCTGTACCGTGAACTGCGACATGGTGAGCTGAGACATGGCCGTTGCATTCTACCCTTGCACCGAAAGCTGCTCCGGCACATTTAGGCGATTGGCTTGTCCAAACCTGTCAGGAGACTTCACCTGTCGGGCCCTTCGTAACGGCCATGGCTCAGTCCCACAAACGGCGCATGTATTCGCAGTGAGCGTCGCTGCGCGACAGACCGATGTCCTTGAGCTGTTCGTCGGTCATTTCGAGCAAGGCAAGGCGGCTTCGGCGCCTTTCCAGTTGACGGCCGATCCAGTTGGCCGCCGCGATGCCTTGTGTCCGCAAGGACCGCCGGAACGTCGCGGTTTGAGTTGTCGGCTGATGTGCGAGGCATTGCGCCGCCGCTGCATGATCGGGGCGCATCGCTCAGGCTTCCCCGTTGCCGGCCACTGATGCGCCGGCCACTGAGGCGCCGGCTTCGTTCAGCGTAATCGCGCATTCCTCGCAGCAGACCTCGACGGTCTTGCCGCCGACCTTGACGCGGATCGGGTTGGCGTCCAGCTGGCAATCGCAGGCAGCGCAGGTTTTCTCGGTCATGACGTCATCTCCTTGTCGTTCAGTACGCGGAGAGATGAACATTCCGGGGCGGCACCGGCTGTCAGAATCTTTAGCTCTTTGTGTGCTGCCGGCGCTGCTCCTGACAGAAGGCTGTCAGCAGGCGCAAGCTCAAGGCGCCGCAACATGCAGCGCCGGCGGCATCAGGCTGTCGGGTCGTCGTTGCCGGGTATGAAGGCGTCGAAGGCGGCGAGCAACTGCTCGCGATAGACATCGGCCTCCTGCAGGATCTCGTGTTTCGAGCCATCGATCATCAGCAGCGAGCCCAGACGCAGACGCCTGGCATAGGCTTCCACGGCCTTGGTCGAGACGACCTGATCGGCGCCGGCGGCGATCATCAGCAGCGGCACCTGGATCCTGGCCATGAAGTCGGGCTCGCTGATGGCTTCGCCTGCCTTGATTGCCGCCTGCAGCCAGCGGATCGTCGGCCCGCCGAGCGCCAGTTGCGGATAGTGCTCGTAGATTTTCGTGTTGCGCTGATAGCGCTCGGGGTCCGATGTCACCTTGTTGAGGGCGAAGGGCAGGGTTTCCCTGGGACGCGGACCCCAGGCGGCGTAGAGTCGGCCGAGGCCGAGAAAGCACAATACCGAGCAGACGCGGCGCGCCGTTTTTGCCGACACGGGCGAGTCGGGCACCGTCAGGAAAGGCGCAATCAGCACCATGCGACGCACCCGGTTGACCATCGACGGCGCCGCGAGCAGCGCGATCACGGCGCCCATGGAATGGGCGAGGATGTAATACGGGCCGCGGCAGTCGGGCAGCACGATATCCTCGAAGAACTGTTCGAGGTCGCCGGTGTAATCGTAGAAGGAGCGGACATAGCCGCGTTGCGGGTCGGCGATCAGCCGGTCGGAATCGCCCTGGCCGCGCCAGTCGAGGGTGGCGACGCCGAGGCCGCGGTCGGTCAGGTTGCGGATGGTTTCGAAATATTTCTCGATGCACTCGTTGCGGCCGGGCAGCAGCACGACGGTGCCTTTCAGCGGCCGGGTGACCGCGGCAAACAGGCCGTAGCGGATCTTCTTGCCGTCGCGCGTGGTGAAAAAGCCGCCGCCGACATTTTGCGGCGGCGGATTGCCTGGCGTGGGATGGAAGAGATCCGTCATTAGGCGCTTGCGTGTTCGTGGTGTCTCACCCGGCAGGGGCGTCGGCATGGTGATAGACGCCAATGGATGAAAAGCAAAGGGAGGGCGCCAAGGGGGCGGACGAACAACGAGCAAGGCCGGAAGCAGCCTGCGGCGGCGTGCTTCCGGCCTCTGTCGATCCGGGAGGAAGGGACGTTACACCCGGTCGGCCTCGTCGCGGCGCTTTTATCCGGCGCCGCCTGGTTCTTTATCGTGGGGCACTCTAGCGCCGGCCGGCTGAACGGGCGCCGAAGCGGCGGTTCATCTGCCGTTCATCGACGCCTCGATTGGCGCTCTTCAAAAATCCTTGAAATGCGCTTTTGCGCTCCCCAAATGTCGGATGCAGCCGCCGATGTCGGGGCTGCTGGTCCACCCGAAACGCCTTTCCAGGGTTTCGCACCGGCCACACGCAAACATGTTGCTCAACAGGAGAACACCTCATGCGTCACGTTGATTTTTCCCCGCTCTATCGCTCGACCGTCGGCTTCGACCGCCTGTTCACCATGCTCGACTCGCTGGCCCAGCCCGATGGCGCGCAGACCTATCCGCCCTACAACATCGAGCGCACCGGCGAGGACGCCTATCGCATCTCGATGGCGGTTGCCGGCTTCTCGGACGAAGAGATTTCGATCGAAGCCCACCGCAACGTGCTGACCGTCAAGGGTGAGCGCAAGGAAGAGGGCAATGGCGAAGGCTCCGAGCTGCTCTACCGCGGCATTGCCTCGCGTTCGTTCGAGCGCCGCTTCCAGCTTGCCGACCATGTCGAGGTCGTCGGCGCCACGCTGAAGAACGGCCTGCTTTTCGTCGACCTTAAGCGCAACATCCCCGAGGAGCTGAAGCCGCGCAAGATCGCGATTACCGCCTCTTCGGCCAACGCCAAGCAGATCGAGGCCAAGAACGCCGCGTGATCAAGACGGCGGCGTCACAACGCCCAAGGTTAAAAGCGTTTCCTCCCGAGACGAAAGCGGCGCCGCGAGGCGCCGCTTTTTTCGCCGCAGCCTCTGTCACCCCAACCGAAGAGTTCTGGCTCTTTTGCGGCGGGCGCCGTCTTCCCATGAAGGGCGATGTCTGATCTCTCGGCTGATTTTTCCCTGGCCCTAACGGCAACCATTGCGGTGACCTTCCTGCTGGCCGGCATCGTCAAGGGCGTTACCGGTATGGGACTGCCGACGTTGGCGATGGGGCTGCTGGGCACAATCATGCCGCCGGTCGCCGCGGCTTCGCTGCTGATCGTGCCGTCCTTCGTCACCAATATCTGGCAGCTGTTTGCCGGCCCGAGCTTCGGATGGATCCTCAGTCGGCTGTGGCTGATGATGGTCGGCATCGTCGCCGGCACGCTGGCCGGCTCATGGCTGCTGGCCAGCGACAATGTCAAATGGACGACGGCCGGCCTCGGGGCGGCGCTGATCGTCTATGCCGTCTATACGCTGCTGGCGCGGCAGTTGACGGTTCCCGCGTCAGCCGAGCGCTGGTCGTCGCCCATCGTCGGTTTCCTTACCGGCATCGTCACCGGCGGCACCGGCGTGTTTGTCGTGCCCGCTGTACCTTACATTCAGGCGCTGGGCTTGAGCCGTGACGATCTGATCCAGGCGCTCGGCCTGTCCTTCACCGTGTCGACGATCGCGCTCGCTGCCGGCCTTGCCTCGCACGGCGCGTTCCAGGTCGGGCATGTCGCCATGTCGTCGCTGGCGGTTGCGCCGGCCTTGCTCGGCATGTGGCTCGGACAGTTGCTCCGGCAGCGGATCAGCCCGGCGACCTTCCGGCGCTGGTTTCTTGTTTTCCTGATCTTGCTTGGCCTCGAGCTTTTGGCGCGGCCTTTCCTTGCTTAGCGACCGGTGCCGGTTGCGAGAACGGCCTCGACGTTTTGCCGGTGGACGGGCTCGTACAGCGCGAAGTACTCGACAGCGCCCGTGGCGAACATGTCGGCGCCGAAGGTTTTCAGATCCTGCTTCGCAAGATCAGGCTCATGCCGGCAGCGAAGCAGTTTTTGAACGTAGGCTTGCGTGGCGGCGATGAGGCCTTTGTCGTAGCCGCCTCGCTCAATCGCTTCGAGCGAGCCGTGATTGGGCAAGATGCGGTCTATCGGCCACCTGCTCATGCGTTCGAGATCGACCAGATGTTGCGCCAGCCGATCCGCCTCGCTGACATACGTGATCGGATCCTCGAGCGTGTCGCCCGCCAGGAGCAGGTCGGTTTCGGGCATGAACAGCACCGTGCCGTCATGGCTGTGGATTTCGACCTGACGCAGTTCGACGGCGATCGATCCAACGGCGAGGTCAAGACTGCCTGCGAAGGTCCTGTTCGGCAGCACGAGAGGCTTGATCGGTGGAACACCGCTTTCGATCTCAGCCCGGTTGTTCGCGAGCGCCGAGGCGGTGAGCGTGTTGGCGATAATCTCGCAATCCTGAAACACCTCATTGCCGGCAATATGATCGTCATGCCAGTGGCTGAGCACGACCCGGATCGATGTTGCGCCTATGTCTTCGAGCGTCTGCCTGATGAAGCGCGCGTGAGGCAGCGAAATATGCGTGTCGTAGACAAGCGCCTGCGAACCATCGACGCTCGCCTAGGTGCAGATGCCGAGGGCATAGGCGCCATCGTCCAGCCAGTTCGGCTCGTCCGACCAGGCGCGAACGCCGTCAACGCGGCCATCGTAGAAGCCGAGCACGTTTGGCGCCGGGCGAACCAGCCGCATGGTTGAGCCGAGAGGTGGCTTTGTCATTGGCGCGGTCTCGCGGGTTCAGGCGATCATCTGGCCGAAGCGATCGACCTCATCTGAAGTCGTGGCAAAGCTGGTGACGAAGCGATAGAGCAACTCGTCCTCGCCGACATGGCCGTCGAAGCCGTGCGGCCTGTGCCAGTCGTAAAAGGCTGCGCCGACGGATTGCAGCCTTTCGGCTTCCGCCTTTTTCATCACCGCGAACACCTCGTTGGCCTGCGGCAACCAGGCGAGCTTCGCCGTTGCCGAATCTTCGATCGCAGCCGCCAGGCGCGCGGCCATGGCATTGGCATGACGGGCCGTGTCCAGCCACAGGCCGTCTGTGAAGTAGGCGTCGAACTGCGCTGCGATGAAGCGCGACTTGGAGAACAGCTGTGCGGCGCGCTTGCGCAGGAAGGACAACTCCTTGGCGCGGTGGAGATCGAACAGCACCACCGCTTCGGCGCACCAGCAGCCGTTCTTGGTGCCGCCGAACGAGACGATGTCGACGCCGCGCTTCCAGGTCATTTCGGCCGGCGTCGTCTCAAGCGCGACCAATGCGTTGGCAAAACGGGCGCCGTCCATATGCAGCGGCAGGGAAAAGCGTTTGGCGATCTCCGAAATGGTGGAAATGTCGTCGAGCCCGTACACTGTGCCGACTTCGGTCGATTGGGTGATCGAGACGGCCGTCGGGCGTCCCCAATGGACGATTTCGGGTGCGAAACGGGCGACGGCGCGTTCAAGATTGTGCGGATCGATCTTGCCCAGGGCGCCGTCGACAGCATGGAGACGCGAGCCGCCGCTGAAATATTCCGGCGCGCCGCATTCGTCCTCGATGATGTGCGATTCGCGGTGCGCAAAGGAAATGCCGCCGGGCTTGTTGTAAGCGGCCAGGGACAGCGAGTTGGCCGCCGTGCCGGTAGCGACGAAGAACACCGCGACCTCGCGTTCGAAGATCTCGCTGAAACGCTGGTAGACGGCCCGGTCGAGATCGCCATCGCCATAGGCGGTCGAAAAGCCGCCGGCATTGGCTGACAGCCCGGCGGCAATGTTGGAATGGACGCCCGCCCAGTTGTCGGATGCAAAGAACATCAGGAAAGTCCCTGCCTGGTTGAGAAAGTCTGGTTGCGACAAGAGCGCGACCATGGCCGTTTCGGGGTTTGACGCGCAAGGGCCAATGGCTGAAAAAGCGGTAAAGCCAAAGGCGATCACGAAGGAGTGCCGGGACCGAAATTTCGTTTCGACAGCGCCTGACGTAATTTTCTGTCGCCAAACGTCCAAGAATTTGGTGAATCGGTCTTGTGTGCGCCCAGGATTTCTGCCATAAAAATTTAGGACAGTAGTGCTGTCTTATTTTGTCGCACAAGTCAGGCTGGATTGGCGTATCATTTGGGCCACTCCGGCCGTTGCCGCGAGCGACGGGTAGACGGCTCGTGTGTGGCCTGTACGATACCGGATACGAACCGGCGGTGCACCGCACGGTCCGCCAAGGATTTCGAAAAGACGTGCCGCAAGAATGAGAGCGGAAGCCAGTCGCTTCCCAAGGTAGACCAGCGCCCCAAATGCTAGACGTGCAAGGGGCCGGAACGGAGGACAGGACGATGACGGAACTGACGCCATCTGCGATTATCGGCCAGGCCGCGCAGACGAAAGCGGCAGCCGTTAAAAATACCGTTCTGACCAAAGAAGGCCGAACCACCAACGGCCTGACCGGCAACGGTATGGCCGCGCAGGGTCTCTACGATCCGCGCAACGAGCATGACGCGTGCGGCGTCGGCTTCATCGTCAACATGAAGAACGTGAAGTCGCACCAGATCGTCAAGGACGGGCTCTTCGTGCTCGAAAACCTGACGCATCGCGGCGCTGTCGGCGCCGATCCGCTGATGGGCGACGGCGCCGGCGTGCTGGTGCAAATCCCCGATCATTTCTTCCGCCAAGAGATGGCGGCCCAGGGCGTCGAACTGCCGGCGGCAGGCCAATACGGCGTCGGCCACTGGTTCATGCCGCAGGATGCGGCACTGCGCGCCCATATCGAAGAGATCATCGCCGAATCGGCGCAGTCAGAAGGGCTGCCGCTGCTCGGCTTTCGCGACGTGCCGGTCGACAATTCATCGCTGTCGAAGGCGCCCGATATTGCGGCCTCCGAACCGTTCCATCGCCAGGTCTTCATCGGCCGCACATCAGACATTCCAGATGACGAGGAATATGAGGCCAGGCTGTACCTGCTGCGCAAGGTGATTTCCGGCCGCATCTACGCCGAGAACAACAACAAGGATATCGGCGCCTACTGTGTGTCGCTATCGGCGCGCACCATTGTCTACAAGGGCATGTTCCTGGCCTACCAGGTCGGCGCCTATTACAAGGATTTGTCGGATCCGCGTTTCGAGACCGCGCTGATCCTCGTCCACCAGCGCTTCTCGACCAACACCTTCCCGTCATGGAAGCTCGCGCACCCGTACCGCATGGTCGCGCATAATGGCGAGATCAACACGGTGCGCGGCAACAACAACTGGATGGCGGCGCGCCAGGCCTCGGTCGATTCCGAACTGTTCGGCAACAACATCTCGAAGCTGTGGCCGATCTCCTATGACGGCCAGTCCGACACGGCGTGCTTCGACAATGCGCTCGAATTCCTGTTCCAGGGCGGCTACAGCCTCAGCCACGCCATGATGATGCTGATCCCGGAAGCCTGGGCCGGCAACAAGCTGATGGATGCCGACCGCAAGGCTTTCTACGAATACCACGCAGCCCTTATGGAGCCGTGGGACGGGCCGGCCGCGGTCGCCTTCACCGACGGTCGCCAGATCGGCGCCACGCTCGACCGCAACGGTCTGCGCCCGGCGCGCTACATCGTCACCGACGACGACCGCGTCATCATGGCGTCAGAGGCCGGCGTGCTGCCGGTGCCGGAGGAGAGGATCGTCAAGAAGTGGCGGCTGCAGCCCGGCCGCATGCTTCTGATCGACCTCGCCAAGGGCCGCATCATTTCCGACGAGGAGATCAAGTCGGAGATCGCCACCAGGCATCCCTACAAGACCTGGCTCAACAACACGCAGCTGATCCTCGAGGATCTGAAGCCGGTCGAGCCGCGCGCGCTGCGCAAGGATGTCAGCCTGCTCGATCGCCAGCAGGCTTTCGGCTACACGCAGGAAGACACCAAGCTGTTGATGTCGCCGATGGCGACCACCGGCCAGGAAGCCGTGGGTTCGATGGGCACCGACACGCCGATCTCGGCGATGTCGGACAAGTCGAAGCTGCTCTACACCTATTTCAAACAGAATTTCGCCCAGGTCACCAACCCGCCGATCGACCCGATCCGCGAGGAGCTGGTGATGAGCCTGGTGTCGTTCATCGGGCCGCGGCCGAACATCTTCGACCTGGTCGGCAATTCGCGCCGCAAGCGGCTCGAAGTGCGCCAGCCGATCCTGACCAATGGCGATCTGGAAAAGATCCGCTCGATCGGCCACACAGAGGACCGTTTCGACACCAAGACCATCGACATCACCTACGGGTCGAGCGAGGGCGCCGCCGGCATGCAGGGCGCCGTCGAGCGTCTGTGCGAGCGCGCCGAGGCGGCCGTTGCCGGCGGCTACAACATCATCATCCTGTCCGACCGCCAGGTCGGTCCCGACCGTATCGCCATTCCGGCACTGCTGGCGACGGCTGCGGTGCACCATCACCTGATCCGCAAGGGTCTGCGCACCGCGGTCGGCCTGGTCGTCGAATCCGGCGAGCCGCGCGAAGTGCATCATTTCTGCTGTCTCGCCGGCTACGGCGCCGAGGCGATCAACCCCTACCTTGCCTTCGATACGCTGCTCGACATGCACAAGCGTGGCGAACTGCCGGCGGAGGTCGACGCCTACGAGGTGGTCTCGCGCTACATCAAGTCGATCGGCAAGGGCATCCTCAAGGTGATGTCGAAGATGGGCATCTCCACCTACCAGTCCTATTGCGGCGCGCAGATATTCGACGCCATCGGGCTGAAGTCGGATTTCGTCGACAAGTACTTCACCGGCACAGCGACGCTGATCGAAGGTGTCGGCCTGGACGAGGTCGCGGCTGAGACGCTCAGCCGCCACACCGACGGTTTCGGCAACGATCCGGTGCTGCGCAACAGCCTCGAGGTCGGCGGCGAGTACATGTACCGCATGCGCGGCGAAGCCCATATGTGGTCGCCCGACGCCGTCGCCACCTTGCAGCACGCCGTGCGCCAGGGCTCGTGGGAGACGTTCAAGGAGTATTCCGCGCAGATCGACAGCGAGACGGCCCGTGCCCAGACCATACGCGGCCTGTTCAGGATCAAGCTTGCGGAAGAGACCGGCCGCAAGAAGGTGGCGATAGAGGACGTGATGTCGGCGGCCGATATCGTCAAGCGCTTCTCGACAGGGGCGATGTCGTTCGGCTCGATCTCGCGCGAGGCACACACGACGCTGGCGCGCGCCATGAACCAGATCGGCGGCAAGTCGAACACCGGCGAGGGCGGCGAAGAGGCCGACCGCTATCTGCCGCTGCCCGGCGGCGGCAAGAACCCCGAACGTTCGGCGATCAAGCAGGTCGCCTCGGGGCGGTTTGGCGTCACCGCCGAGTATCTCGTCAATTCCGATGTCATGCAGATCAAGGTCGCGCAGGGCGCCAAGCCCGGTGAGGGCGGCCAGCTGCCCGGCCACAAGGTCGACGCGACCATTGCGAAGGTCCGGCACTCGACGCCCGGCGTCGGCCTGATCTCGCCGCCGCCGCATCACGACATCTATTCGATCGAGGATCTGGCGCAGCTGATTTACGATCTGAAGAACGTCAACCCGGCGGCCGACGTCTCGGTAAAGCTGGTGTCGGAAGTCGGTGTCGGTACGGTTGCGGCGGGCGTCGCCAAGGCGCGCGCCGACCACATCACCATCTCCGGCTATGATGGCGGCACCGGCGCGTCGCCGCTGACCTCGCTCAAGCATGCCGGCAGTCCATGGGAAATGGGCCTTGCCGAGACGCACCAGACGCTGGTGCTGAACGGGCTGCGCTCGCGCGTTGCACTGCAGGTCGATGGTGGCTTGCGCACGGGGCGCGACGTCATCATCGGTGCGCTGCTCGGTGCCGACGAGTTCGGCTTCTCGACCGCGCCGCTGATCGCGGCCGGCTGCATCATGATGCGCAAGTGCCACTTGAACACCTGCCCGGTCGGCGTCGCGACGCAGGATCCGGTTCTGCGCAAGCGTTTCAAGGGCACGCCCGAGCATGTCATCAACTTCTTCTTCTATGTTGCGGAAGAGGTGAGGGGGCTGCTGGCCGAGATGGGCTACACCCATATCGACCAGATCATCGGCGACAGCGACCTGCTGGAAAAGCGCGAGATGATCCAGCATTGGAAGGCGCGTGGGCTCGATTTCGGCAAGATGTTCTTCAAGCCGGACGCGCCGCATGAGGCGGTGCACTGGACCGAACGGCAGAAACACCCGATCGACGATGTACTCGATCGCAAGCTGATCGAACTGGCGAAGCCCGCGCTCGAAAGCAAGCAGCCGGTCAAGATCGAGGTCGACATCCGCAATGTCGATCGCTCCACGGGCGCCATGCTGTCGGGCGAAGTCGCCAAGCGCTTCAGGCACAAGGGCCTGCGCGAGGACACGATCCAGGTGAAGCTGACCGGCACCGCCGGCCAGTCGTTCGGCGCCTTCCTGGCGCGCGGCATCTCGTTCGATCTCGTCGGTGCGGCCAACGACTATGTCGGCAAGGGCCTGTCGGGCGGACGCATCGTCATCCGGCCGCCGGAGGAGTCCAGGATCGTCGCGGCGGAATCGATCATCGTCGGCAACACCGTCCTCTATGGCGCGACCGAGGGCGAGGCCTATTTCGCAGGTGTCGCCGGCGAGCGCTTCGCGGTGCGCAATTCGGGCGTCGCCGCCGTCGTTGAAGGCGTCGGCGATCATGGCTGCGAATACATGACCGGCGGCATCGTCGTCGTCATCGGCCAGACCGGTCGCAACTTCGCTGCCGGCATGTCGGGCGGCGTGGCCTATGTTCTGGATGAGGCCGGCGATTTCGCCGCGCGCTGCAACATGGCGATGGTCGAGCTGGAGCCGGTTCCGGAAGAAGACGATCTGATGGAAAGGCTGCTGCATCATGGCGGTGACCTCGACCACAAGGGTCGCGTCGACGTCTCGGGCGACATGACCACCCATGACGAGGAACGGCTTTACCAGCTTATCTCGAACCACGTCCATTTCACCGGTTCGGTACGCGGCCGCGAGATACTCGACGACTGGACGACCTTCCGGCCGAAATTCCGCAAGATCATGCCGGTCGAATACCGCCGCGCGCTGATCGAGATGGAACGCATGCGCATGGGCGTGGCGGCGGAATAGGTTTTTCGACTTGCCGGGAGGCGCAGGCTTCCCGGCGGAACTTTCAGCGACAGTTTGACCTCGGATGCAAGGTTGCCACGGCTGCCTCAAGGGGTTAACGGGTGCGAAAACCGCACCATCTGGACAGCAGGAACTGGACTATGGGCAAGGTAACAGGCTTTCTCGAAATCGACCGGCAGGTGCACAAGTACCAGCCGGCCTCCGACCGCATCCGGCATTTTCGTGAATTCACGCTGCCGATGTCGGACAAGGAGGTCGAGAAACAGGCGGCGCGCTGCATGGATTGCGGCATCCCGTTCTGCCACGGGCCGACCGGTTGCCCGATCCACAACCAGATCCCGGACTGGAACGACCTCGTCTACAATGGCGACTGGGACAATGCGATCCGCAACCTGCATTCGACCAACAATTTCCCCGAGTTCACCGGCCGCATCTGCCCCGCGCCCTGCGAGGAAGCCTGCACGCTGAACCTCGAGGACATTCCGGTTGCCATCAAGACTGTCGAACAGGCAATCGCCGACAAGGCTTATGAAACCGGCCATATCCGGCCTTATCCGCCAGAGAAGAAGACGGGCAAGCGGGTCGCTGTCATCGGCTCCGGCCCGGCAGGGATGGCGGCGGCGCAGCAGCTTGGCCGCGCCGGCCACGAGGTCAGCGTTTATGAGCGTGAGAGCCGTCCCGGCGGGCTGATGCGCTACGGCATTCCCGACTTCAAGATCGAGAAGCACTATATCGACCGCCGCATCGAGCAGATGCAGGGCGAGGGCGTGACCTTCCATTGCGGCGTCAATGTCGGCGTCGACAAGCCGGTGGCAGAGTTGCTCGCCGGATATGATGCGGTGCTCTATTGCGGCGGTTCGGAATCGCCGCGTCCGGCCAATATTCCGGGCGACGATCTCGGCGGCGTCTATGACGCCATGCCCTATCTGGTGCAGCAGAACCGTCGCGTCGGCGGCGAGCCGATCCAGTCGGTGGCCTGGCCGTCGCATCCGATCATCGCCGGCGGCCAGCATGTCGTCGTCGTCGGCGGCGGCGATACCGCGTCCGACTGCGTCGGCACCGCCTTCCGCCAGGGCGCGGTGCGTGTCACCCAGCTCGACATCCGCCCGCAGCCGCCGGAGAAGGAAGACAAGCTTTCGGTCTGGCCTTACTGGGCGACCAAGATGCGCACCTCGTCCTCACAGGCCGAAGGTGCGGAGCGCGAATTCCAGGTGGCGACGCTCGAATTCATCGGCGAGGACGGCCAGCTGACCGGCGTCAAATGCTGCGAAGTCGACGAGAAGCGCAAGCCTATCCCCGGCACCGAATTCGTCATCCGTGCAGACCTCGCCTTCATCGCCATCGGCTTTGCCGGACCGGCTGCCGCCGGCGTCGCGAAAGAGCTGGACGGTGAGATGAAAATCACCACCGACAGCCGCCGTTCCCGCAATGTCGAAGCCAACGATCGCGACTACAAGACCAGCGTCGACAAGCTCTACGCCGCAGGTGATGTGCGCCGCGGCCAGTCGCTGGTTGTGTGGGCGATCCGCGAAGGCCGCCAGGCCGCGCGCTCGATCGATGAAGCGCTGATGGGGTCGACGGTACTCCCCCGTTAACGGTTGATCGCCGTCGTCGTATCCGTCGCGGCAGCGGCCTTGGGCGGCCAGGAGAAGTCGTCGGCGCGACCGGGCGAGGCCTCGGGCGCCTTGCCTTCGAGGATTAGTTTTTCGCCGGGCAGATCCGGATTGGCTTTCGGCGCCGCCGCTGCACCGAGAAGCTCGGTCCCGCCGTCGAGCGCCGGATCGTTGAGCAGCATTGGAACGGTGCGGTCGACCACGATCGGGGCGGCGGGCAGCGACGGCGCCTCGACCGGGGCGCCGGCCGGTGCGGCAGCCGTCACCACGCTTCCCGGCGCTGCCAGGCCGAGGATCTTGGCCAGCGGCTTTTCGGTGTAGAAGGCGAGCTTTCGCTTGCCGGCTTTCGAGACGTTGATGCCGTCGTCGGAGCGCAGCCGCACGGCCTGGCCGTTAATGTCGGGGCCGGTCGAGACAAAGGCGCCGTTCTCGTCGACGAACCCATCCCAGACATCGACGAATTCGCCGCCGTTCTTCTCGGCAGCCGAGTGGTAGATGTCGTTGAATGCCAGCATGTCGGAGGTCATCTTCGGCGTCTTGAAGGCTGGCATGCCGACCCACAGATAAGGCACCTTGGTCGCCGCCAGTGCCTTTCCCAAGGCTTCGGTCCGGCGTTCGTATTCCTTGGTCCAGTTCTCGGAGCGCGGCTGCTCGCGCACATCGTTGACGCGCATCTGCTGGCGGTCGTTGGAGCCCAGCATGACGACCACGGCGGCGGGCTTCTCGGTCTCGACCAGCGATTTGACCTGTTCGGGCCAGTTGTAGACATCATCGCGCACGAAACCCGAAGAACCGTTGGCGCGCTCGACGATCCTGACGTTGGCATTGTCGGCAAAGGCTGTTTCGAGGCCTTCGGCCAGGCCGTTGGCCATGAAATCGCCGATCACCAGAACGACGCGGGCATCCGGTGTCTTCTCGACAATCGGAGCGGAAGGTTCAATGGGTGCACGGGGCTTCTTCTTGACCTTCGGCTTTGCCTTGCGGACGTCGAGCGGCGGCTCGATGCGTTCGCTGCGGCGCGGGAACAGAAGGTCGCGCAGCGACCAGCCGCGGTTCTGCGGTTGTTCCTGCGCCAAAGCCGGTGTGTGGAAACTGCCGGCGACCCCCGTCGCCAGGACAACGATGGCCAGAACGAGGATCGGCAAGCGGAAAACGATCACACGGATACGCGCTGCCGAAACCAAGCACCCTCTCCATCCCTTGGTGCATGGCCCTCGCAGCGGATCATGCACACATCAATGCTACGGCATCCCTTGTGCGCCGCAATGCGCGGCGCTGCCGATGGCTCTATTTCTTTCTGAGCCATTTGAGCACTTCCATGCTCGGATACCCGTCCTGGGTCAAGCCGACCGTTGCCTGATAGGTCATGATGGCGGTTTTCGTGCCGTCACCGATCTTGCCGTCGAACTTGCCGTCGTAAAGTCCGTGCTGCGAAAGCCGCTTCTGCAACTCCTGCCTTTCCTCGAAGGACAGTTTGGTGAAAGGCCGCTTCCAGTCCTGCACCAGACCATTAGAACCGGCGATTTCGTCGGCAAGAAGGCCGACGGCCAGGGCATATTTGTCGGCGTTGTTGTAGGCCTTGATGACGGAGAAGTTCTTGATCATCAGGAAGGCCGGTCCGCCGCGGCCGTCCGGCACTTTCAGGGTCGCCTTGTCGGTTGCGTTCTTGAACGGCTTGCCATTGGCCCTGGCGACGCCGAGCGCCTGCCACTGCGCCAATGTCTTCGAGCCGGCCGGCAGTTTGCCCGCCGGAATGGTGACCTCGTAGCCCCAGGTCTTGCCGCCCTGCCAGCCATTCTTCTTCAGCAGATTGGCTGATGTCGCCAACGCATCGGGGATCGAATTCCAGATGTCGCGCTTGCCGTTGCCGTCCATGTCGACGGCATAATGCTGGTAGCTGGTCGGGATGAACTGGGTCTGGCCCATGGCGCCGGCCCAGGAGCCCATCAGGTGGCTTTCGTCGATGTCGCCGGTCTGCAGGATTTTCAGCGCGGCGACCAATTGGGTGCGGGCGAATTTCGAACGCTTCGGGTCGCCATAGGCGAGGGTTGCCAGCGAGCGGATGACATTGCGCATGATGTCGTCGCGCTTGAGGATCTCGCCATAATTCGATTCCATCGACCAGATGGCGAGCAGGATGTAGCGGTCGACGCCGAACCTGGCTTCGATCCGTTCCAGCCACGGCTTCCATTTCCTGGCCATCTGCTGGCCGACGGCAACGGACTGGTCGTGGACGCGGTTGTCGAAATAGTCCCAGGCAGGTGCGGTGAATTCGGGCTGGGTGCGTGCCTTTTCCAGCACCACCGGGTCGGGCTCGCTGATGCCCCGGAACGCTCGGTCGTAGACCCCGCCGGAAACGCCGCCCGCCACGGCCGTGGCGCGGAAGCCGGCGACCCATTGCCGAAACCCGGCATCGGCGAAGGCCGGTCCGGCCGGCATCAGCAAGGCGAGCGAGAGGCTGGCCGCCGTCAGCACGCTGGTAAAGAGTTTTGCGGCACTGCGAACGGACATATTTTCCCCTTTCTCTATCTCAGGAAAGACCATTCATCGCCGAACCGGGTTAGCAATTGGTTTACCATAGGCGGCGCCTGGAACGAAAAGACACCTGGATGCTTTACCGGTTGATGTTTCCCTCAATGGCCCGATAATCCCCAATTCCGGCGCGAAAATGTCGCGAGGCGGGATTGCCGGGCACGCCCTCAAACGGATAATTGACGCATGAAGCGAGTTCGCAAGGCAGTTTTCCCGGTCGCCGGTCTCGGCACACGGTTTCTCCCGGCCACCAAGGCCATTCCCAAGGAGATGCTGACCGTCGTCGACCGGCCGGTCATCCAGTATGTCGTCGATGAGGCGCGCGAGGCCGGCATCGAACATTTCATCTTCGTCACCGGCCGCAACAAGGCGGTCATAGAAGACCATTTCGATATCCAGTTCGAGCTCTATGATACGCTGGCACAGCGCGGCAAGGACGAGCAGCTGGCCCGCCTGCAGCGGCTGCAGCCGGCGCCTGGGCAGACCTCCTTCACCCGCCAGCAGGTGCCGATGGGGCTTGGCCATGCCGTCTGGTGCGCCCGTGAACTGGTCGGCGACGAACCCTTCGCGCTGTTGCTGCCCGACATGATCATGCAGTCGGAGAAGAGCTGCACGAAGGCCATGGTCGAGCTCTACGAGGAGACGGGTAACAACATCATCGCCGTGCAGGAATGCGATCCGGCCGAGACCCACAAATATGGCATCGTCGGCCGGGGCGAGGACACCCATCACGGCTTCCGCATCACCGAAATGGTGGAGAAACCCAAGACCGGCACCGCGCCGTCCAATCTCTACATCAACGGCCGCTACATCCTGCAGCCCGAGACTTTCA
>NZ_JAMYRV010000069.1:0-20718 GCF_040321555.1 Mesorhizobium sp. M0317 | reverse complement strand
GCGGGGTGGGCGGCACTCCCTTCTAGGCCCGCCGCGGCAGCCCGCAACCCTTCGCGTGCCGCGCAGGGTCCTCCTCTTCGTTCCGGTCCTTCGGATGCGGTCCGCCTACCACGGCGGGCCTTTCCGGTCGCGACTCGCCGCCCACCCCGCTTCCGGGGAAAGGCGCGGCGATTGGTGAGCGGAGGATAACACATGCGTGCAAACAGCAAGCGTACCACCAGCACAGAGGCTGGCGCAGGCAAGGGCAGGCGCCCGGGCGCCAGCCTCTATCAGGAGATCACCGACCGCATCATTGCCGAACTGGAGCGCGGTACCGTGCCATGGGTCAAGCCATGGGGCAGCGCAAAAGCAGGCCTTGGCCTGCCGAGGAATGCGTCCACGGGGCGCACCTATTCCGGCATCAATATCCTCATCCTGTGGGGTGCCGTCATCGAGCGCAGCTATCCCAGCCAGAACTGGCTGACCTTCCGGCAGGCGCTTGCCCATGGCGGCAACGTCAGGAAGGGCGAGCGCGGCACGACCATCGTGCATGCCGACCGCTTTGTCCCCAAGGACGAGAAGGAGCGCGCTCGCCACGAGGGCGATGAACCACTGGCGGTGCCTTTTTTGAAGCGCTTCACGGTCTTCAATGTCGCGCAGTGCGATAATCTTCCGGAAGAGCTCCATGCCGCCGCCGAGCCTCTGCCTCAGTGCGAGATCGTGCCGCAGGCCGAGACGCTCATTCGCGCCAGCGGTGCGGATTTCAGGGTCGGCGGCGATCGCGCTTTCTACATGCCGGGCAGCGACCACATTCAGGTACCGCCGCAGCCGGCGTTCCATCAGCAGATCGACTATTACCGAACCTGCTTTCACGAGCTTGGCCACTGGACCGGCCACCCGACGCGGCTTGCTCGCGAACTCTCCGGCTCGTTCGGCTCCAAGGCCTACGCGCGTGAAGAATTGGTCGCCGAAATCGCTGCCGCCTTCGTCTGCGGCAATCTCGGTATCGAGCCGACCGTGCGTCACGCCGATTACATCGGCTCATGGCTGAAGGTGCTGCGCGAGGACAACCGCGCCATCTTCCGTGCCGCCAGCCTCGCCTCGAAGGCCGCCGATTTCCTGCTTGGCCTTCAGGCCGATGCCGAAGGCGAGGCGCAAGAAGGGATTGCGGCATGACGATGCGCGATCCTCAACTGGCCGCGACCGAGCCGACGCCGCAAAGGAGCAGATGCTCATTCCTGGCGTCCAGCCCATCACCACGCGGGCAAACCCTCCTGATGGACGCGCCGATGTGTCCGCGCGCGGCGCAAAGCTGCTCGAAGTCGGCCTCTTAATGGTGAGGCGGATCAGAGGAAGGTCCAGGGAGCCTTTCTCCCGCCGGACGCAAGAAATCAACGCGACCCGTTCTGACAAGGAGTCTTTCCATGATCCTGATCACCAATCCACTGCGCGCACGACTGCTCGCCCATGGCGCCGCCGGCGCCGACATCGACCATTTTCCCGTTGTGAAACTGTTTAATCCGACAGGTGCCGCGACCTGGCTTCTGAGCGAACTCGACGCCGATGGCGACACTCTGTTCGGTCTTTGCGATCTCGGCTTCGGCTTCCCCGAACTTGGCAGCGTCAGTCTGGCCGAGCTTGCATCCGTAAAAGGTCCGCTTGGCCTCGGCATAGAGCGCGGCCTGCATTTCCAAGCGCGCTTTCCGCTCTCCGTCTATGCCGAAGCCGCCCGCATTTGCGGCCACGTCACCGAGGCCGAGCGACTGCTGCGGCAGGCAGCAGACGCCCTATCAAAGCCCCATTCCGAGCTTCCGCCCGACACGGCGGAACAGCAGCGCCGATAGGCGCAAAAACGTCCCGCCGCGCCGGCCTTCGGCCTCTGCGGCGGGGACAACCTTATCCAAAGCAAAAGGAGAGTAACCATGCAGCTTGCCCACATTCCCTTGGATCAGCTCAACATTTCCGCGCTCAACATGCGCCATGGAAAACGCGCGCCCGACATATCCGACATCCTGCCCTCCGTGCGTGCGCGCGGCGTGCTGGTGCCACTCCTTGTGCGGCCGAACGGCCAGCCGGAAACCTTCGAGATCGTCGCCGGCAGGCGGCGCTATTTCGCCGCGAAATCGCTTGCCGACGAGCGCGGCGAAGGCGATCCCTTGCCCTGCGCCATCATGGAGGACGGTGACGACGCCGATGCGCTGGAAGCTTCGCTGATCGAAAACCTCGCCCGCCTCGATCCTGACGAAGTATCGCAATGGGAGACGTTTTCGCGGCTTGTCAGGCAAGGCCGCACCGTTCCCGACATCGCTGTGACCTTCGGCATCACTGATCTCAAGGTCAAACGCATTCTGGCGCTTGGCGACCTGTTGCCCAAAATCCGCGAAGCCTATCGGCGCGAGGAGATCGATACCGAGACGGTGCGCCATCTCACCATGGCTTCCAAGGCGCAGCAGAAGGACTGGCTGGCACTCTGTGCCGATCCCGATCAATACGCGCCGCGTGGCTATCAATTGAAGCAATGGCTGTTCGGCGGCCAGTCGATTTCCACCAAGGTGGCGCTGTTTGCCATCGAGGAGTATCCCGGCCTGATCACCTCGGACCTGTTCGGCGAGGACAGCTATTTCGCCGATGCCGACCTGTTCTGGCAAAAGCAGAACGAAGCGATTGCCACCAAACGCGACACCTATCTAAACGAGGGCTGGAGCGAGGTTGTGCTGCTGGAACCCGGCCAGTATTTCCACGCATGGGACCACGAGAAGACCCCGAAGAAGAAGGGCGGCAAGATAGTCATCACTGTCTCGCATCGCGGCGAGGTCGAGTGTCACGAGGGCTGGCTGTCACGCAAGGAAGCCCGCCGCGCCCGCGAGGGCGGCGAGCAAGAAGAAACAGCCGCCAAGCTGCCGCGCCCCGAAGTCACCGGCCCGATGCAGAACTATATCGATCTGCATCGCCATGCCGCCGTGCGCGCGGCCATGCTCGACCATCCCGCCGTGGCGCTGCGCCTCGTGGTGGCGCACGCCATCACCGGTTCGGGCCTGTGGCAGGTGCGGCCCGAGCCGCAGCGCGCAGCCAACGAGACGGTGACTGCCAGCCTTGCCGGCTGCAAGGCTGAAGCCGCATTCGGCAAAAAGCGGCGCGAGGTATTGGCCCTGCTCGGATCACCGGATGAGGATAGCTTGGTCGCAGGCGGCAATGGCGACGCCGTTGCTATCGCCGGCGTGTTCGCGCGCCTCTTGGCGCTCTGCGACGACGATGTCATGCGCGTTCTCACCCTTGTCATGGCCGAGACGCTTGCAGCCGGCAGCGCCGTCATCGAGGCGCTCGGCAACCACCTGAACGTCGACATGGGCATATGGTGGCAACCGGACGATGCCTTCTTCGACCTCTTGCGCGACAAGGAAATCGCCCATTCGATGCTGGCCGACGTCGGCGGCAAGCTGGTCGCGGACGGCAATGTCGCCGAGAAGGTCAAGACGCAAAAGAACATCATCCGCGACTTCCTGGCGGGCGAGAATGGCCGCCCCAGGGTCGAGACCTGGCTGCCGCGCTGGATGAAATTCCCGGCCGAAAGCTACACCAGCCGCGGCGGCTTCCGCACCGCCGATCAGTGGACACAGGTGCAGCCGCTGTTCGTGCGCGAATAGTCGATCAGGGCCCGAGCGGCGGTTCTCTCGATTACCGCCGCTCAGGTCGCGCGCGCCGCTACGGGCCACGCCGGCTGCCGATTGGGAGTCTTGTCGAGCCAGTGCCGCGCGCGAGAAATTCCGACGCCAGTTCGCCCCATTTCGGCCGCCCCGCACCGCGCCGGGTTGCTTGCTGAGGCGCCAAAGGCGCATGGGGCCAATTGTCCGATCCGGTTGCCGACAGAGCCCGCGCAGCCGGCGCTCTGCATTGCCGCCGGCTTCTTGTGTCACCGATCGCGCCACCTGTCTCCATTGTGTCTCAGGGACCATTCCCCTGCGGCTGGCTGTCGACCTATGGGCGGATCCGGCCCGCCCGAAACCCTCGCCGGCAGCTTTTTTCCCCGCCGCCTGCGGCGGCTTCCTCGCGCCGCTTCGCTTCAAAAAAGCTGCCCGCGCGGGTCCTCCGCTATCGCTGCGGCCGTCCCGGTTCCGGCGGTCCGGACGCGCCCATCACGGTCCGCCATCGCAGGGGAATGGTCCCCTGTGAGCACCAAGAGGAGACTGGAAATGACCGCGATCGGATACGTCACCAAACAGGAAAACGGCGGCTACAAGGGCCAGCTCAAGACGCTCAGCGTCCGCGCCGACATCGATATCGTGCCCAATCAGGCAAAGAGCGCCGACACCCATCCCGACTTCCGGGTGCTGACGCAAGGGATCGAAGTGGGTGCGGGCTGGATCCGCACCGGCGAGACCTCCGGCAAGGACTATGTGAGCCTGTCGATTGCCGCCCCCGAGTTTGGCCCCCGCAAGCTCTACGCCAATCTCGGCCGCGCCGCCGGCCAGGATGACGACGACACTTACGCCATCATTTGGAACCCGGTCGACTGACCGGCCGATCCGGAAAGCCCCGCGCCGCCACCGGCGCGGGGCCTCTCTCAGGACTCGTGAGGCCGCCGGAGGGGGCGGCGAAAACTCGCCTCCCACTCTTCGCCCGTCCCCAAAACGATCTCGCTCGCCGATCCTCGCCTTGGCTTGTCCGTAGCGAAACGAGGATCATCATGGACGACGAAAACGAACGCGCAGCCCGCGCCAAGAAGGGCAGTCCGTTTCTCAATACCGCGCAGGCGGCCTTCTATATCGGGCTGTCCCAGCGCACGCTGGAGAAGATGCGCCTCAAAGGCGGCGGCCCGCAATTCCGCAAGCACGGCCGCTATGTCCGCTATCACATCGACGAACTCGACGATTGGTCGAAGGGGCACGCGCAGGAGACCGGGCCCGAGGACGGCGGGCACGATTCCGGCTCGGCCGGCGAGGGAGGCCGCTCATGAGCCGGCGTCCCACCATCCATCTGATCGGCAGCCATCTGCGGCGCATTCGGGCGCGCAAGACGATCGCCATGGCCACGATGGGCCTTGCCCTGATCGGCTTCGCCGCCTTCGGCAAACCATCGCCCTGGCTGGTCTGGAACGCCTCGGCGAGTGCGCCGGTCGGCCTCTATCGCGTCGCGTCCGGATCGCCGGCTCTTGGTGATCTCGTACTCGTCCGCCCGCCAAAACCGGTCGTCGATCTGGCCGCCGAACGCTTCTATCTGCCCAGCAACGTGCCGCTGGTCAAGCACCTTGCCGCGCTGGCTGGCGAGCATGTCTGCGCCTTCGGCGACGCCATCATCATCGGCGGCGAGATTGTCGCGCGCCGGCTTGCAACCGACACGCAGCACCGTCCGCTGCCATGGTGGAATGCCTGCCGAAAGCTCGCCGATGCCGAGGTTTTCCTACTCGGCAGCGATAAAAATCGCTCGTTCGACAGCCGCTATTTCGGGCCGGTGCCGACCGAAAATATCATCGGGAGGCTCGTGCCGCTATGGACCGAGTGACCCTCCTGATGCTGGGCATGGTGTCTCTCGCACCATGCTCCTGTTCCGCCGCGACCAACACGAAGCCGGTCGTCATCTCCCATAGTCCGCAGCTTGCAAGATGGCAGCCCTTCGTAGCCGAAGCAAGCCGGCGTTTCAGCATTCCACAGACTTGGATTTATGCCGTCATGGATGCCGAAAGCCGGGGGCAGACAAGGCTCAATGGACGGCCGGTCACGTCGACCGCCGGTGCCATTGGCCTGATGCAGGTGATGCCAGGCACCTACGAGGAGTTGCGCGCAGAGCTTGGCCTGGGAGCCGCCCCGCACGACCCTCGCGACAACATTCTGGCAGGCACTGCCTATCTGCGCGCCATGTATGACCGCTTCGGATTTCCAGGCCTGTTTGCAGCCTATAACGCCGGGCCGGAGCGCTACGAACAGCATTTGCAGCGTGGGCGGCCACTGCCCAGCGAGACGGTTTCGTATCTGGAAGAAGTCAAGGCGGCGGGCATTTCGGCCGCCGATATGGACGCGCTCACCGACAAATCCCGTTCCAAAAGCGCGCCGGGAATCCCTTCCGGGCAGTCGCTGTTTTTCCTCCGAAACGGTGTTTCCGTGACCGGCCCGAATGGCCACCTCCTGGTGCCGCTCGGATCGGAGCGAGCAAGGTCAGGCCGGCCGGATCGCAGGTGAGGGCAGCGGCTACCGCGGTTCGGGCGGGGGGCAGGGAGGCAGTCCGCGGAAGGCAAGATAAAGGCATCGCCTCCTGAGGCGGCGAAGTGTTTGTCTGCACATCCTTTTCCCGGGAGGTTGCCTGCGGGTCCAGGAGGGTCTGGCGCCCAAGCCTCTGATTTTGCTGCTGGTTCATCGGAGGCCGCATGCAGGATGACGAATTCACGCCGAGGCTCGGCAAAATTGGCTCGCGCGGCTCGAAGGCGGGCAAACGCTACGCTGGCCAGGTCCAGGCCGCGGTCAACCGAGCAGGCGGCAGGAGCGGACGCGGCAGCCGTTTCATCGGAAGCCGGGTGGGGCGCGGCGGGGCTGCTGCCGCCGTTCTTAGAGCACGCGACCGCCACGCGGCGTTTCGGCAGCGGCGCGCAGTCGTCAAGGCACGCATCGTCAAGCTGGCCGGCAAGGGAGTCGACGGAGCTCGTGCGCACCTCCGCTACCTCCAGCGCGACGGCGTCACCCGGGAAGGCGAGCGTGGCGAGCTCTACGCTGCCGACAAAGACCACGCGGACGGCAGGGCCTTTCTCGATCGCGCGAACGGTGACCGTCATCAGTTCCGCTTCATCGTCGCCCCTGAAGACGGTATCGAGTATGATGACCTGAAGCTGCTCACCCGGCGCCTCATGGCGCAAATGGAAGAAGACCTCGGCACCAGGCTAGACTGGGTGGCCGTCGACCATTTCAACACCGGCCATCCTCACACCCACATCATCGTGCGCGGCAGGGACGATCACGGCGAAAACCTCGTCATCGCGCGGGACTACATCTCCTCTGGCCTGCGCGAGCGCGCAGCCGAACTGGTTAGCCTCGACCTTGGCCCGCGCACCGACCGCGAGATCGAGCAGCGCTTGCGCCAGGAGATGGAGCAGGAACGCTTCACCAGCATCGACCGGCAGCTGATGCGCATGCGCGACGAGGGGCATGTCTCACCAGCCAGCCGAGACACCTTTCGCCAGGCGCTGCTCCAGGGCCGCCTGCGCAAGCTCGAGCGGATGGGCCTCGCCGAGGAGATGCCTTCGGGTCGCTGGCGCCTGGAGGATGATCTCGAAGCCACGCTACGCCGCATCGGCGAGCGCGGCGACATTGTCAAGACCATCCATCGCGAGCTGACCGGCAAGGGGCTCGTCCGCAGTGCCGCCGACTATCTTATCCACGATCGATCCGACGGGTCGGCCCAAACCGTGGTCGGACGTGTCGTCGGGCGCGGGCTGGCCGACGAAATCACTGACCGCCATTACCTCGTCGTCGACGGCGTGGACGGCAAAAGCCACTATTTTGATATCGGCAAAGGCGAGGCCACCCAACCGACACCAGAAGGCTGCATAGTGCGGATCAGGCCGAGGGACACCGGGCCAAGAAAAGTCGACCGCACAATTGCCGGCATCGCCACGGTCAACGACGGGCGCTACAGCATCGATATCCATCTCAAGCATGACCCCTCGGCCACCGAACGCTTTGCCGAAACGCACGTGCGGCGACTGGAGGCGATCCGCCGTGCGACCGGTGGCGTCGAGCGCGAGCCGGACGGCACATGGACAGTCGCGCCCGACCATCTCAACCGCGTCGCGGATTACGAGCGTCAACGAGCGAGGGCCCAGCCTGTTGTCGTCGACAAGCTCTCATCAATGCCGCTGGAGAGCCAAGTAGGCTTTGACGGCGCCACCTGGATCGACCAGGAGCTGGTATCAGCCCACCCTGAGTCCTTGCGCGACTCTGGCTTCGGTCGAGAAGTACGTCAGGTCCAGGCCCGCCGACAGCAGTGGCTGATCGCGCAAGGTCTTGCCCGTGATGCGCAGGATCGGGTCATCTATCGCGCCAACATGCTTTCAATGCTGCGCCAACGAGAGCTGAACCGTGTTGCCAGTCAGCTCTCGGACGAACTCGGGCTCTCGTATTCTGAAGCGCAGCATGGCAATCGAATAGACGGTACGCTGCGCCGCTGCGTCGAGCTCGCCGGCGGAAAATACGGTGTCATCGAGAAATCGCGCGAGTTCACGCTGGTGCCTTGGCGGCCGGTGCTTGAGCATCATATCGGCAAGGAGGTGTCTGGCGTGGTGCGCGCCGAGGGGATTTCCTGGACGATCGGACGCCAGAGGAGCGGGCCCGGCGTTTCGTGAACTGGCTACAATTTATTTGTCCGCGTTGAAACAGGTACTCAGCCCGAGACGGAGTTCCTCCGCCTGCTGCTTGCTCGCAGCATTCATTTGGCGGAGAGTCAGTGTTCTGCATTTTGTAGTTCGCTCTGTCAAAAAGCGCTGGGAATATGCATCATGTTCTGCGTTGACACGGAAGGCGCGCCGACAGGTGCCGCCCTGTGGTTGCGGATCGGCTCACGATGGCTGCCAGCTAGAAAGGTGGGCTGACTCGTGACAGCGCAAGAGCTGTGGCGGCCGCGGGCGAAGCGAGCTCTGGCATCGAGAGAAGCCGCACTTCCCGATCTTGTTCTACGCGCAGGACCGGCACACGCGGCGGTCGCCCCTGCGCGCAACCATGCTGTTGGCCCTGGCGTGAACTGGCAGTCCGTAGTGCGGCTCCTTGGCCAAGCTGCTCGGCACGCCTTGAGATTTGCGCCTTGCGCGGATGATACTTCCGACGGACCTCCACCCAGTCGCGCAACTCGAACCCCAGCGACTTGACTGAAGGTGCCGCACTGCGCAGGCGCCTGATGCGCATGTATCCATCGTGCGCATGCCTTCCATTAACACAATGGATTTTACCGATTGCCGAGAATAGCAGATATGAAAAGCCAGCCCGAGGAATAGGCCTCCCGAGCGAGCTGTGTCTCGCCGACCCTGTCAACCGTACGGTTCGTATGGGAGGCTTGTGGACCGACCGGGGCCACATGACCCAGTCCAGCCGGCAACAGGCCGCGTTTTAGGTCCTAGGACAGGCCTGGGTCCGCTCCTGTCGTGCTGCGGCCTCTCCACTCCTGGCTGCATTGAGGTCCGGAATCAGAATGGGAATCCAAAGTTCCGTGCGCGAACCATACCAGAACCAAGCGGGATCAATAACGGCGGTATGGCTGGAGGTCTAATGCACAATCACGTAACCGTCGGTTCGAAGGGGAGCGACTCGCGCCAAGACGGGGCAAAGGTTAGGGACGTGACCTTCGACTTCGCCAAAGGCGTACTAATTATCTTAGTGATAGTTGGGCATTTGTTACAATATGTTATATATAGCGGTACAGAAGATTATTGGCTATCGCCTTATTTCAAGGCGATCTACATGTTTCACATGCCTCTGTTTATGGCGATAAGTGGCTATCTTTCTTCGCGAGCGATTCTGCGAAAATCCTTTTCTCAAGGTGTCATTGATCGAGCAGTGCAGCTAGTATTGCCGATGTTTTTTTGGTGTGCCTTGATCTGGCTTTCCAAGGCCGCCTTGATGACTTCTGCGGACAGTTTAAGCGGTGTAATGCTGGATTTCTTCGGGGAGTTCATCGGCACCTACTGGTTCCTCTGGGCAGCTTTCGCGTCCTTCTGCGCTATTAAACTACTCACGTCTTTCAATGGCTTGTCGCTGTGGATCGTAGGCGCATCTGCAATTGCAGTCGCATTCGCGCCCGTCCCGTGGTCAATAGCCCCGTTGGTACGATACACATACCCCTTCTATTGTTTGGGGTTTTTGTTTGCTCAGCCGATCGGATGGCAGGCAGCTAGGCGCCACAAGGCTGTTTTTGTGGTGTTCCTTTCGATGGTTGCGTTCATGTGCTTTCTTGTTTGGGGAAGGGAGACTTACGTCTACAATAATCTCGTTTTGATCTACGATGGAGAGTCGGCGAGACAAGTGTTGCTGATGTTCATTGGCTCCGTAGCAACTTCTGCAGTCGCAATGCAGCTTATGTTCCTATGCTGGAGAGTTGGCCATTTAACTCGCGTAGCTCGCTTTATTGCGGTGGAGCTTGGTCAGAGCACACTGCTGCTTTACCTGCTTCAGGGCGCCGTGTTTCGCTTCATGGATCTGATAGGGTTCGGAGAGCTTTGGGACCTCCCGAGCAGAATCGGGTTTGCCACTTTGCTTGGTGCCGCGATCGTCGTCTCCGCAATTATAATTCGCAGGATTGCGCGTGACCACGGATGGTTGTCGCGCGGCTACGCTTAATATGTGACGATGCACGCGCCTTGTAGGCAATTGTTGCGGCCGCCCACGGCCGACATGAACGTGCTTGGCCGCACGTTTTCTAAGTGAGGCGGAAAGGGGCGCGCGGCCCCTCTCCCCAGCGACCCGCCTTGCGGATTCCTCCTCTGCCCGCTTCGCAAACGGGATACCCCTCTCCGCCCCCTGCTCTTCGTTGCCCGCCGCTATGCAAAGGAGAGGCGACCTGAATCCGTGCTCAAGCCGATCTGGCGGCAGAGGGGCGTGGCGGGCTGAACATGGGACCCGTGATGGACATAAACGCCATGCGAATCCTCATGCTCCCCTAACCGGCCGGACGATTTGCAATCCGGGCAGGCTCAACAAATTAAGGAGTAGCTCGTTCCGTGTCCAAGCCCAGACAAGTCTTGGTTTTCTCACGGGCGCGATACAAAAGGCACAGGCTGGACTTGGCTGCCGGAGGCGGGGCTTGTCGACCGCTCGATTGAAAGTGAGATGCGAGGCGGAGAATCCCCCATGTGCAGAGCGGCAAGGCGCTCGCCCACCTCCCGGTCATTCACCGTTAGCCGATGGTTTAAACGAAGATAGTCCGTCCATGTCGGCGTGCGGAATGTCTCGGTCCAAAGCGTCGCCTTCTGAAGGTCGCGCTGGAGGGTCCAGTCCCGCGCACCGGCGCGGCTCTGAACGCGCCGCCTTTCGCGCATGCAACTCAGAAATTCATCGATACTCTCTTCGAGTATCGAGTACTCCACCTTGACCACGATCGGACCGCTCCTGGGCCTCAAAGGGAGGGCCAGTTCTGGTGGCCTGAAGTCGACGGCCGCTTGATCCGATTCCTCCCATAGCCGCACCGGCAATAGCTTTCCCACAGCCGCAGCCAGCAACAGTGCCGCTGCAGCACCTTCCAAAGCCCACGTCAGCGAATAGTACTGCGCAACAGCACCCCAGATCCAGCTGCCCGCTGCCATGCCGCCGTAGGTAAGGGCGTAATAGATGGACAGGGTGCGACCAACGACCCACCTTGGGCTTGCCAACTGCACACACACGTCGGTTCCGGTCCAGGTGACAACCCAGCCAGCGCCACCGATTGCAAGCGCGATCGCCGCCACAGCCACCGACGATGTGAGGGCCATCAAAAGGCAGCACGTTGCGCAAGCAACGGATGCGAGCGTGATCAATCGGTTCTGGGACGTAATGCGTCTCAAGTAGCTGCTGCCAATGCCGGCTATGAAGGCGCCTGTGCCGAAGCCAGCCAATAGCACGCCGTACACAATTGGCCCTCCCGCCAGCTGGTCGCGAACCAGGAGGGGGAGCAGAGCAAGAATCGAGATGCTTGACAGCCCGAACAGGGTTGCACGCACGATCGCCACTCTGATCTCTGAGGATATTGCTGTGAATCGCATCCCATCATGAATGGCCGTAGCCATCCGCTCGCGCGGAAGAGGCGAAGAGCGAACTTGCCACTTTGAGCGCAGAACAGCGCTCAACGGGACCAGGTCACTCAGCGCAGCGAGGGCGAAAGCCGTAAGGGGGCCCAGCAAAGCTAAGATTACACCGCCCAGCGCCGGTCCTATGCTCCGAACCACGTTGTACCCCACCGACATCAGCGTCACTGCAGCGGGTATGTCGCGCTTTTCCAGGATATCGCCTACCGACGCGTGCCATGCTGGGTCGTTCAAGGCAAAGCCGGATCCGGCCAAGAAACTCAGTCCCAGGATCAGCCATGGACTAACAAAGCCCAGTCCCACAGCGAGTGCCAGCGCCGTGGATGCCAGTGCGATAAGGCAGTGTCCGGCAAGCATCACGCCGCGGCGGCTGAAGCTGTCTGCAATGGCTCCAGCAAGGATCGACAAGAAGAACGCGGGCAGTGTCGATGCAGCCTGTACGAGCGCAACCATTAGATCGGAGGCTGAAATCGTCGCCATGAGCCAGCTTATGGCCACGCTCTGCACCAGCCAGCCAAGGCTGGATATCTGCGTGGCTGTCCAGATAGAACGAAAGACTGGGTTGTGAAGAGGGATCAGTGTGTTTGCCGCAAAGCGCGGAGGATCTTGACGCAGCATCACTTCTCACCTCCACTGGATGTCGTTCTTCCGCTCATTTGCTTGCAGCGGTGCGCTCTCTGCACAGCCCCAACGAAGGTCCGAGATCGCGCTCGCAACAAGGACAATGTGGCATCCACGGTGCTGATGCGCGTTGAGGTACCAACCTGGCCGTTAGCTGATGGGTCCCGCAGCCCGCTGGGTGCGGTCAGTTCTGCCCTGCGACTCTTGGCTTGGGAGGGTGCTAGCGCCCCGATGGCCGGCTTGTCAAACTGCCGTAGTGCCAGCACATCCATCCCATCTGTTGACCGCGATCTCCGACGAGGTCGAGCAGCAGTAGGTCAACGGCGAATCTGGGTATTTGCGCTTCCGGTCGAGGCGTGGCCATCGTCCGGAAACCCGAAGAGTTCATGACCCAGGCGACCACACGCCCGCGACACGGCGGTAGCGGTTCACCAGAGGACCTGCGTTCTACTCAGCAGGAACATTGTTCTACCGATCGTCGGCTGCGCCAGCCGCCACGTAAAGCGTCGCCATCGTCATTGGACTCCCGCTTTGCAGGTTTCGCCTAGGGCCTGCATCAGGTCATCGATAATGTCCTGAGGATGTTCAAGCCCTACAGAAATTCGCAGCAATCCGGCTGGCGCTTTGGACTTCGCACCTTCAACGGATGCGCGATGCTCTATCAGAGAATGCGTCCCGCCAAGGCTTGTCGCCCGGACAACAATCTTCAGGCGGCCGGCCACGGCCATTGCAGCATCGGCTCCGCCCTCGACGATAAAGGATAGCATCGCTCCGTAATGGCTCATTTGGCGCGTAGCAAGATGGTGTCCCGGATCAGTTTGCAAACCAGGAAAGAGCACTTTTTCGACGCGCGGATGAGACGCCAGGGCCTCGGCCACTTTCTGGGCGCCTTCGCAATGGGCGCGCATGCGGACCGGCAATGTCTGCAGGCCCCGCAACGCCAGCCAGCAGTCGAAGGGCGCTGCGACGCTGCCCTTGTGTTTCTGGACCATCCGCAATGGGCGACCGAGGGGTGACGCGTTTGGGACAATGACGACACCGGCCATCAAATCCGAGTGGCCGCCAATATACTTTGTCGCCGAGTGCATGACCGCGTCTGCCCCGACTTCGAGTGGCAGTTGAAGCACTGGGGTGGCCCACGTATTGTCCACCACCGCCAAGGCGTCTGCCTCGTGCGCGATTGCGCAGATGGCCGCAATGTCTACAACGCGGATCATCGGGTTTGACGGCGTCTCGACCCAGACGAGGCCAGTCCGCTTCGATGTCACTGCGGCGCGCAAAGCGTCCAAATCGCGCATGTCGACGGCGGCAAAGTCGAAGCGAGACCCAATGTCGGTCTCTTCGATCAGCGAACGAATGCCGAAATACATGTCATCTGGCAGAACGATCCGACCCCCCGACGGATGGCTCTCAAACACTGCAGCGATTGCGGCCATGCCCGACGCGAACGCGATGGCGTCTTCCCCTCCCTCAAGCGTCGCCATGGCCGCCTCGAACGCATTGCGTGTCGGATTTCCATCCCTTGTGTATTCGAAGCCGGACGGAAATGACCCGTTGGCGTCGCGTTCGAACGTCGTGCTGGTGTGCAGCGGCATGGATACGGCCCCCGTGGACGCGTCGACCCCTCGGCCGCAATGGATCGCCTTCGTCTCAAAACGCATCGATGATTTCCTCGCTACGGATTTCGCATTTTTCCCCGCCTGGAATCGAACTGAATTGACATTAGCCCACTCGCACACTACCGCAGCGGCACCTTTCGTCATAGCTGCCATAATCATTTGATCGGGCAGTGTTACGCGTTTGCCACAGAACCCGTTTTATCTCTGCGAATCGAATATGATAGCGTAGGAGTTTCTGGTCGAGATGTCGGCGCTGGCCGCCTGGTGTCTACGGCTGCGCGGGGGGCATCGATGGACGACCGGATACAAATCGAAAGCGTTCTCAACAACCTCGTCTATGCGCTTTTTGCTCATGGCGGGCAGGCGGAAACGAGTGGTCGGCCCAGCGACTTCGGCAACATGGTTGTCTTTGACAATCCGGAAGCCGTCGACACAATCGTCAAGGCGCCGGAGCTCTTTCGGAAGAACTTCTCCCTGATCTCGGCGCTCGGTTTCAGCCGTTTCAACACGAACGATCAGGATTGGTCGGTCCGGCGTACCATCACCCAGGACGTCTATTTGGCGGCCGCCAAGCCGGCGCAGCAGCATCCCGTTGCGGAAATCTTCGCCACCTGTCTGTCCAGTAGCGACGCCACGCTACCAGCCATCCAGCAAGCGTTGTTCGCCGCGTCGATGACCATATTTTACCGGGCTTTCGGCCTTGTTCCCGATATGGCGGCGACGCTGTTGCTGCTCGACAGGGTCCGCGACGTTCTGAGGCGTCTCCAATATTATTCCTGGGTGACGCCGACGACCGCCGAACGTGGGAACGCTATCCAGGACGCTCGAGCGGTGGTCGCCGATTTCGCATCGCTGCTGATGGCGGATCCCCGCGCCGCTGCGGAGATGGACCGCTTTAGAAGCGAAGCCACAGATATCGAAGGCTTCTCGCCGGTGGAGGAGTTTGTCATGAACTTCTTCGCAGGCGTCGAGACATCGGTGACGACCGCACTTTGGGTGATCGATCGACTGGGGGCAAACCAGCAGGTGCAAGACCGTATCCATGCCGAGGTTCTCTCGGGCGATGCGCAGACGCCGTATACCGATTGCATGATCAACGAAACGATGCGCTTTTTCCCTCCGATTCCGTTCCTGACCCGGGAAGTCGGTGCCGATACGGTTCTCGAAGGTCGGCGTCTCTACGCCGGGCAATTGATCATGGTGTCGATCGTCGGCGTGCACCAGAACCCGGCTTTCTGGTCAAACCCGCGTGTCTTCGATGCCAGCCGGAAGGAGTTCCTCGACAACAGCTTTGATCGGAGGGCCTTCATTCCTTTCCTCACCGGACCGCGCATGTGCGGTGGCGCACGTCTCGGCCGGCTGGAAGTTCGGGAGGCAGTCCTTGCCATTGTGCGCCAGTTTGCTTTTAGCCGGGCCGACGATGTCATCCGGTTCGACTATGCGCTGGCACTGCGCCCGGCGCAGGGTGCCTCCGTCAGTGTTTCGCGTCGATGAAACGCAGGGTCAGGCATGGTCCTGCCAAAACCGAGCGACATAGTCCCCAAATTGCCTTTTGATCATGGCCTTGAGTTCGGCATCATGCGCATAGCGCGCACCCGTCGATACGGCTTTTGATTTCAACTCGAAACCTGGGAACCAGTTGCTCATCGTGGCGGAAACGTTTTTCTGCTGGTTGGCGATGAAGTCCTCGTAGCAGACCTCAGCCACTCTGCTCTGATCAAGGGTGTTCAGGTAATTTTTCCACCTGATTTCGCTGTCGAAAATATGTTGGGCGGTATCCCTGGCAACCCTCTCGGTCAAAATTGTCACCTTGGGGATTCCAGGCAGCGTCTCCCGACTGTCGAACGGCTGGCCAGTATGGAGCATCGAAAGCAGGCTTATGGTTTGATCCACCTTGTTTCTTCTCGAGAGGAAGACATAGAACGAGTTGCCGTCGTCGTTGCCGATTGAATTGCGTGCGAATGGCAGGTTTTCAAAAAAGATCTTGGCGGCGAACACACCGTTCTCAGTCCTTTTCGCCAGGAGCTGGCGACCATAGGCCATTGCCCGCTCGTTGAGTTTTTCAAGATCAATTGTGTTGTCGGCCGACCAGCGTATCATCAGCGGCAAGGCATACTGCCACTGAAAATACTCGGTTGGGATTCCCAAGCCGAACTGTTGCAAGGTTTGGCAATAGGAATGCCCGGCCGTTCGCGGAGTGGTGCAAATCAGGATCTTGGCGGGATTTTCGGTTGAGCTTTGGCGATCATAGGTCGCCGAGATGTATTCACTGTACAAATCGTCGAAATGCATATCCGGAACCAACTCACAATCACACGCCACATTTTCAGGCCGCAGACAGGAACCCCAGGATGAGCAGAGCCTGGTCCAGCGTCATCAGCGATGGCGGATCGCCAGCATCGATGTTGTCGACAAGCCACAGATCAGGCCGTGCGAGCCGTGTGCGCTCGATGGCCTGCCGGTCGACGAATTGGCTGTCGCGGCCGTACATCAACAGAACGCGGGCGTCGATCTTGGCAGCGATTGGGAAAAGATCGTATTGGCGGCCGGTCAGTGCGCCAAAATTTCCCGTCGTTGCGGGGTCATAGGCGAGCCGGAAGCCGTCGGGACCGGCTGCGATCCGGTTCTCCACATAGCGATTGAACACTGCGTCCTCGACCGGCCCCATGAGGGATCTGGTGGTGGCCAGATAGTCCTTGGCAGCCGCACGGCTCTCAAATGTAAGCGCACTTTCCTTCATGACGTCGTCTCTCATAACGTCGACCTTAGGCCCGCCGAGCATTGGAACGTCGTTGAGAACGATTTTCGTGGCCTTGGAGCGAGTCATGTGCAGAAACAACAGCAAGATCGTGCCGCCCCACGAAGTGCCGATGAAGTGGTTCTCCGTGCCGGCGAACTCGCCAAGCGCGCGCAGGCACTTGGAATAGACGTTGATGTCGTAGCCGGAGCCCAGATAGGCGCTACGCCCGCGCCCCAACAGGTCTGGGCAGACAACCAGGAAACCATTGCGGCACAAGAATGTGGCGAGGTAGTTAAAATCGGCACCATTGCCGGTGAAGCCGTGAAGGCAGAAAACTGTGGCGTGAGGCGTGCCGGCTGGCCGCCAGATGCGCACGAACATTGCGGCATACCGGTCATCCAGCCGGATAAGTATTTCTTGCGTCAGTGCCTCGGCAGGCTTGGCCGAACTCATCAGATGTCGCGCTTGCGGACGGCACGCTTGACCGAGCCGCGGTTGTCAATGAAGTCGCGTTTCCAGAACACCGACTTGTCAAGGTTTATGAGCTTGGCGTTCTTGATAAGTGGCAGGATATGGGACGAAGACCGCGTCGCCAGCACCGTGACGGCGGTAGCGTCGCCGCCGGGAAAAGGATTGAGCGGACCGCCGTTCTTCGCCCATGCCTCCGCTATCTCGCGACTGGTCTGGATCCATCCAACGTAGGCCACGATAACGTCGTCGATCGAGCCGATCATATGTGTCTGCTGATCCATTTGATAGCGTAGCGTCTTCACCATCAAGCCGAATTCGTAACCATCGAAAGGCGGATAGTGTGCAAGAAAATTGCAAACAAGCCCGAGCGAAGCCGGATTGCTCGGAGTTCGGGAAAACAAGAGATTGCTCATGTCGAGATTTTATTGACCCCGCCCATCCCAGATCATAACCATCACTCCGTACTCGCGACGAAACACGAAAACAATCAGAATCAACACACTGCTGCGGCTGACTACGTCGTGCGCTCGCTGCGCATTCAGATTGTCGGGCCAAACAGGATCCGGAACCGAATGGCCGCCAAAATATAGTAGTCGGCCAACAAGGCAGGAGAACAACGATGGCCGATGACAGCCCTTTCACAGTCGATGCGGACTGGTTGCAGAGCCGTCTTGGCGAGCCCGGCCTGACGATCGTCGATGCATCCTGGTATCTGCCAGCGCAGAAGCGCGATGCGCGCGCCGAGTATGAGGCAGCGCATATTCCGGGTGCGCGCTTCTTCGACCAGGATGCGGCCTCGGACCCAGATGCCAAGCTGCCGCACACGCTGCCTTCGCCGCAGCATTTCGCGCAATATGTCGGCGCCATGGGTATTTCGGCCGACGACACCATCGTCGTCTATGACGGTCCGGGCTTCTTCTCGGCGCCGCGCGCCTGGTGGATGTTCCGTGTCATGGGCGTGTTCCAGGTCTATGTGCTGGATGGCGGCTTCGACCGCTGGAAGGCGGCCGGCCGGCCGGTGACGGCGGAGCCGACCAAGATCGCGCCAAACGTGTTCCACGCAGATTTCGACGCCGCCCGCGTCGCCAGCCTAGCCGACATGCGTCGCATCGTCCAAACGAAAGAAAGCCAGATTGCCGACGCCCGTGGCGCCGGCCGTTTCACCGGCACCGAGCCTGAGCCTCGCGCCGGCGTTCGCTCCGGCCACATGCCCGGCGCGCACAATTTGCCTTATTCGGCGCTGTCACAGAATGGCGCGCTGTTGTCGAAGGACCAGTTGCGCAAGGCCGTTGAGGGTGCCGGTATCGATCTGTCGAAACCGGTCGTCACCTCTTGCGGTTCCGGCATAACGGCGGCCGTCGTCACTCTGGCGCTGGAGACGCTCGGTCACACCGACAACCGGCTCTATGACGGCTCATGGACGGAATGGGGCGGGCTGGCAGACACGCCTGTGGTGACGGGCAAGGAATGATGGCGATGGAAAATGGCGCGCTGGACGACATCGAGGTTACGGTCACGTTTCTGGAAATGCATGTGCCGCCGGCCTATTCACCGCCGCTGCCCTACAACAGGCAGATCGCGCTGTTGAAGACCAAGGACATTCCGCTGCATTTCTACCGCTATCTGATGGATCGGGTGGGGCGCAAATGGCATTGGGTCAATGTGCTGCGGTTGCACGATGAAGAGCTTGCGGCCGGCATTCACCGCGAGGACCGCGACATCCGGGTGCTTTATCTTGACGGCGCGCCGGCCGGGTTCTTCGACCTCAAGCCGCATCTGCCGGAAGAGGTCGAGCTCGCTTATTTCGGCATGATGGAGCATGCGACCGGGCTAGGCATCGGCCGCTGGTTCCTGGGCGCGGCGGTCGCCGCCGCCTGGTCGTATCAGCCGAAGCGGGTGACGGTGCAGACCTGCACGCTCGACCATCCGGCTGCCTTGCCGCTCTACCAGAAGCTCGGTTTTGCGCCGGTGGCGCAAAAGAAGGAGATCGTGCATCCGCTGTCGTTCTCCGAGCGCTCGGCCAGCGTCATGAGGCCATGACATCCTAATTAGCCGGCTTGTTTGCGAGACCGACCGCCATCGCAGATTCATCGAGATTTCGATAGCACCGGCTGATGATACCCAATTGACGCTTCGATACTTGGCACGAATCGGGTGGGAAGCATCGGCTTGGATGCATAATTTCTGGTCAACGACACCGGAGATTTCTGCCATGACCATTCAGTTCAAAGCCCTGCCAACCCAGGAGGTCAGAGCCCTGCAGTTTGGAGGCCCGGATGCCTACGGCCACACGCCCGAGCGAAAGATTTCCGACGGCGACGGCATCCCTTGCCGGCACTGTCTGAAGAACATCGCCGCGGGCGACGTCTATCTCGTTCTGGCCTATCGCCCATTCCCGGATCTGCAGCCTTACGCTGAAACTGGTCCGATCTTCCTGCATGCGGAAGAATGCGAACGCGCCCCCGAGACCGAGCAGCTGCCAGAGGTGCTCGAAAGCCCCGACTACATCGTGCGTGGCTATGACGGAGATAATCGCATCGTCTACGGCAGTGGCGGCGTCATCCTGACCTCAGCAATCACGGCGCGGGCCGAAACCCTGCTCGAACGCGACGATATCGCCTACGTCCATGTCCGCTCGGCACGCAACAATTGCTATCAGTGCCGAATCGAACGTGCCTGACAAAAAAATGCCCGCCGTTGGTCTGGCGGGCAGTTGGGAACCGTGTGACGGTTTGATCCGTCAAGTTGGCACCCCTGTCTGCGCAGGTTTTTCGGATGGCTGATGTGAAACGCTTCACACAGCGCCCGCGACTATCGCCGGCACACGGTGGCGCGCCGACTGGCGGCGAACTGTCGTACTGCCGTCGCATTCATACGTTAAAAGGTGAGTGTCGATGGATTGCCGACCGCGGATGAACCGGCGGGGATCTCGATATCGAGGAAGCGGGGCTTTGGCTCCGCTTTTTTGTTGCCGGCTTTTTGCCCGCAAGAAAAAACCCACCGGGATGAGCCGGCGGGCTGACGGGAGCAAGTCTTCCCAATTTAGGTGAGATCAGGATTTAGGTGGGGTCAGGCAGCCAGAACCACTTTCGGTTCGACCAGCTCATAGCCGAGTGCTTCGGCGACGGCGCGATTGGTGATCTTGCCCCTGTGGACATTGAGGCCGTTGCGCAAATGGTGGTCGTCGACCAGTGCCTTCAGGCCCTTGTCGGCCAGCTGCAGGCCATAATGCAGCGTCGCGTTGTTGAGCGCGTGCGCCGAGGTCACCGGCACGGCGCCCGGCATGTTGGCGACGCAGTAATGGATCACGCCGTCGACCTCATAGGTCGGCTCGGCATGGGTGGTGGCGTGCGAAGTCTCGAAGCAGCCGCCCTGGTCGATAGCGACGTCGACCAGCACCGAGCCCTTCTTCATGCCCGACAGCATTTCGCGAGTGACCAGCTTGGGTGCAGCAGCACCCGGGATGAGCACGGCGCCGACGACGATGTCGGCCGAGAAGCATTCTTCCTCAAGCGCCTCGACTGTGGAGTAGCGGGTGT
>NZ_JAMYRV010000068.1:0-21057 GCF_040321555.1 Mesorhizobium sp. M0317 | reverse complement strand
GTGTTGCTCCCCCCCGCTCTCGCTGGTGGTGGGGGCCGCCGCACGCGGGGGGGGCGGGGCCGTAGCGCCCTACGAAGACTCCCACCCCGATCCGCTACGCGGATCGACCCTCCCCACAAGGGGGAGGTGGCTAAGCACCGACCTTGAAGAAATCCACAAACGCCCGCAGCGCCGGGCGCATCTGGCGGCGGCTGGGGTAGTAGACGAAGAAACCGTCGAAGGGCGGACACCAGTCTTCCAGCACGCGGATCAAGCGACCGTCCGCGAGCGGCGCGCGCACATAATCGTCGAAGACGAAGGCGAGCCCAGCGCCGTCGACCGCCGCCTGGGCGATCAGATGGTCTTCGTCGAGGATCAGCGGCCCTTGCGCCGCGATCTCGATCTCTTCGCCATCCTTCTCGAATTCCCAGCGGTAAAGAATGCCGCTGGAAAAACGGAAGCGGATGCAGCGGTGGTCGGCAAGATCGCGCGGATGGCGGGGTCTTGGCATGGTCGCGAAATAGGATGGCGCGCCGACCACGGCGCCGCGAAGGTCCGGTCCGATGCGCACCGCGATCATGTCGCGCTGCAGGCTTTCACCGAGCCGCACGCCGGCATCGAAGCCGCCTTCGACGACGTCGGTGAAGCGATCCTCGATGACGATTTCCAGCACGATGTCAGGATAGGCCGCGGCAAAGCCGCCGAGCCTGGGCGTCAATGCCAAGTGGGCCGCGGTGCGCGGCACGGTCAGCCGCAGGTTCCCGGCCGGCCGGTCGCGCGCCTCGATCGCCGTTTCCAGCGCCAGATCGATCTCGGACAGCGCCGGCCGCAGCCGTTCGAGCAGCTGCGCGCCCTCCTCCGTTGGTGCCACGCTGCGGGTGCTGCGCGCCAAAAGCCGCACGCCGAGCCGCGCCTCCAGGCTGGACACGGCATGGCTCACCGCTGAAGGCGCAATGGCCAATTCGCGCGCCGCGCCACGAAAACTGCCGCATTGGGCGACTGTCGCCAGCACAGCCAGTTGAGAAAGATGCGCTCGATTCATTGATCTATTTTATAGAACAGCCCGTGCGAATGACAGCCAATTATCGAACGTAAGACCAGGCACTATCTCTCCTTCATCGCAACAAGGAGACGCGCCATGAAAACCCGCAAACTTGGTACTGAACTCGAAGTCTTCCCCGTCGGCCTCGGCTGCATGGGCATGAGCTTCGCCTATGGCGGTCAGGCAGAGGCCGACGCAATCGCCACTTTGCGCCGCGCTGTCGAGATCGGCGTGACGTTTTTCGACACGGCCGAAGTTTACGGCCCCTTTGAGAACGAGATACTTCTCGGCAAGGCGTTGAAGCCGGTGCGCGACAAGGTGACGATCGCGACCAAATTCGGCTTCAAGATTTCCGAGGAAGGCTCGGGCCTCGGGCGCATGGTCGGCGTCGACAGCCGTCCCGAGCACGTCAAAGCGGTGGCGGAAGCCTCGCTGAAGCGGCTCGATACCGATGTCATCGACCTCTACTACCAGCATCGTGTCGATCCCAACGTGCCGATCGAGGACACGGTCGGCGCCATGGCCGAACTGGTGCGCGACGGCAAGGTACGGGCGCTGGGCCTGTCGGAGGTCAGTGCCGCCACCATCCGCCGGGCGCACGCCGTGCATCCGATTGCTGCCGTGCAGAGCGAATACTCGCTGTGGAGCCGCGACCCCGAAGACGAGGTGTTAGATCTCTGCCGCCAACTCGGCATCGGCTTTGTCCCCTACAGCCCGCTCGGCCGCGGCCTGCTTACCGGCACCATCGCCAAGCCCGAGGCCCTGAGCGACGACGACTGGCGCCGCACCTTGCCCCGCTTCCAGGCCGACGCCATGGCGGCCAATGCCAAGGTGATCGCCACGCTGGAAAAACTGGCGACGGAAAAAGGCGTCACCTCGGCGCAACTGGCGCTGGCCTGGGTGCTGCACCAGGGCGACTTCATCGTGCCGATCCCCGGCGCAAGAAAGATCCGCCATCTCGAGCAGAACACAGCGGCGGCCGGGATCGAGCTAAGCGCGGCTGAAGTGGCGGCGATCGGCGATGCGCTGTCGCCGGACAAGGTGGTTGGCAAGCGCTATACGGAGGAGCTGTTGGCGCTGGTGAATGGGTGAACAAGCGGGGGAGCTTGGCGCCCTGAGAAGTCAGCGCGCGGCATCCCCCTCTGTCCTGCCGGACATCTCCCCCGCAAGGGGGGAGATCGGCTGTCGTCGCTGTTTTCGCCAATCACCAACGTTGCAGAAAGTGCGCCAACGATGAAGCTGCCAATCTCCCTCCTTGCGGGGGAGATGGCCGGCAGGCCAGAGGGGGGTGCCTCGCGCCGCCATTTCGTATTACCAAGGCACCACCGTAATCTCCGGCCAGCACGCCTTCGCCCTCGCCCCCTTGGCCTCATGCGTGCGCCTGTTATCCATCAGCCGGTTGGGCGTGATGCGAAACGCGAAGAGGTCATCCAGCCCAAACGGCGCCACCACCTCCAGCTGCCCGTCTGCGTCGTATCGCACCCCGACCGCATGCGTCTTCGAAGCAAAATAGCTCACCGACTCGCTGGAACTCGTATAGCGCGGGCAGGGCTGGCCGAATTTCTGCGGGTACCACAGATGCACCCGTGCCTGGTTGCGCACCTCGGCCGGCAGAGCCAGCCCCTCGAAATGCTGCGCGGCTCGACGGATGACCGCGTCCTCGGCCTCGTAGGACAGGTCGCTGTCATCGAAGTAGAAGAGATCGACATCCTTGATGCCGTAGCCCGGCGGCTTGCCGGTCAGGTGGTTCCAGACGCTGTTGTAGAGCGCACCGGACACCACCAGCCAGTCCGGCAACGCCAGCGTCCGTGCCCGCTCCAGCGCGTCGCTGACGAGCGCATCCGCCAACACCATGGCGAGAAACGCTTCGCGCTGGGCTTCGAACGGCAGACCGGAATAGCGCAGATGGTCCATCGCCCTTTGGAGAGCGATTCGCACCTGCCGGCAATCCTCAGAAGCAATTCCAGGAAAAGTGTGTAGCGGTTTTCCCAGGAAAGCGCGCCGCGCTTTCCCTAAGACGCGCTTTCCCTAAGAATTGCGTGAAGTCGAAATATGTAGGGCGGGCGTTAGCCGCTTTACGTCCTCAGCACGCCGCCCGTCTGCTTGCCGACATTGTCGACGATCCGCTTGGCCAACGCCTCGAAATCCTCGTCGGTGAGCGTCTTTTCAACCGGCTGAATCGACACTTCGATGGCGATGGACTTCTTGGCGGCACCGAGTGAAGCGCCCTCGAAGACGTCGAACACCGAGACGCCGGTGACCAGCTTCTTGTCGGCGGCGAGCGCTGCCCGCACCAGCGTGCCGGCCTCGACCCCTTTGTCGACGACGAAAGCAAAGTCGCGCTTCACTGCCTGGAAGGCGGAGAGCTCCAGCTTCGGCTTGGTTTTCGTCGGCTTGGCCTTCGGCTCCGGCACGGCGTCGATATAGACCTCGAAGCCGCAGAGCGGTCCGGAAACGTCGAGCCCCTCCAGCGTCTTCGGGTGGAACTCGCCGAACGTGCCGAGCACCGTCTTCGGGCCGAGCTTGATCGTGCCGGAGCGGCCGGGATGGTACCAGGCCGGACCGCCTGGCTCGATCTGCAGCCGGTCGACCGGCGCGCCGCAGGCTTCCAGCGCTGCAATCGCATCGGCCTTGGCGTCGAACACGCCAACCGGGCCTGCATTGCCGGCCCAGCTGCGGCCGGAGCCGTCGAGCTTGGCGGTGCCGCGCCGCACGCCGGCGGCGACGCGTCGCTGCTGGTCGGGGCCGTCGCCCTCATAGGTGCCGGAGACCTCGAACAGCGCGACGTCGCCAATGCCCTTGTCGGCGTTGCGCTGCGCGGCGGAAATCAGCCCGGGCAGCAGCGAGGGACGCATGTCGGACATGTCGGCGGCGATCGGGTTGGCGAGCTTCAGCGCCGTCTGGCCACCGCCGAACAGTTCGGCGTGCCTGGCCGGGATGAACGACCAGGTGACGGCTTCCATCATGCCGCGCACGGCGAGCGAGCGCTTGGCGGTGCGGGTGCGGACCTGCAGCGTGGTCAGGATCTTGGAATTGACCGCATCATGCGCGCCCAGCGGTTGCGGTGCGATGTTGTCGACACCGTGGATGCGCATGACTTCCTCGACCAGGTCGGCCTTGCCGTCGACATCCGGGCGCCAGGACGGCACCGCTACATCGACGACATCGCCCGAGCCCTGCGGCTTGAAGCCGAGGCGCGACAGGATGTCGAGGCTCTCCGCCCTGGGCACCTCGATGCCGGTCAGCCGCTTCACTTCCGAAAGCGGGAAGGAAACGGTCTTCGGCGTATGGCCGGCGTAGCCGACGACCTCGATTTCCGTCGGCTCGCCGCCGCAGAACTCCAGCACAAGCTTTGTCGCCAGCTCGACGCCGGGCACCATGAATTCTGGGTCGACGCCACGCTCGAAACGGTAACGGGCATCGGTGATGATGCCGAGCGTACGGCCAGTGCGGGCCGTGGTGATCGGATCCCAAAGAGCGGATTCGATCAGCACGTCCGTGGTGCTCTCGTCGCAGCCGGAATGCTCGCCGCCCATGACACCGGCGATCGATTCGACGCCATTATCATCGGCGATCACGCACATCTGCGGCGTCAGCGTGTATTCGCGCCCGTCGAGCGCCAGCACCTTCTCGCCGTCGCGTGCGCGGCGCACGACGAGATTGCCGGCGACCTTCTTGGCATCGAACACATGCAGCGGCCGGCCACGGTCGAAGGTGACGTAGTTGGTGATGTCGACCAGCGCGCTGATCGGGCGCAAGCCGATGGCGATCAGCCTTTGCTGCAGCCATTTCGGCGACGGCCCGTTCTTCACGCCTTTCACCAGGCGCAGCGCGAAACCGGGGCAGAGCTCCGGCGCCTCGATGGTCACCTTGACCGGCGTTTCACCTTTGCCAGGGACCGCTTCGACCGGCGCGGTCTTGAGCCGGCCAAGCCCGCTTGCCGCCAGGTCCCGGGCGACGCCGTAAATGCTGGTCGCATCCGGCCGGTTCGGCGTCAGATTGATCTCGATCACCGGATCGTCGAGATGCGCGTAAGCCGCGAAGCTGGTGCCGACAGGCGCATCGGCCGGCAGGTCGATAATGCCATTGTGCTCATCCGACAGCTCCAGCTCGCGCTCGGAACACATCATGCCATGGCTCTCGACGCCGCGGATCTTGCCGACGGTCAGCGTCACGTCGATACCGGGCACATAGGCGCCGGGCGCGGCGAAGGCGCCGATCAGGCCGGCGCGGGCATTCGGCGCACCGCACACCACCTGGACAGGGGCTGCGCCATTGCCGGTGTCGACGGTCAGCACCCGCAGCCGGTCGGCGTCGGGATGCTGCACCGCCGTCAGCACCTTGGCGATGACGAACGGCTTCAGGCCGGCCTTGTCGTCGACATGCTCGACTTCGAGGCCGATCGAGGTCAGCCTCTCGACGATCTCGTCGAGCGTGGCGTCGGTGTCGAGATGATCCTTGAGCCAGGAAAGGGTGAGTTTCATCACTATGTTCCGTTTTGTCTGTACCCGCCCGGACCTTGTCCATCGGGTCTGGGCACGCTTGTCTTCAAATGGCGCGGCAAGTCGTCGGGCATATGCACGAAGGGCAGCTGCTCGCGCACATAGGCATGGTGCGTCGGCCGGAAATAGGCCGGCATGTCCATGGCGCCCAGCATGAAATAGATGTGGTCTTCCAGCCGCTCGTCGACATAGGCGATAGGCGAGCCGCAAATGCCGCAGAACGAGCGCGTCACCGGCCCGTTCTCGTACATCTTCAGCGCCTTGCCGGTGAAAGCCACCTGCTCGGTCAGGAAGCCGACAAAGGCCGACACCGGCGCGCCGCTGGCGCGCCGGCAATCGCCGCAATGGCAATAGCTGATATGGTGCGGTTCGACTGATGCCTCGAACCGTACCGCGCCGCAGCGGCAGCCACCCGTGTGCGGCGCCGTCATGCGGAAAGACCTCCGAACAGCGTCGGCATGTCGAGCGGCCTGAAACCGTAATGCGACAGCCAGCGGACATCGGCGTCGAAGAAGGCGCGCAGGTCCGGCATGCCGTATTTCAGCATGGCGATGCGGTCGATGCCCATGCCCCAGGCAAAGCCCTGATATTCGTCGGGATCGAGCCCGCCGGCGCGCAGCACATTGGGGTGCACCATGCCGCAGCCGAGGATCTCCATCCAGTCCGAGCCTTCGCCGAATCGCACTTCGCCGGGCCGCGAGCGGTCGCACTGGATGTCGACCTCGAGGCTGGGCTCGGTGAACGGGAAGAAGGACGGCCGGAAGCGCATCTTGACCTGCGGCACCTCGAAGAAAGCCTTGCAGAATTCTTCCAGCACCCACTTCATGTTGGCGACATTGGCCGATTTGTCGATCACCAGCCCCTCGACCTGATGGAACATCGGCGAGTGGGTAGCGTCGGAATCCTGGCGGTAGGTCTTGCCGGGAATGACGATGCGGATCGGCGGCTTCTGCTTCTCCATGGTGCGGATCTGGACCGGCGAGGTGTGGGTGCGCAACAGCTTGCGCTCGCCCTTTTCGTCCGGCTGGAAAAAGAAGGTATCGTGCATCTCGCGCGCCGGATGCCCTTCGGGGAAATTCAGCGCGGTGAAATTGTAATAGTCGCTCTCGACATCGGGACCTTCTGCGATGGCAAAGCCGAGATCGCCGAAGATCGCCGCGATCTCGTCGATGACCTGGCTGATCGGATGGATGCGGCCGCGCTCGGCCGGCGATTGCCGCACCGGCAGCGTCACGTCGACCGTCTCGGCGGCGAGGCGCGCAGTGACAGCAACATCCTTCAGCTCGGCCTTGCGTGTCGTCAGCGCTTCGGTGACGCGGTTCTTCAGGCCGTTGATCGCGGGGCCCTTGACCTGGCGCTCCTCGGCGCTCATCGCGCCCAGTGTCTTCAGCAATTCCGAGATCGACCCCTTCTTGCCGAGAGCCGCGACGCGCACGGCTTCGATAGCAGCCTCATCGGCGGCCGACGCGACGTCGGCAAGCAGGGAGTTTTCGAGAGTATCCAAGCCGGTAGCTATGTCGTTCACGGTCAAACTCGCTGTGTTGGGAGTCAACTTTGAGGTGAAAGTCACTTTCAAGTTGAAAGTTCAGCCATAAGAAAAACCCGCGCCAGCCGTGCCAGCGCGGGTTCCCCAATCAGAATTGCGAATGCTGGGAAGCGCTGGGCTCGGAGCCCGATCCCGAAAAGTTGCAGACTTTTCGGAAAGATCGCGCTCCTCGCTAAATTTCCCTGAGCATGATGTTGTCCAAAAAGTCAGCAACTTTTTGGCATCATGCTCTAGGCGACAGCGCTTTCAAAAGCATTCGGGGTGGTGTTCTTCAGATATTCGAGCGCGACCTTGGCCTTGGCCACGAGTGCGGCGAAAGCCTGCGGCTCATGGATGGCCATGTCGGACAGGATCTTGCGATCGATCTCGATACCGGACTTGTTGAGGCCGTCGATGAAGCGGCCATAGGTCAGGCCATGCTCGTGCGTCGCGGCGTTGATGCGCTGGATCCACAGCGCGCGGAACGAGCGCTTGCGGTTCTTGCGGTCGCGATACGCATACTGCATCGACTTTTCGACCGCCTGCTTGGCGATGCGAATGGTGTTCTTGCGGCGGCCGTAGAAGCCTTTCGCGGCTTTCAGGACCTTCTTGTGCTTGGCGTGCGAGGTGACGCCTCTTTTTACGCGTGCCATGTCATGATCTCCTTAAACGCTGTTCCTGAAACCGAATGCTCAGAGGCCGTTCGGCAGAAAATTCTTGATGACCTTCTTGCCATCCGGTTCAGCCAGAACCATCGTGCCGCGGGCATTTCGAATGAACTTGTTGGAACGCTTGATCATGCCGTGACGCTTGCCGGCCGCAGCCGACAGGACTTTACCCGTACCTGTGATCTTGAACCGCTTCTTGGCGGCCGATTTGGTCTTCATCTTGGGCATTTTGCTACTCCGTATTGGTGGCGCACAATCGCGCTTCTTGTTCGCTTCGGGCGGACCAAAAGCCCGAAAAGCAAATGAAACCGCCACGGCATGCCCTGCCGGGCGGTTTTCTTGGAACGGCGGTCCTATACGTCAAAGCGGGCTGGCGCGCAACACCCGAGCGGCTGCGACGCTCTGTCCGCGATCAGGGCAGCCTGAACAGCACCGGGAGTATGCCCGATTGCTGGGCGCCATCGATGGTCTCGAACACCGGCAACGCCACCAGAAACACCAGCCCGTCGAGCAAGGTGGTCAGCAAGAGGCGCGGCTTGAAGCTGCCGGTGTCGCCTTCCTGGTAGAGCGACAGCTGGGGGAAGAAACGCGGCACCCGCGCCAGATAGGCTGTGTAGGGCGCGCCGAGAACCTCCTTGAGATACCGTTCCTCGCGCAGGATGACGATGTGGAAGGCGCCGGCGCACAACAGCGCAAACAGGACGATGCCGGAGAACGAGCCGATCTGCGCCCCGACGCCGGCGGCGGCAACGGTCGAGAACACGTAGAGCGGATTGCGGGTGATCGAATAGGGTCCGCCGGTGACCACTTCGGAGGATTTGCGCCCGCCGATATAGAGTGTCGACCACAAGCGGCCTACGACGCCAAGGAAGATCAGCAGCACGCCGACCATCTCGATCGTTTCATGCACCGGGGTATCGGGCGGGAAGGTCGACTGGCCGAACAGCAGTGCCGCAAACAGCACCACCACCAGCACCGCAAGGACCATGCGGCGCATGTGCTGGTAGCCGCCCAGCTCCTTGATGGGCGCAGGGTTGATTTCATTGGCCATGTCGGGAATCCGATCGTCGAGAAGCTTTGCCGGCGATCGCGGCGTCTGGACAGGAGAATCGGCGTCCCGCCGATCGCCGGGACGCCATGAGACAGGATTCAGGCGGATTTAGAGCGCAACGCCCGAACTGATCTAGCGCGGCGCCAGCACCATCATCATCTGGCGGCCTTCCAGCTTCGGCTCGGCTTCGACCTTGGCGATGGTAGCCGTCTCCTCGCGCACCTTGTTCAGGAGCTGCATGCCGAGTTCCATATGCGCCATCTCGCGGCCGCGGAAGCGCAGCGTCAGCTTGACCTTGTCGCCTTCCTCGAAAAAGCGCCGCACGGCCTTCATCTTGGTTTCGTAGTCATGGCTGTCGATGTTCGGGCGCATCTTGATCTCCTTGATCTCGATGACCTTCTGGTTCTTGCGCGCCTCGGCCGCCTTCTTCTGGTTGGCGTATTTCAATTTGCCGAGATCGAGAATTTTGACGACAGGCGGCACCGCATTGGGCGAGATCTCGACCAGATCGAGCCCTGCCTCTTCGGCGAGCAGCAATGCGTCGTTGATGGAAATATCGCCGCGGTTCTGGCCATCGGCGTCGATCAGCTGGACCCGGGGAACCCGGATATCACGGTTGGAGCGCGGGCCATCTTTGGTGGGCGCCGCTGCTTTGAAAGGTCTGCGAATGGTCGTGGTCTCCTTGGCCGTTTCGTTCAGGGTTTCAATCTAGAATGTTCAGGACGCGCCAATGTGGTGAGCGCGCGGGCGGAGTCAATAGCACAGCGCTGACAGAAAATCACCCTGATCGCAGGCCTGCACCAAACAAAGGATGTCGCGAGCACTTTCCGCCTCGCCTGTGCCTGTGTCAAAAGACCGGCGAGTAAAATCAGGCTCCCACAATCAGGCCCCCAGAACCAGGATTGATCCACAGCCATGACCGCGACCACCCCAACCCTACTGGATGTCGACGGCATTGATATCGCGGTTCGCCATTCCTCGGGCGCAACGCCCGGCGTCGTCTGGCTCGGCGGCTACAAATCCGACATGCTGGGCACGAAGGCGCAAACGTTGTCGGATTGGGCGGCCAGGGAAGGCCGCGCATATCTGCGCCACGACTATTCCGGCCATGGCGAATCCGGCGGCGCCTTTGCCGACGGCACCATCTCGAAATGGCTTGGCGAGAGCCTCGCCGCCTTCCGGCGTTTCACCGAGGGCAAGCAAATCCTGGTCGGCTCGTCGATGGGCGCCTGGATCGCGCTGCGCATGGTGCAGGAAATGCGCAAGGCGGGCGACAGCAATGTGGTTGGCCTGGTGCTGCTCGCGCCGGCGCCGGATTTCACCGCCGAGCTGGTCGAGCCGGCTCTGACGGAGGAACAGAGGCGCGACCTCCGGGAGAAAGGCTTTTTCGAAGAACCTTCGGACTATTCCGCCGAGCCTTACATCTACACAAGCGCGCTGATCGAGGACGGCAGGGCGAACCGGGTCATGACCGGGCCGATCGATACCCATTGCCCCGTCCACATCCTGCAGGGTCTGGCCGACGCCGACGTGCCGGCAAGCCATGCGCTGAAGCTGGTCTCGCTGCTGCCGGCCGACGACGTCACCTTGTCGCTCATTCCCGACGGCGACCACCGCCTGTCGCGGCCGCAGGATCTCGACATGCTGCTGAGGGCGGTGGGCGACATGGTTCAGCGGGCGGGGTAGGCAAGAATGCGCATTTCCATCCCGATATCCGCCTTTGTCGCGGCAATCGTCGGCTTCGGCGGCACGCTCGCCGTCGTCATTGCCGCCGCCAAGGCGGTTGGCGCCACCCAGGCCGAGACCGCGAGCTGGGTGACAGCAGTGTGCGTGGCGATGGCGATCGAATGCCTGTGGCTGTCCTGGCGCACGAAAATGCCCATCATCACCGCCTGGTCGACACCAGGCCTGGCGCTGATGGCGGCATCGAGCGGCTTTACCATGGCCGATGCGGTCGGCGCCTTCATCGTCACCGGCCTAATGTTGATCGCCACCGGCCTGTTCAAGCCGCTGACCCAGCTTATATCAAGGATACCGACGTCGGTCGCGTCCGGCATGCTGGCCGGCATCGTCGTCACCTTCGCGCTCAATGCCGTCAAGACCATTCCGGTCGACCCCTGGCTGATCCTGCCGCTGATCGCGGCCTTCTTCGTCATTCGCCTGTTCAACCCGGCGCTGTCGGTGCTAGCGGTGCTGATCGGCGGCGGCATCGCCGCCTTCCTGACAGGCCGCGTCGGCGGACTGCCGGCGCCGGAACTGTCGACGCTGACGCTGATTGCCCCGCATTTCAGCGCCGCAGCTGTCATCGGCCTGGCGCTGCCGCTCTACCTCGTCACCATGGCGTCGCAGAACCTGTCGGGTCTCGCCGTCCTGCGCGCCGCCGGCTATCACCCCGAACCCGGCCCGCTGATCGGCGTCACCGGCCTGTTCTCGCTGCTGTCGGCGCCGTTTGGCGGCTCGACCACCAATCTGGCCGCGATCTCTGCGGCGATCTGCACCGGGCCGGACGTCCATCCCGACCCGGCCGAGCGCTGGAAGACCGGACCCTTCTATGCACTTGCCTATCTGATCTTCGCGGTTTTCGGCGCCTCGCTGGTGGCGATCTTCGCCGTCCTGCCGCAGAGCCTGATCGTTCTGGTAGCCGGCCTGGCGCTGATGGGATCGCTCGCCAACGCGCTGTCGATCGCGCTCAAGGACGAGGACCAGCGCATGGCCGCCACGGTCACCTTCGTTGTCACCGCGTCGGGGCTGACTTTGTTCGGCGTTGGCGCCGCCTTCTGGGGCCTGGTCGCTGGCCTGGTCGTGCTTTTCCTCGAAGCGCTCAAAAACCGATAATCATTTCAGGCCCTTGTCCGGTTTTGGCCGACGTTGTCTTGAATCGCCGTTTTTCTCATCCCATTTCGAATCCACGCAGCCGCTCTTGGCTGTCTCCAACCGAAGGAATGGGAGAAAATGAACACATCCGCATTGATCCGCCCGGCCTGGACGCCGGCGACCATCGCGCTGATGGTGATCGGCTTCATGGTGTTCTGGCCGCTTGGCTTCGCCATGCTCGCCTACATCATCTGGGGCGACCGGCTTGACGGCTTCAAGCGCGACGTCAACCGCGCCACGGACGGCATCTTCGCCGGCTGCCGCCGCGGTTCCGACAAGGCCGCGCGCTGGGGCCACGGTTCGGCCCGCACCGGCAATGTCGCTTTCGACGACTGGCGCGAGAAAGAACTCGAACGCCTCGCCGAAGAGCGTCGCAAGCTCGACGAGATGCTGAGCGAGTTCGATGAGTACGCCCGCCAATTGCGCCGCGCCAAGGACCAGGACGAGTTCGACCGCTTCATGGCCAACCGCAACAAGTCGACAGCGCCTGCGAAAACAGGCTCGGCCGAAACGGCCAAGCCCGCGACCCCCAAGCGCAAGGGCCCGAACCTGCTTGACGACTGAGGCTGCGCGCATGACCCCGAAAATCGGAACCGATTTTCGGAGAGGTTCATGCGCCAAATTAGAGTGCTACAGCGTCCTTTGCGCGTCAGAGACGCGCGGCGCTGTAGGACAGGCCTTGGCATGATGGACGGCGTCGCGCGAGCGGCGCCGTTTCTTTTTTGTTCTGGTCGTTTTCCTCGAATCGCGTATCGTTCAGCATGTCCTTCGGCTTTTTCCGCAACCTGACCAAACCAAAACCCTCGCCTGTCGAAGAGCGAGAGCACGTCGTTGCCGGCCGCACACTGCCGCTCAGGATCGTCGAGAGCGCCCGCGCACGGCGGCTGACGCTGCGCATCGATTCGGGCGGCCAGGGGCTGCGCATCACCGTGCCGCCGGGCCTGCGCCGCGGCGAGGTGGAGAAATTTCTTCACCGCCACCAGGACTGGCTGGAGCAGCGTCTGGCCAAGGTGCCGACACGGCCGCAAGTGCGCCCCGGCATCAAGATCCCGATACGCGGCGTCGCGCATCGCATCGTCCACGAACCGTCGAAACGCGGCACCGTCACCGTGTCGCGCGACGAGCGCGGTCCGCTGCTGATCGTCCATGGCGAGCGGATACATTTGCCGCGCCGCATCGCCGATTTCCTCAAGCGTGAGGCCAAGAAGGACATCGAGAAGCTGGTGGTCAAGCATACCGAGGCCATCGGCAAGCGCGCCAAGGCGATCCGCTTCAAGGACACGTCGAGCCGCTGGGGTTCCTGCACTTCCGATGGCAATCTGTCCTTCTCCTGGCGCATCATGATGGCGCCGACGCCGGTGATAAACTACCTGGTCGCGCATGAGGTGGCGCATCTCAAGGAGATGAACCACGGCCCGAAATTCTGGAAATTGTGCGAGCAGCTCTGTCCCGATACCGACCGCTGCAAGGACTGGCTGAAGCGCAATGGCGGCGCGCTGCAGGCGATCGTGTTCGATTAGCCTGCGCCGGCGCCGCGCTCAATCATCATTGGCCGCATTAAGCTCTTCAGGCCGCAGCCCTTCGTCGCCATGGCGCGGCCATGGCAGGAAATTCTGCTCGAACGCATCGCTGCCGAAATAATCCAGGACCCGGTGCGCTTCTGCCCCGTCGAAGGCGGCCTTTTGCATCAGATGGGCGATGACGTCGCGCGCTTGCGCGATCTTCTGCCGGAGTTCGGCTATGCTCTGGTCGGCCATTCGTCTGCTCCGCCTTGCTTCTCCCATCAATAGGTAGCGCCTTTGGCGTTGCCGGCAAACAGGATGCTTTTTCTCGACTCTTGGCCGGTTTCGTGCCAATCCCCGCGCCATGGCGCTCGATATCAAGATCTGTGGATTGAAGACCGATGAGGCAATGGCCGCGGCCCTGGCCGGCGGCGCCAGCCATGTCGGCTTCATCTTCTTTGCTAAAAGCCCGCGCTATGTCGAGCCTGCGGCAGCCGGCCGCCTGCGCGAGGCGGCAATCGGCAAGGCCAGGGCGGTCGCCGTGACGGTCGATGCGGATGACGCGTTCCTGGATGAGATCGTCGCAAAGATGCGCCCCGACATGCTGCAGTTGCACGGCACGGAGACGCCCGAGCGGGTGGCCGAGGTGAAAGCTCGCTACGGCCTGCCTGTCATGAAGGTGTTCTCCGTCAGTGAGGTAGCCGATCTCGAGCGGCTAAAGCCGTTCATCGGCGTTGCCGATCGCTTCATGTTCGATGCCAAGCCACCAAAGGGCTCGCAACTTCCGGGCGGCAATGGCGTCGCCTTTGACTGGCGCATCCTGGCCGGCCTTGACGCCGGGCTCGATTACATGCTTTCCGGTGGGCTCAACGCCGCCAATATCGGCGACGCCCTGATATCAGCCAATCCGCCCGCGATAGACATTTCGTCGGGTGTGGAAAGCGGTCCAGGCGTCAAGGATCCGGCGCTGATCGAGCAGTTTTTCCGGGCAGTCAGGGCCGTGCGCGACGACCGCGCCGCCTGAACACTTTTTTCGAACCAGGAGATCGGCGATGGACAAGCCGGCGACACCCAATTCCTTCCGCACCGGACCCGACGAACAGGGCATGTTCGGCATCTTCGGCGGCCGCTTCGTCGCCGAGACGCTGATGCCGCTGATCCTCGACCTCGAGCGGCACTGGAACGAGGTCAAGAACGATCCGGATTTCAAGGCCGAATTGACCGACCTCTCGACCCACTATGCCGGGCGGCCGTCGAAGCTGTATTTCGCTGAAGGCCTGACCAGACATCTTCGTGAGGTTTCCTCGGCGAAGGGCCTCGGGGGCGGCGCAAAAGTCTATTTCAAGCGCGAGGACCTGAACCACACCGGTTCGCACAAGATCAACAATTGCCTCGGTCAGATTCTGCTCGCCAAGCGCATGGGCAAGAAGCGCATCATCGCCGAGACGGGCGCCGGCCAGCACGGCGTGGCGGCGGCCACAGTCGCGGCGCGCTTCGGCTTTCCCTGCGTGGTCTATATGGGCGCCACCGACGTCGCCCGCCAAAGCCCCAACGTCTTCCGCATGAAGCTGCTCGGCGCCGAAGTGCGGCCGGTGACCGCCGGTCACGGCACGCTGAAGGACGCCATGAACGAAGCGTTGCGCGACTGGGTCACCAATGTCGAGGACACTTATTATCTGATCGGCACCGCCGCAGGTCCGCATCCCTATCCGGAGCTGGTGCGCGACTTCCAGTCGGTGATCGGCATCGAGGCGCGCGCCCAGATCCTCGAACAGGAAGGCCGGCTGCCCGACACCATCATCGCGGCTGTCGGCGGCGGCTCCAACGCCATCGGCCTGTTCCATCCTTTCCTCGACGACAGGCAAGTCCGCATCATCGGCATCGAAGCCGGCGGCCGTGGCCTCCACGGCATCGAGCATTGCGCCTCGATGAATGCCGGCGCGCCAGGCGTCCTGCACGGCAACCGCACCTATCTCCTGCAGAACGCCGATGGCCAGATCATGGACGGCCATTCGATCTCGGCCGGCCTCGACTATCCGGGCGTCGGCCCCGAACATTCCTGGCTGCGCGATTCCGGCCGCGTCGAATATGTGCCGATCCTCGACGACGAGGCGCTGGAAGCCTTCAAGCTGACGACGCGCGTCGAAGGCATCATCCCGGCGCTGGAATCCGCCCACGCCATCGCGCATGCGGTGAAGATCGTGCCTGATATGGACAAGGACCAGATCGTCATCGTCAACCTGTCGGGACGCGGCGACAAGGATGTGCACACAGTGGCCTCGATGCTGGGCATGGAGATCTGATCATGGTGACCCGCATCGACCGCCGCATGGCAAAACTGAAAGCCGAGGGCCGCCCGGCGCTCGTCACCTATTTCATGAGCGGCGACCCGGACTACGACACCGCTTTGTCGATCATGAAGGCGCTGCCCAGGGCCGGCGCCGACATCATCGAAATGGGCATGCCGTTTTCCGATCCGATGGCCGATGGACCCGCGATCCAGGCCGCTGGCCTGCGGGCGCTGAAAGGTGGCCAGACCCTGGTCAAGACGCTGAAGACGGCGGCTGATTTCCGCGCCACCGACAATGAAACGCCGATCGTGCTGATGGGCTACTACAACCCGATCTACATCTACGGTGTCGATCGCTTCCTCAAGGACGCCATCGCCAGCGGCATTGACGGGCTGATCGTCGTCGACCTGCCACCGGAGATGGACGAAGAACTCTGCATTCCGGCGCTGAAGGCCGGCATCAACTTCATCCGCTTGGCAACGCCGACCACCGATGACAAGCGCCTGCCCAAGGTGCTGCAGAATACGTCGGGCTTCGTCTATTACGTGTCGATGACCGGCATCACCGGCTCGGCTTTGGCCGACACCGGCAAGGTTGCCGCCGCGGTCAAGCGCATCAAGGGCCACACCAACTTGCCAGTCTGCGTCGGCTTCGGCGTCAAGACCGCCGAGCAGGCGCGCATTATCGGCGCCAATGCCGATGGCGTCGTCGTCGGCACCGCGATCGTCAACGCGGTCGCCAATGTGTTGGGACCGAAGGGCGAGAAGACCGCCGACCCGGCCGAGGCCGTCGCCACCCTGGTCAGCGGACTGTCTCAGGGCGTGCGTTCGGCCCGCCTTGCTGCTGCCGAATAGTTTCCCTACTTAGGCCTTGTGCAAGTCGTTATCCCAAAACCGGTTCCCACTTTTGGGCGACATGCACGAGCCAACTCTTCGTCAGGACAGGAGCCGAAGCGATGAACTGGATCACCAATTACGTTCGCCCGAGGATCAATTCGATGCTCGGCCGGCGCACCGACATGCCCGAGAATCTCTGGATCAAGGATCCCGAGACCGGCGAGATGGTGTTTCACAAGGACCTGGAATCCAACCAGTTCGTCATCCCGTCATCGGGCCATCACATGAAGATTTCGGCCAAGGAACGGCTGAAATTCTTCCTCGACGACGGCAAATACGAGCAGCTTGAGAACCCCAAGGTCATGCAGGACCCGCTCAAGTTCCGCGACGAGAAGCGCTACACGGACCGGCTGAAGGACGCCAAGGCCAAGACCGGCCTGGAAGACGCCATCATCAATGCGCTGGGCACGGTCGAGGGCCTGCCGGTTGTAGTGACGGTGCAGGATTTCGCCTTCATGGGCGGCTCGCTCGGCATGGCCGCGGGTGACGCCATTGTGCACGGTTTCGAGGTCGCCTTGCAGCGCAAGCGGCCGCTGATCCTGTTTGCCGCCTCCGGTGGCGCGCGTATGCAGGAAGGCATCTTGTCGCTGATGCAGTTGCCGCGCACCACGATCGGCGTCGATCGGCTGAAGGAAGCCGGCCTGCCATACATCGTCGTCTTGACCAACCCGACCACCGGCGGCGTCACCGCCTCCTACGCCATGCTGGGCGACGTGCATATCGCCGAGCCCGGCGCGCTGATCGGCTTCGCCGGCCCGCGCGTCATCGAGCAGACTATCCGGGAGAAACTGCCGGACGGTTTCCAGCGCTCCGAATATCTGATGGAGCACGGCATGGTCGACATGGTGGTGTCGCGGCTGGAACTGCGCGAGACGATTTCACGGCTGTTGAAAATCCTGCTCAAACTGCCGCAGGAGCAAAAGCCGCTGGAGCCGGAAATCCTGCCGCCGTCGGTCATCCCGACGGAAGCCCGCCCGCAGGCCTGACGCGACATTTCTGGCCGCAAACCGCGATTGCGTGCACCTGCGCGCATGCGTAGGATTCGCTCATGACAACGCTTGCCGCAGATCGTGAAATCGAAGCCCTGATGGCGCTGCATCCGAAAGGCTTCGACCTTTCGCTCGACCGCATCACAAGGCTGCTCGAACGCCTCGGCAATCCGCAGGAGCGGCTGCCGCCGGTCATCCATATCGCCGGCACCAACGGCAAGGGCTCGTGCGCGGCCTTTTCGCGCGCGCTGCTCGAAGCCGGCGGCCACCTTGTCCATGTCCACACTTCGCCGCATCTGGTGAACTGGGCCGAGCGCTACCGACTGGCGGCCGAGGGCGGCGGCCGGCTGGTCGACGACGAGACCTTCGCCGAGGCCATCGCCCGCGTCGCCCGGGCCAATCAAGGCCAGAAGATCACCGTCTTCGAAATCCTAACCGCCGTCACCTTCATCCTGTTTTCCGAACATCCGGCTGCCGCCGCCATCATCGAGGTCGGCCTTGGCGGCCGCTTCGACGCCACCAATGTCGTTGCCCGGCCGGCGGTGTCGGTGATCATGCCGGTGTCGATGGATCACGAAGCCTATCTCGGCGACCGGGTCGAACTGATCGCCGCCGAAAAGGCCGGCATCATGAAGCGCGGCTGCCCGGTGGTCATCGGCGCGCAGGAGAGCGAGACGGCGCTGCAAGTGCTGATCGAAACCGCCGAGCGGCTGGATTGCCCGACCTTCGTCTACGGCCAGGATTTTCTCGCCTTCGAGGAAAACGGCCGCATGGTCTATCAGGATGAGGACGGGCTGATGGACCTGCCGCCACCGCGCCTGCCCGGGCGCCACCAGTTCGCCAATGCGGCGGCAGCGATTGCCGCCGTCAAGGCCGCCGGTTTCGAAATCAGTCATCGCGCCACTGAGAAGGCGATGGCGAGCGTCGCATGGCCGGGCCGCATGCAGAAACTGGTACAGGGCCGGCTGATGGAGCTGGCGCCCAAGGGCGCCGACATCTGGCTCGACGGCGGCCACAATCCGGGCGCCGGCATGGTCATTGCCGAGGCGCTGGCCGAGCAGGAGGAAAAGAACCCGCGGCCGCTGTTTCTGATCTCCGGCATGATCAACACCAAGGACCAGAGCGGCTACTTCCACGCCTTCAAGGGCCTGGCACGGCATGTCTACACCGTGCCGGTGAGCATGAGCGATGCCGGCGTGCCGAATGACGAGCTGGCGGTGCGGGCGACCGAAGCCGGCCTCACGGCCGAACCGGTCAGTTCCGTCGCCAGTGCGCTGATGCTGTTGCGCGACACCTGGGACGGGCCGGCGCCGCGCATCCTGATCGGCGGTTCCTTGTATCTTGCCGGCGCGGTGCTGGCCGAGAACGGCACGCCGCCGACCTGAAGCTATTCACTGCGAGGAGCCGAACATGATCAAGGTCAAGCAGCTCGCCCATGTCTGCATCTTTGCGCACGACCTCGAAGCGACGCGAAGCTTCTACCGCGACGTGCTTGGCCTCGACACGCAGTTCAATTTCCTGCGCGACGACAAGGTCTTCGGCTTCTACCTCAATTGCGGCGGCCGCAGCCATGTCGAGGTGTTCCAGAAGGACGGCACTGCATACAGCGAGCAGAACCAGATCAATCATTTCTGCCTTGAGGTCGAAGATCTAGACGCGGCGATCGCCCACATCAAATCGAAGAGCATCGACGTTACCGCCAAGAAGCATGCCTGCGACGACACCTTTCAGGCCTGGATCCGAGATCCCAACGGCGTGAAGATCGAGCTGTTCGAATACACCGCAAAAAGCGCGCAATTCGCCGGCGGCGACCGCATCGCCGACTGGTGAGCTGTGTTGGTGTCGACGAGGATCAAAGCTCCGGCCCTGTATGGACCTTGCGGCTTTTCCGGATGATTTCTTCCATATCGATATCCGCGCCACTGCTTGCCGTCAGGCGGGAGTAGAAGGTGGACGCCGGTTCTCGCCCCGCCTCCCGAATCTCATAGGATTCAAGCGCGCGTTCGACGATATCCGCTATCGAGCGGTTTTCGCGATGAGCAAGACGATGCGCAAGATCTCGTGCTTTTGCGCTGCGGACGGAAAGCCGGGGTTCGGCCATTTCAAAATACCTTCGAGAAAATATATCCCCCATTTAAACTAGGACGAGCCATCAAGATGGCAGAGGATGGCAAGCCATCACCTTAGCTCAATCTCGATGAAGGCATACTCGCCGTCATTGGCGCTGATGACGTCGTGTTCGACGCCCTCCTTTCGGAAATAGGGCGCACCCTTCTTCATCTCGGCAAAACTCTCGCCGTCCTTGGTCACCAGCTTCACCTTGCCGTCCATCAGCGGTACCACGACATAGTCGTGGCCGTGGCGATGCCAGCCGGTGTTGTCGCCGGGCTGGAACCGATACTCGGTGACAATAACGCGCTCATTGTCGATGAAGACGGTGGCCTTGGCGGATCCGGTCATTCTGTCTCTCCTGTCCAGCCTCAGCAGAAGACATGGAGCCTTCAGGCGCGAGTGCCAGAGAGGTCAGGCGATAACGCCAAAGAAAAGCCCGGCGCGAGGGCCGGGCTTAACTCTGAAATTTCTACAGGATCAGGCGAGGCTGCCATTGATCCAATGCGACAGCGCGGTCTTCGGGGCGGCGCCGACCTTCATGTCGGCGACTTCGCCGCCCTTGAAGATCATCAGCGTCGGGATCGAGCGCACGCCGAACTGGGCGGCAAGCTCGGGGTTCTCGTCGATGTTCAGCTTGGCGATCTTGATCTTGTCGCCGAGTTCGTTGGCGATCTCTTCCAGCGACGGACCGATCATCTTGCAGGGGCCGCACCATTCGGCCCAGAAATCCACGACGACGGGCTGCGAGGCGTTGAGCACATCGGCCTGGAAATTGCTCTTGTCGACCTTGACGGTGGCCATGCGAAATCCTTTCGAAATTTATCTCGCACCAAATGTGGTGGTTGAGCAGCCCTTCTTCAAGCAGAGCTTGTGTCACGCTCCCGTGAGTCGGGCAAGGGCGTCATCCATCGCCTGCGCCGGCAGTTCGATAAGCCTCGGTGCCTCGGTGAACAGCAGTGCTGCCGTCACCGCGCGGCCGGGGTAAAGCGGCTGGAGCAGCGCGCGGTAGAGCGCCAGCTGCAGGATATAGGCCGGCGGCACCTGGGCCAGGCGTGCGGGCGCCGGCCGGTTGGTCTTGTAGTCGACGATCGATACGCGCCCGGGCGTCACCGCCAGCCGGTCGATCTTGCCCGAGATCGAGCGCAGTCTGCCTTTGACTTCGAGGCTGCCCATGACCGCGACTTCAGCGCGTGACGAGGGCGAAAACAGCCCGGCAAAGCGAGAATCTCCGAGGATCGCCATCACCGAGGCCAGCGCCTTGTTACGCTCGGCCTCGGGCCAGTCGGCGCCGGCACGGCTGAGATATGCCAATGCCGCTGCCTGCCGTTCGTCCTCGGGGAAGCCGGGCAGCATCTGCAGCAATTTGTGCAGCGCCAGCCCGCGCATCACCGCAAAGCCCGGCTCCGCCTCGCTGTCCAGCACCGGCGAGCGGGTATCGACAACAGCTTCCTTGCCCTCGTCGATCAGCGCCGACGCGCCGGAAGGCGACAGCGGGCGCGGCAGCTCCTCATAAGGCGGCAAGGGCCGGAACAAGCCCACCGGCAGCGGCGGCCCCTGTTGCGGCAGCCGCGACTCGTCGGCTGGCGCCGGCGCCCCCCCCGGCCGCTTGGTCAAGCCCGAGCCGTG